>DATJOW010000068.1:0-21003 GCA_035506715.1 Candidatus Acidiferrum sp. | reverse complement strand
CGCCAAGCCGGCCGGGCCAAGCCCGGCCGCCGCCAAACCTTTAATCAAGACCGCCAAATGAAAACGACCACGTTTGCCCTGATGTTTTGTCTAACCGCCCTGGCCGCCTGGGCACAGCCGGCATCCAGCCCGCGGCGCGGCCCCGTCCGGATCAACCTGGCGACCTCAACCAATCTCCCGCCCGCCCCGTCCCTCCCACCGGGCCCCGGCTCGCCCGCCCCAACCGCTCCGGCCGCCCCGGATGCGATCCCGGCTCCCGGCACCCCGCCGGGCACGCCCCCCGGCCCGGCCCCGGCCCCGGCGCCCGACGCCAATGTCCCTCCGCCGGCACCGAAGCCGCCCGAGGAAATGATTCCAGCCGGCATCATCAATTTCCAGGGCGTGGATGTGAACCAGGTGCTGGATGTTTACGCGAAGCTGGTCGGGCGCACCCTGCTGCGCGCGGGCCTGCCGCCCGCGCAAATTGTGCTGAAGACCGAAACGCCCCTGACCAAGACCGAGGCGATCCAGGCGCTGCAGGCGGTGCTCGCCCTCAACGGCATCTCGCTGGTGAACATCGGCGACAAGTTTGTCAAGGTGCTGCCGGTGGACCAGGCGAATTCGGCCGGGGCGGAGTTCAACAAGGCCGGAGCGAACCAGCTGCCGGACATGGGTTCGTACGTGACCCGCATTGTCCAGTTGAAGTACCTCAAGCCCAGCCTGATGGTCCCGATCATTCAACCCTTCGGCAAACTGGCCAACAACATTCTGGCCATCGACGACAACGGCATCCTGGTGCTGCGCGACAACGCCGAAAATGTCAAACGGATGATGGAGATGATTGAGCAGGTGGACGTGTCGGTGCCGGCGGTATATACCAATGAGGTCATCGCGATTAAATACGCCATGGCCGAGGACATCGCCAACGCCCTGAACAGCCTCGGCGGCAGCGGCGGAAGTACGGTCAGTTTCGGCAGTGCCCCAACCGCCTCGGTCAGCGGCATGTCCCGTCCCGGCGGCGCCTCCAGCGCCTTCGGTGGCGGCGGGATGCAAGGGCTCAACAACCCGAATCAGCCCAGGACTTTCGGCGCACAGACGGCCCCCGGCGGTACCACTGGGGCGTCCTCGTTCCAACAGCGGTTGCAGTCCATCATGCAACGGGCCGGCGGCAGCGGAGGGCAACAAGACCAGATCCAGGTCTTTGGCCAGGCGAAAATCATCGCCGACCAGCGAAGCAATTCGTTACTCGTGTTCGCGACGCAGGAGGACATGGCGCGGATCAAGGCCGTCATCGAAAAACTGGACGTGCTGCTGGCCCAGGTGCTCATCGAGGCCGTCATCATTGACGTCAACCTGGGCAACTCGCTGGACTTCGGGGTGTCGGCGGCGCAACGGCAGCGGCAATGGAGCACCGACCCCAGCGTGAAAACCGCCGGCTTGATGAACAATGCGCAGCCTTTCTATAATTTCCTGAACCAGGTCTCCACCAATGGGGGCATCTTGCCCGGCTTGACCACCTCACCGAACAACTTCAGTTACTTTGGCAACATCGGCAACACGTGGGACATCGCCCTGCAGGCGGCGGCGTCGGACAACAATGCCACCGTCATCCAGCGGCCCCGCATCCAGACCTCGCAGGCCAAGGCCGCCACCTTCTTTGTGGGCAACACCGTGCCGTACATCACCGGCACCTATTACGGCGGCGGCTACGCGGGTGGCAACAGCTCTCAATATTCCCAGCTGTCGGTCGGGGTGGAACTGGATGTCACCCCGTTTATCAACCCCGATGGCCTGGTGGTCATGGATATCAACCAGGAAATCGATGACGTCTCCGGGTATACGACCATCGACGGCAACAAGGTGCCCAACACCAATAAGCGCTCCCTGAGTTCCGAAATCGCCGTCCGGGATCGCGATACCATCATCCTGGGCGGGTTCATTCGCTCGGACAAATCCAAGAGCCGGACGGGGGTGCCAATTTTACAGGACATCCCCATCCTCGGCGCGTTGTTCAGCAGCCGGTCCGACAGCAAGAACCGGGAGGAATTGATCGTGCTGATGCGGCCGACGGTTTTGAAAACGCCGGAGCTGGCATCCGCGCAGACCATCCGGGAAGGACAGCGCCTGCCGGGGGTTTCCGCCGCCGTGGCCCAGGAAGCCGTGGATGAACGCAAACTGATCGACGCCGAGCGCAAACGCGAGATCCGGAACGCCAAAGTCAAACATCAGGGCGACGGCTTCTTCAATATGTCGCTGCCTTCCGAGTCCACCAACAACGCGACCACGCCCACGGGCACCCAGACTCATTCCGCTCCGGCCACGCAATAAAGGAACCCCCTCAAGCGCTTCGGCCTCGACCGGCCGGATCATTGGGCGGGGGGCGAATTGGTGGGCGTCTCGCCGCCGGGAAACAGCTCCTGCAGCCCGTGGATCGGGTGGAGGGGCAGCAGGAGGAGTTTCGGGATGACATAAACCGGCTCGCTCTTTGGCTTCTGCAATGTGCCGGTGACGTGGTATTCGAACAATTTGCTGACCGGCCAAAGCATCTTGCTGACGACCGGGCCGATCACCCAGGCGTTGTGCAACAACTGCGCGGTGACCCGCGCGTTCACGTTCTGGGACAAATCCACCGTGCCCATGTAATCCAACTGCATCGTGCTGGACTGGATTTTCAAGGAGTCGGAATAAATCACGCCGTTGGTCATGGAGAACCGGCCGGTGGCATCAGTCGCGCGGCTGTTGCCCAGCCCGGAGGAGAAGGTGTTGAGAACCGGGGACAGTATGCCGAAAATCGGAATGTCCCAGAGCAACCCGTCCCGCAAGCGCGCGCGGCCGTAACCGTCCCAGGTCCGCCAGTTGCGCGAGTCCCCGTGAGTTACAATCAACTGCCCGGTCAATATCCCCTCGAGCCGACTGGTCGGCGAAGACACCTCCACCATCAGCCGGTGCAGGTCCACATTGCTCACTGTCACGCTGAAATCATAGTCGGCCCCCTCGTGCGGGACCTGAAAATCGAAGGAGGCCCGGCCCCACCCGGTCCCGCCGTAAAACGCCGCCTGAACGTTGGTCAAAATGAGCGATCCGCCCAGCCATAGAACGGTGCCGGTGATGTTCGGCGACTGCATTTTCAGCCATTGAAACGGACCACCCTCGATCACGTCGAACTGCAGGTTGGCGCCTTCCGTATCCCGGGGTCCATTCATGTCGCGCAACGGGACGCAACCGTTCACCCGGGCGGTCGGCGGCTGCAGAAATTGATACGGCTCCATCGTCCGCCCGGTTTTCGGGCCGATCGCATACGCCACCAGCTTCGGATCGGCCGTGCTGAAGCCGTTCGTGAAATAGATCAGACGGCGGTTGAAGTCCAGGGTGACGGTCTCAGCGGTCAGCGTTTGCGCGCCGCGCCACAAGCGGGGATTCAAAAACGTCAGGACGCGGTTGGTGTAAAGCAATTCGCCCGCGACATTGTCCACCGCCTGGCCGCGGATGGTGAAATTCGTCAAAGCCACCCGGCCGCGCGCGTTGATGCTGTCGTAATCGTACAGGCGGCCCCCCACGTCCAATTCCAGCGCGAGCAGGTCGCCGAAGGTGAAGTGGCTGAATCCGCGCGAAGCATTGCTCGCCGTCAAGAACGGGCGGACGGCGTCAGGATCGAACACGCCGCGGATATGCCAGCGGTACACCCGGGTGCGGTCATCTTCGCCGCCGCTGAAGGTGAGCCGGCTCCGCGCCTGGACGACCGCCAGATCCGGCAGCTGCCAGAGCAGGTTGGAGTAGGAGAAGTGCGAATGAACCCAATCCAAGGGGGCGCCGAGCACCGTGGCGTTTCCAAAAGTCATCTCCCCGCTCAAGCGCAAGGTCGGCTGCACCTCGGTGCGCCAGTCCGGCGCGCGGTTGGTCCAGGCCGGGAGCATCAGCGAGCCGCTGCCCTGGAGGGCCGGGGGCTGGGTCCAGACAAACTCCGCCAGCCGCTCCCGGGTCTTTTCCGTCACCAATGCCGCCAGCGCATGAATATCGAACCGGGATACGTTGGTGAAGGTGAGTTCGCGCGTGGCCACGTTCAGCCGCGCGCCGGCGTCGAGCTGTCCGCCGCCCAAGCCGGCGGATATTTGGGTGACGGTCAGCTCCGGCATCTGCCAGATCCCGCTGCACACCAGCCAATCGGCATTTAACTTCGCCGAACGCAGATCCTGCAACCGGGCCGTCCAACTCAGCCGGTACGGCACGGCGTTGGTCCACCAGGCCAAAGATGAGTCTGCCAGCCCGGCGAGATCGCCCGGCACCGTCAGCGTGGCCGTGAGCTGGATGGTGCGCCCGTCACCCCAGGGGGTTTGCGCCGCCGGCGCGTTCAGATTCAGGCGCACGACAAGCGAGCGAAGGTCGCGCGCATCACCGTCCACCACCAGACTTAACTGCGGCGTTCCGCTGAAATGAATCTGGTCAAGGAGGTCGGAGAGTTTCCGCACCTGTGCCCGCCAGGCGTCCAGGCCGGCGGAGTGCCGTCCTTGAAAGAGGGCCAGCCGCCGGAGCTGCGAGGCCTGGCTGACGTCGCCCGACAAGGTGAGCTTGGCGCCGGCCAAGTCGGCTTGAAAATTGTCCAGCGACCAGGTGTCGTTGGCTTGGAAACGCAATTCGGTCGAGATGTTTCCGAGCTCGAAGGCGTTGGTCGGCGACAGCGGCCAGGTCCACCGGCCCTGCCGCAGCACCAGCCCGTCGATCTGCCATTGCCGGTGCCATAGCGCCCGATAGTTTAATTCCAGTTGGACCTCGGCCACGGAAAGCACGGGGGCATCGGGCTCCTCGGCGTGGCCGATGCGCACGTTCTCGATGACCAGGCCGTGCACGAGGTTCAGGCGCATCCGGCTGAAGGCCAGATCGATGCCGCGCGCCTGCAGAGTCGCCACGAGGCGCTGTTTCAAAAAATCCGGCAGGCCGATGCGATTGAACCAGCCCAGGGCGCAAACCAAGGCCAGCGCGGTGAACCAGACGATGATACGGCACCAACGGAAACCGGTGCGGCACTTTCGCCAGAAGCCGGAGGGCGCAGGCATATCAGGGAACGCTGGCCGGAATGGTGAGATAGCTCGAGACGAACTGGTAGAGTGCCGGGGGAAACACAAACACCCAACGCTCGCCTTCGAGCATCACGGCCGCCAGCGCGGTCTGATTGGAAATGGGCAGGCCGAAATCCACGGAATATTTGGCGCCGTCCTTGAGCTCAACGGTCAGGGAGAGGTTCTCCGGTTTGAAGCCGTATTTCTCCAACTCGGTCACGTTGTGGGCCACCCAGCCGACCGCGGTCAATTCGCCCAGCCGGTGGGCGGTTTCCTCCAGGGCGGGCGGATTGATGATGCCCTGGGAGCCGGGGGCGAGCGACCATTTGTTCAGCCCGTGGCGGACGACCTGCCGCGTTTTGCCGTCCTGGTGGATCGTAATTTGGGCTATCGCGCTCTCGGCAAAGTTCCAGAGCCGTCGCTCGCGAAATTCCCACGCGGCTTCAGGCAGCCGGTTGAAATCTTCCGGCGTTATGGCATAGATGAAATCCTCGTCCGCGCGCCGGGCGAAGATCTCCTGGTTCTGGTTGGTGCCGAAGGATAATTGAACCAGAACGCTGTTGGTGTCGCCTGCCCTGGCGCTCAAAGTGATTTGCCGCATCGGCGACTTGAGCCCGTAGGCGGGCAGGTCCGGCTCGGTCACCACATCCTTCACAAACCCCGATTCCGGAATCCGCAAGCCCGCCAGGGCCTTCAGAAACAACTGCACGCTTTCAGCATCCGCCGGGTATTTCTCACCGACAATCTGCCAGGTGTTCGAATCCTGGCGTTGCAGGGTGTAACCGGCCGGGCCCGGTCCACTCTCCGGGGCCGCGTCGCCGCGGGGGAAGGACACGGTGATTTCCCCCACCGGCGCGGTCAACTCCAGCAGATGCGAATCGCGAAAATAGTTCACCGGGCTGCGCCACGGCAGCAGCGGCTCCCGGTCGGTGGTCACCAGCACCGGCCAACCATCGCGCTGGGCATAAACCCGGACCGGATCGTTGGTTGGACTTTTGCCCACGTGCAGGGACGAAAAGAGATTGGTGCCGCGGCCAAGCCAAAGGTCCAGTTCCGCCGGTTGCAGGCCAAAGGCCGACCAATCCGCCCGGGGGTCATCGGTCACGAACTGGGCCGCGCGGGCCGCGAGCAGGTGCTGCAAGGCGTCGGTGATGCGATCGGTGTCGGCCCGCGCCGGAAACGGACGGACCATCCGCCAGAGGTGGTTCGTCGGGTCGCGCCGCAATTCGATGGCCTTCGCGCCGTTGGTCAGCACAATCCAATCCAGGTTGGCGTGGCCGGCCGGCACGAGCCCCGTGTCGCGCCAGTCGTTCACCGAGCGGGGCAGGTCGCTCAGCCAGCCGGCGTCGGCGACGAAGGCGCCGTCCACGCCGACGACGCGCAAAAAGACCTGGTCCCCCGGGGGTGTCAGGTTCCCCACCAGTAACTGTCGCCGCTGGTCGCCGGCGTCGATGACCAGCGAAACGCGGGGCTTTTCAAAGCCGAATTCGGCATCCGCATTACGGTGATGGTGGAGTTCGGCGGCGCTGATCCGGGTGGCCGGCGCCAGCTCCTCGAGGGCATTTAACAACGCTTCGATCGCGGCGGCCTGCGCCGGATAAAGCACCGGCCGGGTCAGTTGCCAGCCTTCGTTGGTGCGGTCGGCGCGGATTTCCAGCGCCCCGGAGGGAATCACCTGAACGCTGGTGACGGCGGCCGAATGCAGGTCCGGCAGGAGGCGCGAGAACTCCGCGACGGGGGGCCGCAGGAAATGCTGGAGCACCACAATCACCGCGAAGAGCGCCGCGGCAATCGCAAACCAGATTCCGGTGGTCTTGGAATTCATTATTTCCTCCGCACCAGCCAGACCAGGCACCCAAACAACAAAACCGCACCGGGAAGCGCACCCAACAACACCCAGCGCACCTCCTGTTGCTGGCGCCGGCTCATCAGCAGCCGAAATTCCGTCACCGGGCGCGGCCCGATGCCTTTGAGCAGGGCAGTGCGATCCAGCAGCCAGTTGGCGGCATAACTGAGAAAATCACGGTTGGCGCCGCCTTCAATGTAATAATTGCCCAGGAAATAGGAGTCGCCCGCGACGACAATGCGCGAGTTGCCGCGGGGGTTGGCCACCCCGGCGACCGGTTTTTGTTCGACGGCGGCAATCAGCGGATAGCTGCGCGGGGGCTCGGTGCGGTCGCCCGCCAGGGTGGACTCCGGGCTGGAAAAGGCCAGTTCCTCGACCTGGGGCGCGTTGGGAGGCGGGTTGGCCCATTTCACCGCCTCGACCGGCCGTGGCAAAATCATCTGCAACGCCAGTTGGGTCAGCGGGTTGACAAGCGGATGCTCGCTGAACTTGCGGACCTTGATGTCCTGGCCGGTCATGGTGTTGGGGTCTTTGACCACATCCGCGATGACGTTGACGCCCCATCGCTGCAAAATCGGTTCCAGCCCGGTCGGCCGCTGGATGGAATCGTAATTGAACAGCGCCAGCAAGCGACCGCCCTGTTTCAGGTACTCTTCAATCTGCCGCAGCTCGGATTCGGAAAACGGCACCGTGTGGGCCACCGTGGGCGCGGCATAGATCAACAGGTTGCAGTCCATCGGCACCCCGCCGTCGCCCTTCAACTCCAGATTCGTGACGGCGATGTAATTCTGGGCCAGGACGGCGCCGAATTTCAGGTAGCCGAAGTTATCACTGTCGTCGAGCGCCGGTTCACCGTGGCCCTGCAAAAAATACGCCCTGAACGGCTTGGCGGTGGTGACGGCAAGCAGCATCGTGGTGAACATCTGTTCGCCGAGAAACGCGACCGGTTTGCGCCGGAACTCGCGCTCCTTGGGGTTGTCCACCTGCTCGAGTTTGGTTTGGACGAGGCTGTCGCCGTTGGCCACCTTGAAATGCCCGACTTTGTCGGAGGGCTTGTCGGGCGGGCACTCGAAAATGATCAGATTCTTGTCCGTGGGCGCGTTGAGACCGTAGCGCTGCTTGACCTTCTGCGCTTCCCCGGCGTCCCGCAGGTAGTCCACGGTGTTCACGGTCAGGCGGGGATTGGCCGAGCGATACTCGTTCAGCAACGCCACAATGGTCGGATAAAAATCATCCTGCCTGTCATAATAAAGCGTCACCGTGACCTGGTTGGTCAGCGATTTGAGGATGGCCAGCGTTTGCGACGAGAGTTGGACGCGGGTTTGCGAGCTCAAATAGAACCGGCCATAGAACCGGGCGCTGAGGTAATTCACCATCACCACCACGGCCAGCACCAGCACGGTGCGTGCGGCCACGTCGAAACCGATTTTCCACCGGCGACCGGCCGAGAAGCTGGGGGGGCTTGGGGTGGAATTCGCCATGTTATTTCCAGCGCCGGCTTTCGACCACGCGCAGGGTCAGGAACAGAAACAGGAAGGTGAGGCTGATGTAGAACATCACCGCCCGGGTGTCCACCACGCCCCGGGCGAAGTCGTGCAGTTGCTCGAAGAGGCCGAAATAGGAAAGCACTTGTGACTGCCAGTGGGCGGTCGCGGGGAGGGCCTCCGCCAGAAAGCCCAGCGCAAACAGACTGACGCCGATCACAAAACTGATCATCGCCGCCGCCATCTGGCTGCGCGTCAGCGCCGACGCAAAGCACCCGAGCGCCAGAAACAGGCAGCCGACCAGGAACACCCCCAGCAGCATTCCCCCCACGGTGCCGGCCTCCAGCGTGCCGGGTTGATTGGTAAAATGCCGCACGATGAACAGGCAGGCCACGAGCGGCAACCACATCACGGTGTAGAACACGAGCGCCGAGACGAATTTTGCCGCGACCACCTGCAGGTCGCTCACCGGTGTCGTCATCAGGGTCTCAAACGTGCCGGAGAATTTTTCCAGCGCAAAAAGCCGCATGGTCAGCGCCGGCGTTCCCAGCAGCACAATCAGCCAGAAAAAGTACGTCCGGTAAAACATCTCCGTCACCGGCATGGGCGACGGATCGGTGCCGAGGTTCGTCATCAACACCACAAAACTCAATCCGATCAGAAACGTCACCGCGGCAATGATGACGTACCCGGTGATGGAGCAAAAGAACGCCGCCAGTTCCCGGCGCGTGAGCGTCAGAAAAAAACTCATTCGCCTTCCTCCTCTTCCGTGGGCCGGGTCACCTGCACGTAGATGTCCTCCAGCGAATGGTGGCTGCGCCTCAACTCGCGCAGGGTCCAGCCGCGCTCCAGCGCCAGCGCAAAAATGGCCGCGCGCAGGTCATAGCCATTTTGGGGTGTCAGGGCGCAGCGTTGAAACTCGCCGTCGCAGGCCGAGACGTCGAATTGGGTAACGCCCGGCATTTGTGAGAAGACCTCCCGCAGTTCCTCCGCCGGGGCGGCGATTTCCGCGATAATCTGGCTGCCGCCGGCCACGAGCTGCTGCAAATTTTCCGGCGTGTCCGCTGCCAGGATTTTCCCGCCGAGCATGATGAGCACCCGCCCGCACATCATTTCCACCTCGGGCAGGATGTGTGTTGAGATCAGCACCGTGTGCCGCTGCGCGAGGCTTTTGATCAATTGTCTTACGGCGCGAATCTGGTGCGGGTCGAGGCCGATGGTGGGCTCATCCAGGATGATCAGCTCCGGTTCGTGCACCAGGGCATCGGCCAGGCCGACGCGCTGCCGGTATCCTTTCGAGAGCTGGCCGATGATGCGACGGCCCACGTCCGTCAAACCGCACTGTTCCATCACCAGGCTCACCCGCTCGCGCGAATGCCGCCAGCCCAGGCCTTTGAGTCGCGCCCGGAAGGCCAGGTATTCCCGCACGCGCATGTCCGGGTACAGCGGGTTGTTCTCCGGCATATAACCAATGCGCCGGCGCACTTCGTCCGACTCGTGAAAGACGTCAAATCCCCCCACGCGCACCGTGCCACTGGTCGCGGGTAGAAAGCAGGAAAGAATCCGCATCGTGGTGCTCTTGCCTGCGCCGTTCGGACCCAGCAGGCCGACGATTTCGCCGCGCGCCACCGTGAAGGAAATGCCGGCCACCGCCGTGCGACCGGCGTAGCGCTTGGTCAGGTCCGCCACTTCAATCATCGCGCTGCCACTCATGGAAACGTTGACCCAAGTCTAGCAGGGCGCTTGGGATTCCGGCCAACAAAAATTCTCCGGCCGGTGCCAGGGTTAGCCGTTTTAAAGCGCTCCATCACCTCGGCTCAGCGCCCGCGCGGCTGCCTGCCGGCTTGACTTTGGCGCGCCGCCGGCGCAAAAACCATTCACTGTGTCTCCGCCTTTGGGAAACCTCTATGCCCGCTGGCGCACACCGGCGGACCCGGGAACCGCCCTGCGCGATGAAGATCCTGCGCCGCCGGAGCGTCTCCTCCAGGCCATCTGGTGCCATCAACGTCTCCGCCGCGACCGGCTCCAGACCGCCGACGGCCGGCCCCTCCGGGTTTTGCATCCGGGTTTTGTCAGCGTGGAAGGCGGGCCGGACTTTCGTGGGGCGGTCATCCAAATTGGCGGCGCGGCGCCGCAGACCGGCGACGTGGAGGTGGACTTGCGCGCCAGCGGCTGGCGCGCTCACGGCCATGACCGCAACCCGGCCTTTGGCAACGTGCTGCTCCATGTCGTTTGGGATGACGCGGCGCCGGGGCCGGGCACGCCCACAGTTCTGCCGCTGCGCCATTCTTTGGATGCGCCCCTCCCCGAACTCGCGGTGTGGCTCGAACCGATCTCGCTGCGCGCCCTGCCCGAAACGTTGCGCGGTCAATGTTGCTCCGCCCTGCGAAGCCTGGAAGAATCGCGCCAAGACGAGTTGCTGGACGCCGCCGCCCGTGTCCGCTTTCAGGCCAAGGCCGAGCAGTTCCGCGCCCGCGCCCGGCTGGCCGGCTGGGAGCAGGCTTTCTGGGAGGGCATGTTCCGCGCACTGGGCTACAAGCACAATGTCTGGCCGATGCAAACTCTGGCCGAGGCCCGACCGCATTGGCTGTCCGGCCCGCGCGCGGCTTTTGTCCTGCAAGCCCGGTTGTTCGGTCTCAGCGGCCTGCTGCCCACTGAGTGCCCGCGAGCGCTGAGTGCCGGGGCGGTCTATCTGCGCCGGCTCTGGGATTGCTGGTGGCGGGAGCGGGATGAATTCAGGGAAGACCTTTTGCCGCGCGCGGCCTGGCGGTTTCACGGGCTGCGCCCGGCCAACCATCCGCAACGGCGGCTGGCGCTGGCCGCGCACTGGCTGGCAGATGATTGCCTGCTGCAACAGCTCGAAGGCTGGGCCGCCGCTGAAATCTCCGACCGGAAGTTGTTGGATTCGCTGCGGGACATTCTGGAGGTGGAGCGCGACGATTTCTGGTCGTGGCATTGGACTTGGCGGTCGAACCGGTTGCCGGCGCCACAACCGATGCTGGGCAGCGCCCGGGTGACGGATCTGGCGGTGAACGTGATCCTGCCCTGGCTCTGGACGCGCGCCGGGGCAGGCGGAAATGAGAAAATCCGGCAGGTGATCGAGCAGCGCTACGCCGCGTGGCCGCGGGCGGAGGACAATGCCCTGTTGAAGCTGGCCCGGCAGCGCCTGCTGGGAGTGGGGCGCAGCGGCGCGCTGCGGCGCGCTGCGGCGCAACAGGGTTTGATTCAGATCCTGCGGGATTTCTGCGAGCACTCGAACGCGCTTTGTGAACGGTGCCGTTTCCCGGAACTGGTGCGCGGCTGGACTGCCCGGCCAGCTACTTGAGATCAATCCCGTTGAAGGGATTATTGTTGAAACCGTCCGCCGGTTTTGCCGGCGGCTTGGGCGCCGGCTTCGGGGCGGGGGAGGGATGATGGTTGGTGGCAGCGGCCGGCACCGTGCCGCCCTCCGTCAGGTGCGGATTTTTAGCGCGCTTGTTGCGCGGGAGGGGGCTGATCATCACGCTGATGCCGCGCCCGATGAGTTTGGGTTCGAAATCCGGATGGCCGTAGGGCGCGATGGCGGCGAGGAACTGGTGCACCACCTGGAAGCCGAACTCCGTGTGCGCCATTTCGCGTCCGCGGAATTTCAGCGCCACCTTCACCTTCATGTCTTCACACAGAAAATCAATCGCGTGCCCGATTTTGACGCCGAGGTCGTGCGGGTCAATGCGTGGGCTGAGTTGGACTTCCTTGACCGTCGAGGCGTGCTGGTGCTTCTTGGATTCCTTTTCCTTCTTGGCCTGTTCGTAGCGGAATTTGCCGAAGTCCACGAGCCGGCAGACCGGCGGGGTGGCGGTCGCGGAAATTTCGACCAGGTCCACGCCGTGCTGGCGCGCCATGTTGAGCGCGTCGTTGAGCGGAAAAATTCCGAGCTGTTTGTCGTCCATGATCACGCGCACTTCCCGGGCGCGAATTTTGCCGTTGACCCGGACAAACGAAGCAGGAGAAAAACTGCGTGGGGAGAAAGGGCGGCTCAAGACACCCTCGTTGGTTTGGACATAACTGTAAATATTCGCATCGCGCAAACTGGCCCGGCCAGCTCAAAATCTGCTCCATTATTAAGCTTTTTGTCGAAAAAATGCAAGATAATAATGGGAGATTGCGTCAGTGGGCCCGGTTCGTTTTAATGCCCCGCAAAACGGTTTCCTGTACCTGCTTTAACGGTATCTTTGCCCGGGTCGCGAGTCTTTTGCAGGATTCGTACTCCGGCGCAGCCTGGACGATCCGGCCATTCAAGCGGCCGATTTTGACAACCGCTTCGCCCCAAGGAGTCTCGACCCGGGCAAATTCCCGCCGCAACTTGCGCCGTTCCGCCACGGTCCGCCGCACGCCAAAGGCGCTGGTCTCCCGCAAAATCAACTCACTAAACCGCTCCGCATCGCCTTCCGCACACAGGATCGTGAGGAGCACCCCGGGCCGGCTTTTCTTCATTTGAATTGGTGTGTGAAAGACATCGAGCGCGCCGGCCGCCAATGCCGTTTCCATAAAATAACCGAGGACTTCCGGGCTGACGTCGTCCAGATTGGTTTCCAGCACCGCCACCCGGTCCGTCTCCCAATCCAGGACTTTGGCTTTTGGATTTGGGGCTTTGGACTCTTTCCCCAGCACCGCGCGCAGCACATTGGGCCGGGCCCGGTTTTCGCGCGTGCCGAGGCCGAATCCAATCTTTTCCGCCGCCAGATTTTGCATGGGGCCGAAGCTCTCGACGAATTCGGCCAACAGCGCCGCGCCGGTAGGCGTGACCAACTCGTGCGGCTCGTCGCATTGCGTCAGGCCGATGCCGCGCGCCCCCAAGATGGCCAGGGTCGCCGGCGCCGGAACGGGAAATCGGCCATGGGCGCAATTCACCCAGCCGGTGCCTTCCACGACCGGCGCCGCCAGCACGCGCGGTTTTCCCAGCCGCTCCAGCGCAATGCACGCGCCGACGATGTCCACGATGGAATCCACGGCGCCGACTTCGTGAAAATGAACCCGTTCCGCTGGCAAGCCATGGATTTTGCCTTCAGCCTCGGCGATGCGTCGGAAAACGGCGACGGACCGCTTCTTCACCCACGGCGAGAGCGTGCTCTTCGTGATGAGCTGCTGGATCTCGCGAAACGTCCGATTGGGGTCGTGATGAGCGTGATGGCCGGGTTCGTGAATCGAGAAGCCACCGGCGGTTTCGCCGCCGCCATGTTCGTGGGGAATCCGGTCATGAATCCGGCGGTGCCTTTGATCCGTCAGATGCACATCCAATTTCACGCCTTCGATGCCGGATTTCAGCTGGCGGGTGACGTGGAGGTGATAGCCGTCGAGCTTCAATTTTTTGAGCTCGCGCTCCAGTTTGCGGGCGTCCACCCCGAGGTCCAGCAGTGCGCCGAGGACCATGTCGCCGCTGATGCCGCTGAAAATGTCAAGGTACAGCGTTTTCATGAGCGGGAGGCCAGCGCATTGATCTGGCTCGCGGCGAAGCCGCCGCCAAAGCCGTTGTCAATGTTCACCACCGTCAGGCCGCTGGCGCAACTGTTCAACATGCCGAGCAGGGCGGCAATCCCGCCGAAACTGGCCCCGTAGCCGACGCTCGTGGGCACGGCAATGACCGGCCGGGCCACCAGCCCGGCCACCACGCTGGGCAGGGCGCCCTCCATGCCCGCCACCACGACCAGCACGTTGGCGCGCCGGAGGTTCTCGGATTTCGCCAACAGCCGGTGCAGCCCGGCCACGCCGACGTCGTAAATCCGCTCGACCCGGTTGCCCATGATCTCGGCGGTCACGGCCGCCTCCTCCGCCACCGGCAAATCACTGGTCCCGGCGCAAATGACGCCGACGGTCCCGGGCCGTTTGGGCCGGGGTGCCTTTTCAATAGTCACGCACCGGGCGGTTTCGTGGTGGACGGCGCGTTTGAATTTTTTGCGCAGGGCCCGGGCCTGGACATCGGTGATGCGCGTGATGAGCACGCGCGATTCGGACGTGAGGATCCGGGTGGCGATTTTGACGACCTGTTCCGGGGTTTTGGAACCGCCGAAGATGACTTCGGGAAAACCCTTGCGGAGGGCGCGGTGGGTGTCCACCCGGGCGAAACCGAGGTCGGCCACCGGCGCCGCCTGAAACGCCCGCAGGACCTGGTCGCGGCCGACGCCGCCGGCGCGGAATTTTTCCAACAGTTGAATCGCTTCGGTAATCGTCACAATCAAATCATATTAACTTCCGCGTCCCGGTCACGGCAAATCTGCCGTTTCCGCCGGCGGGCAAACTAATGGTGGTGCCGGAACAGGCGCTCCCGGTTCTGGTACAGATACCAGACGATGGCCACATTCAGGATCAGCACGATGAACAGGCCGAGTTGCGGATGGCTGAACAATTCCGGGCGGGGGCGGTCCGGCGCCGGCGTCGCGTGGTGGCGCACCAGTTCGAAAACCTCGACCGGGATGAAAAAGGCCGACTCGCCGATGGCCAGCCAGATGGCCCACCTGGCCCGGCAAGCGAGCCCCAGGCCCAGGACGATCAAAAACAATCCGCAGAGCGAAGTGCCGATCGCCGCGCGCCGCACGCTGGCGGGGCTGATGGTGTCCAGCCAGTCGCCGATACCCTGGAAAAAACTCCGCTCCGGATCGAGATGCACCCAGCGCAGGAATTGGTCGAATACGTCGGACAAATCGCGGTTCGCCAGCGAAAAAACCCCCAATGCCAGCAGCAGCAGCGCCACCCCTTTGACCAACTTGATCGCGGCGATGAAATAAAGCGTGGGGGCGCGTTTTCGGGGAGGTTCGTCGTTTGCGTTGCGGCTCATAAATTGCTAGTCCCGACGCGATATCCTTTGTCAGGTCGTGGGAAGCGGTTCCGGGGGGCGGGCGGCCCCGCCCGCTTTGTTGCGGGACGCTTCCACTTTGAGGTAATGCAAAACCACCGGCGCAAGAATCATGCCCGGGATGCCCATCAATTTTTCACCCAGCACCAGCCCGATGAGCGTCAGCCACATCGGGTTCCGGATGCGGTCGCCGATGATTTTGCTGTTGAGAAAATATTCCAGTTTGTGAATCACCACGAGAAAAAGCAGGGCGAACAGGGCCAGACTTGGCGAAATTGTGAAGCCGACCCCGACGATGAGGGTATTGCTGATCAGATTGCCGACGATGGGCAGCAAGCCGCAGAGGAAGGTCAACATGACGAGCACGGCCGCAAAGGGGTAGCCGTTCCAGAGCAAAAACACCGCCGTCAAGCCGGTGTTAATGGTGGAAATCACCAGTTGTGCCCCGATGACCCGGGCAAAGCTCTGATAAAAAGTGGTGAACCGCAGGACGAGCTCCCGCACCACCGTGGCATAAAGGCTGTCCCGGGATGTTTGGGAATCGCTGTCGGCGTCCCAGGCCGCGCTCAGAAAGAGACTGGCGGCCACCACCAGCCCGGCGATCAGCAGCACAAATTGAAAGGTGGCGGCACGCACATACCGCCCCACGCCGGCGATGCCTTCCTGCGCCTCATTCAAGGCCACGGTTTTCAGGCTCTCGTAGTCCGTGAACGGCAGCTCGATGCCTTTCTTCTCGGCAAATCCCACCACGGCGGGAATGGTCGTGTCGGCGATTTGCGGGAGGGCGATATACGCCTGGCGGGAGAAAAAAACCAGCCCGGTCCCGATGGCCGCGACCGCCACCACATAAATCGCCACGCCCAGGTATTTGCTCCGGCCGAAACTGAACAGTCGCAGCGCAAAGTAGCCGAACAACGAGGTGAGCACCAGCGTGCCCAGGTGCAGCCAGCCGATGAGCACCAACAACCCGGCCATGATGACGTAGGAAATGCGGGCGGACTGGCTCATGACCGGATCATATCCGCCTCAGCGGATTTTGGGGAGCAGCCAGTTCAACAGTTCACCGATGGCGAGGCGCTCCTGCCGGCCATCATCCCGGTGGCGCACCGTCACGGTGTCCTTCAGCTCGGGTTTCTCACCCAGCGTGTCGAAGTCCACCGTCACGCAGAACGGCGTTCCGGCCTCGTCCTGCCGCGCGTAGCGGCGGCCGATCGAACCGGCGTCGTCGTAAAACACATTCATCCAGGGCCGCAGCAAATCGCGCACGTCCTGCGCCTTCTTCACCAGGTCGGGCTTGTTCTTGAGCAGCGGCAGGACCCCGACTTTGATGGGCGCGACCCGCGGATGAAATTTCAAGATCACGCGCGTCTCGCTTTTGCCCTTGTGATCCGTCTCCGTGACTTCGCTGTAGGCGTTGGCAATCAAGGCCAGAATGAGGCGGTCCACGCCGGCGCTGGGTTCGATGACGTGCGGGATGTACTGGCCCTTGGCCAGGCCGCTCGCGTCTTCGGTGGCGTCCTTCGCCGCTTGCTCCTCGGCCACGCCCATCTTGACGAGATACCGTTTGCGGTTCTCGTAGTAGCGGCGCCAGAGGTCGTCCTGTTTCTCCTTGGGCAATTTGCCCCAGGCGGCGCGGAGCTCCTCGTCGAACACGCCCATGGGTTTGCCGGAAAAACGCTCGTGCTGGCTCAGATCAAAATCGCTGCGTGCGGCAATGCCTTCGAGCTCCTGGGTGCCGAAGGGGAATTTGAACAGGATGTCCACCGTGGCCCGGGCGTAATGCGCCAGCTCCTCGGGCTTCTGCCAGTATTCCTCCAGCGTCGTGCGCGGCAGGCCGATGCCTTCGTAAAACTTGATCCGCTCCTCGACCCAGTACTTGTGCCAGGCTTCCCAGCCCCAATTCGACTGCGGATTGGCGATTGCGGATTGCGGGTTTGAAACTTCAGCGGCACCGGCCACTTTGCCGGAGATCGCTTCGACCGCTTCGTCGGGCTTGATGAAGAATTCCAGTTCCATCTGCTCGAACTCGCGCGAGCGGAAGGTGTAGTTGCGGGGGGTGACCTCGTTGCGGAACGCCTTGCCGATCTGGGCGATGCCAAAGGGCACTTTCTGCCGCGAGGTTTCGAGCACATTTTTGAACTGGGCGAAAATGGCCTGGGCGGTTTCCGGGCGGAGGTAGGCAATCGCCGAGGCGTCCTGCACCGGCCCGACATAGGTCTGGAACATCAGGTTGAAGGCGCGCGGCGCGGTTTTCTCGCCATGACATTCGGAAACCATCTTGCTGGGCTTCTGCGGGCAGGGTATTTCATGGATCTGGTCGGCCCGGAACCGGCCCTTGCAGGTCTTGCAGTCAATCATCGGGTCGCTGAAGGTGTCCACGTGGCCGCTGGCCTTCCAGATGGCCGGCGCCATGATGATGGTGGCTTCGAGGCCGGCCACGTCGTCGCGCTGGCGGGTCATGGTATTCCACCACAATTCCTTGACGTTGCGCTTGAGTTCGGCGCCCAGCGGGCCGTAATCCCAGAAACCGTTGATCCCGCCGTAAATTTCGGAGGATGGATAGATGAACCCGCGCCGCTTGCACAGCGACACAATTTTTTCCATGAGGACGTTTTCTTTGGGCTCGGCCATAGAGTCGAGCAGTGTTTGCGAAGCGCGGGCGGCTGTAAATGAGATTTTGGCGGGGGGGCGGTTGGCAGCGTGAATTTCACGCGCCGGGCGTGAAAATTTCACGCCAAACCAGGCCTCCCCCGGAGACCACCCCCCGATTTTGTTGGGATTTTTTCAAAAGAACCAGTTGGCACCGGCACTGCTAAAATGAATGCCAAACGGTGTTGACAGCGCGTGCGACTCAGACAGTTCTCACAAACCGTCAACCAACTAAAAACAAAAAACAACAAAACCACCGACCGTATGAAAAGACTTCTGAAACAAACCAAGGCCTTCACGCTGATCGAGCTGCTCGTCGTGATCGCCATTATCGCCATTCTGGCGGCCCTGCTGCTCCCGGCGCTCGCCGCCGCCAAACGCAAGGCCCAACGCATCAATTGCGTCAGCAACCTCAAGCAGGACGGCATTGCCTTCCGCCTGTGGGAGGGAGACAACAACGACCGGTATCCCATGGCCGTCAGCACGACCTACGGCGGCATGAAGGAACGGATTTACACCACGGGCGCCACCCCGCAGGCGTACAACGTCAACGCCGTGTTTGTCGTGATGTCAAACGAACTGAGCACGCCCAAGATTCTGTATTGCCCGGCGGACAACGGCCAGGGTCCCGGGGCGATGAGTGGTGCTTATTTGAGCGGCACGATGCAAACCCGCAACTATGCCACAAATTTCTTCTCCACGGCCTCATCCGCCAGTTGCTTCAGCAACACGCCGGCCAACCTGAGCTATTTCGTCTGCGGCGACGCGGCCGAAACCTATCCGCAGATGATCATGATCGGCGACCGGAATATCGGAACGTCACCGCAACAAAATCTTCCGGCCACCACAACCAATAGCTTCGCGAATGCTGGAAATGCCCAGGGCGGTTTCCAATGGACCGGCCAGTATTGGTGGGCCTGGACCGCGGTGGACCTGCACCTGCGCGTGGGCAACGTGGGCATGGCCGACGGCAGCGCACAGCAGTTGACCATCGGCGGCTTGCAGACGGCTTTGGCGACCGCCACCAACGGCGCGTCCACCACGGCGCCCTGGTACAACTTCCCGCAGTAAGTTCACTGTCGAAGATCTACAGTTTACAGCCACGAGGCGTCCGCAAGGGCGCCTCTTTTTTTGTTGTCACCGCGGTCGCAGGCCTCAGGGTAACGGGTCGCTGGCCGGCTTCTGCCGCTGTTGCAGGAAGAAACTTTGCAGCAGCTCCCGGCAATCAGCTTCGCGGACGCCGCCGGTGATGGCGCAACGGTGATTGAGCGTGGGGAATTGCAGTAAATTCAGGGCGCTGCCGGCGGCGCCGCCTTTCGGATCGCTGGCGCCGAACACCACGCGCACCAGCCGGGTGTGCACGATGGCGCCGGCGCACATCGGGCAGGGCTCCTTGGTGGCATACAGCGTGCAATCCGTCAGGCGCCAGTCGCCGACGGTTTCCTGCGCCTGCGTGAGCGCCAGCATCTCGGCGTGGGCCGTGGCGTCCTTGAGCTGCTCCACCTGGTTGAAGGCCCGGGCGATGACGCGGCCTTCGCGCACGATCACGGCGCCGACCGGCACTTCGCCCGCTTCAAAGGCGCGCGCCGCCTGGCGCAGGGCCTCCCGCATGAAATAATCATCGCTATGGAGGTCAATGATGGGTTCGTCCATATAAGTCAGGCGCGCGGCATTGGGTTGGGGGCGTGAGGCAAGGTTGCGTCCCCTCGCGCCTCAAGCCCTGCGCCCCGTGCCTCTTCCAATGTCCATTCGTTGCGGCCGTCGGGGTGGCAATGGCAATGCGCCGCGAAAAAGCCGCCGCGATGCCGCCAGAACCAGGGCCAGATTTGTTCCCGGTCGGTCTGCGGCAGTTTTAGCCGGTCCAGGGCCGCACGGGCGAAGAACTGGAAACGGCCCTCGGCGTGCTGGGGCGGCAACGATTTCAGGCGCGGTTTCACCTCGAACAAAAACATCAGCCAGTGAGATTGGCCCTGGTAGCCGTGTTCGCTGACGAGTCCGGTCAGGTACAGGTCTTCCGGACGCAACGCCAGGCCGGTTTCCTCGTGCGCCTCGCGGCAGGCGCAGGCGTAGGGCGATTCCCCGGTGTCCAGCTTCAGTTTCCCGCCGCACGGGCTCCAGAAGCCACGGTTCGGCTCCTGCGCGCGTTCGAGCAGCAGCACCTCGTCCTGTTCGTTGAAACAGTAGAGTAGGGTCGCGACTTTGTAGGGCAACGGCATTTACGATTGGCGATTTGCGATTTACGCGGCGCGATGTTAGAAAACTGCTCGTCAATCGTAAATCGTATATCGTAAGTTCTTGTCAAGCTGCGCCAAAATGCTAGCATGTTTGTTCCACCCGAAAGCATTCGGGGAGACAAAAAAATCCATGAAAACTTACGACATTGCAGTCATTGGCGGCGACGGCACGGGGCCGGAAGTCGCCCGCGAAGCGCTCAAGGTATCCGAAGCCGCGGCGCAGAAGTTCGGCTTCAAAATCAACTGGCACCATTACGATTTCGGCGGCGACCGTTACCTGAAAACGGGCGAGGTGCTGCCGGACAATGCCGCCGACGAACTGCGCCAATACAAGGCGATCTTCCTGGGCGCCGTCGGCCATCCGCAGGTCAAGCCGGGCATTCTCGAAAAAGGCATCCTGCTCCGCCTCCGCTTCGAACTGGAGCAATACATCAATTTGCGACCCGTCAAACTGTACCGCGCCGCCGATTGTCCGCTCAAGGACAAGGGCCCCGAGCACATTGACTTTGTCGTGGTGCGCGAGAACAACGAGGGGCTTTACACCGGCTCGGGCGGTTTTGTGTTCAAAGGCACGCCGCACGAAGTCGCCATCCAGGAGTCGGTGAACACGCGCCGCGGGGTGGACCGTTGCCTGAAGTTCGCGTTCGAACTGGCGAAGAAACGCCGGGGCGGCCAGCCCTGGAAAGGTCTCAAGCCGGAGGACGTCAAGGCCGGCCAGACGGCGCAGTTGACGCTCTGCGGCAAAACGAACGTGCTGACTTACGCCTTCGATTTATGGGAACGCGCCTTCCACGAACTCGGCGCAAAATATCCGGCGGTGAAACGCGACTATGCCCACGTGGACGCCACCGTCATGTGGTTCGTCAAAAACCCGGAATGGTTCGACGTGATTGTCACCGACAACATGTTCGGCGACATCATCACCGAT
>DATJOW010000067.1:0-2207 GCA_035506715.1 Candidatus Acidiferrum sp. | reverse complement strand
ATGCGTTTTATCGGCGGTGTCATCGAAAAATTGCAGCGGCATCCCAAGCGGGTGGTTTTTCCCGAAGGCGAGGAACCGCGCATCTTGCAGGCGGCGCGGCAGTATCAGGCCTTGCGGCTCGGCGCGCCCATCGTGCTCGGCAATCACGAAAAAGTAAAGGCAACCGCCGCCGGACTGAAGATCCCACTCGAAGGCATCCGCGTGCTTGAACCCGCCACGAGCGAAGAGCTGGAGAATTTCACCCGCCGTTTCCACGCGCTTTACCGGGACAAAGGCATTCAAGCCACCGAAGCGCGCGAGGCGCTGCTCCAGCCGAATTATTTTGGCGCGATGATGGTGGCCATGCACCAGGCAGACGGTCTGGTTTCCGGTGCGGCGCACACCACCGCCAGCGTGCTGCGGCCTTTGCTGCAAATCATCAATGCCGCGCCCGGCATCGCCACGGTGTCGAGCTGCATGGTCATGGAGGTCGAGGACACTCGCCTCGGCGAAAACGGGGAGCTGGACCGTCTCTTCGCTGAAATTTCAGACAAGTTTTTCCCGAACCAGCCAAACCCATTCAGAGGCAAAAAATAATTGTCTGGCAACAGCGGCAGCTTCCCTATCGTCTCCGGCATTGAAGCGCGGAGATTATCCGCCCTCTGGCAAATTGATTTTACGATTCTGCCGCTGGTCGCTAACCTGTCGTCATGCGTTTTATCGGCGGTGTCATCGAAAAATTGCAGCGGCATCCCAAGCGGGTGGTTTTTCCCGAAGGCGAGGAACCACGCGTCTTGCAGGCCGCGCGCCAGTTTCAGGCCTTGCGGCTCGGCGCGCCCATCGTGCTCGGCAACCACGAAAAGGTGAAGCAAACCGCCGAAGAACTGAAAATCCCGCTTGAAAACATTCGCGTGATCGATCCCGCTACGAGCGAAGAGATGGAAAATTTCGCACGGCGTTTTCATGCGCTTTACCGCGACAAGGGCATTCGCGCCACCGAGGCGCGCGAAGCGCTGCTCCAGCCGAATTTTTTCGGCGCAATGATGGTGGCCATGCATCAGGCGGACGGTCTGGTTTCCGGTGCGGCGCACACCACCGCCAGCGTGCTGCGGCCTTTGCTACAAATCATCAATGCCGCGCCCGGCATCGCCACGGTGTCGAGCTGCATGGTCATGGAGGTCGAGGACACTCGCATCGGCGAAAACGGGGTGCTGTTCATGGCCGATTGCGGCGTGGTGCCCGATCCGAGCGTGGAGGAACTGGCCGACATCGCCATCACCACCGCGCGGCTCGCGCGGCATCTGCTCAACGTGCGTCCGCGCGTGGCGTTGTTGTCGTTTTCCACCAAAGGCAGCGCCACACATCCATCCGTCGGCAAGGTGCAGGCGGCCACGGCCCTGGCCAAATTCAAGGCCGAGCAGGCGCTGCTGGACGCGGAGTTCGACGGCGAATTACAGGTGGACGCCGCTTTGGATCCGGAAATCGCCGAACGCAAGTTGCGCGACAGCGCCATCGCCGGGCGCGCCAACGTGCTGATTTTTCCCGAGCTGAATTCCGGCAATATCACGAGCAAACTCGTCCGGCTGGTCGGCCACGCCAACGCCTACGGCCACATTCTGACCGGCCTGAACCGCCCCGCCGGCGACGTGACGCGCGGCTCGAACGCGCACGACATCCTCGGCGTCGCCGCTATCATCGGCGTGCAGGCGACCGATTATCACAAGCTTTATCCGGGCGCCGACACGCGTCTGCCCGGCGACGAGCCATAAGCATTTGAAAATCAATCCCGCACTGAACGATTTGCCGGTCTATCAACCAGGCCGGCCGATTGAGGAAGTCGCGCGCGAACTCGGTTTGCCCGCCGACGGCATCATCAAGCTCGCGTCGAACGAAAATCCATTCGGGCCGTCACCGCTGGCCATCGCCGCCATGCAAAAGGCGCTCGCCGGTGTGAATTTGTATCCCGATGGCAACGCGTTTTATCTGAAACAAGAACTCGCCGCCAAACTCGGCGTCGAACCGGCAAACCTGATTCTCGGGAACGGCTCGAACGAAATCATCGAATTCACCGGACACGCGTTGCTCGGGCCGGGTTCGGACGTGGTGGTGTCGCAGTATTGTTTTGCGGTTTATCCCATCGTCACGAAATTGTTCGGCGCGAATCTCATCGCCGTGCCGGCGAAAGAGTACGGGCACGATTTGCCCGCGATGCTCAAGGCCATCACGCC
>DATJOW010000066.1:0-19145 GCA_035506715.1 Candidatus Acidiferrum sp. | reverse complement strand
GCCGTGGACAACAGCTTCGGGCGCATGCAGGAATATTCCAGCCGGCACCACGACACCAACACCGCGGCCAACACGCCCTTTGAAAATTATTCGGTGTTCCTGATCACCGAGCTCAAGCCTCAGATCGACCGCGAATTTCGCACGCTGCCGGACGCCGCCCACACCGGCGTCATGGGCTCCTCGCTGGGCGGCTTGTGCAGCCTCGCACTGGCGTGGGATCACCCGGAGATTTTCGGCAACGCCGCCAGTCTGTCGGGCGCGTTTCAGGTCGAGCACACGAATTTCTTGAATGACGTGCTGAAAAATTACCGTGGACAACCCAAACCGGTCCGGATCTATCTCGATTCCGGCGTGGTGGATTTCATGGGCGGCGACGACGGCCGTTCGCTGACGGAGCAGGTTGCCGCGGAATTGCGCCGCATCGGTTGGAATACAAATCTCGAGCTGTACGTGGACGCGCGGCCGTTGACGCTGCCGGAGCTGGAAAAATCCGGGCTGCGCCGCGACAAGTGGGCCGAGGCGCAAACGAGCCAGCACAACGAGTTTTACTGGCGGCTGCGGAGCCGGCGGGCGCTGGTGTTTTTGTTCCCGCCAGAAAAATCGCCGAAGTGATTACGCCATGCTGACTGTAGCCGGACTTCGCAAGGCCTTTGGCGGACGCGTCCTGTTCGACGACGTGTCGCTCACGCTTCAGTCCGGCGAACGCGTCGGGCTGGTCGGGCCGAACGGCGCCGGCAAATCCACGCTGCTCAAGATCATCCTCGGGCATGAACCGACGGACGCGGGCGAGGTGACGTTCATTCGCGGCACGCGGTTCGGCTACCTGCCGCAAGAAAGCGAACCGGCCCGGAACGAAGCCGTGCTCGACATTGCCGTGCCGCATGAGCACGAGCATGACGGCCAGTTCGTCGCCAAAGCCAAGCAGATTCTCGTCAGCCTGGGTTTCCAGCAGACGGATTTTGCCCGGCCGGCGCGCGAGTTGAGTGGCGGCTGGGTGATGCGCGCCCATCTCGCGCGGCTGCTGGCGCAGGAGCCCGACCTGCTGATGCTCGACGAGCCGACGAACCATCTCGATCTCGAGACGCTCCTGTGGTTCCAGGATTATCTGCGACATTATCCCGGCGCCATCCTGCTCATCTCGCACGACCGAGAATTTTTGAACCAGCTCTGCACGCACGTCGTTGAGCTGCGCCAAGCGCGCCTGTTCCGCTACACCGGCAACTATGACGAATATCTCGATCAGCGCGCGGCGACCGAGGCCACGCTGGTCGCTACCGCCAAGGCGCAGCAGCGCGAGATTGACCGCCTGCAATTGTTCGTGGACCGGTTTCGCGCCAAGAACACCAAGGCCACGCAGGCGCAGAGCAAGCTGAAACAGATCGAGCGGCTCAAGGAGGAAATGGTCGAAACGCCGGAAGGCCCGGAGGCGACGGTGGGATTTAGTTTTCCACAACCGCAACGCAGCGGCCAACGCGTTATCACGCTCAAACACGTGAAGTTTGGGTACGAACAAGAACCCGGCGGTAGGGACGCGCTGCCGCGCGTTCAGGCTGAGCAGCAGCTCAGCCCTACCAAGCTCATTTACGAAAACCTACATTTCGAGGCCGAGCGCGGGCAGCGCATCGTACTGGTGGGGCCGAACGGCGCGGGCAAATCCACTTTGTTGAAACTGCTGGCCGGCGTGCTGGAACCGCAGGCGGGCGAGCGCAAGCTCGGCCACAACGCGAAGTCCGGCTATTTCGCCCAGCACCGCGCAGCCATGCTGAACCCAGATCACACCGTGCTGCAGGAAGCGCTGGACACCCCGCAACGAATCACGGAACAGTTTGTCCGCACCGTCCTGGGCAGCTTTTTGTTTCGCGGCGACGACGTGTTCAAGCCGGTGACTGTGTTGAGCGGCGGCGAAAAAAGCCGGCTGGCGCTGGTGAAATTATTGCTCGATCCGCCGAACCTGCTGCTGATGGACGAGCCGACCACGCATCTTGACCTTGCCAGCGTGGACGCGCTCATCGAGGCGCTGGAACCCTACACGGGCACGCTGATTTTCATCAGCCACGACGTGCATTTCATCCGTGCGTTGTCGAACCACGTGGTGCGCGTCGAGAATGGCCGGCTCCGGCATTTCACCGGCGGCTACCAGTATTACCTCGACAAGACCGCGCAATCGGCGCATGCGGCATTGACCTCTAGTTCCGGAGGGGCGAGTTCCACGAGCCCCCATCATCATTCAGGGCGTCGCGGAGCTCCGCCCTCCGAGGCAACATCCATGATCGACCGCAAGGAGCAGCGGCGGATTGAGGCCGAGCAGCGTCAGGCGCGTTCGCGGAAGAAACGGGAAATCCAGGAACGACTTGCCGCGCTGGAAAAGGAAATCACCGAACTCGAAAAACGGGAGAAGGAATTGACGGCAGAACTGGAGAAGCCGGAAACGTACGCAGCCGGCGGGGGCGCGGTGCAGATCAACCGCGAGCTGATGGAAATCCATGCCCGGCTGCCGGAGGTGACGGCGGCTTGGGAGAAAGCGGGAATCGCCCTGGCGGAGTTCGAGGCCAAAATCGGGTAGGACAGGCCGGAAACCTGTCCTACGAATCGAATTTCACAGCCACGATTTCAGCCGTTCCCGCAACATTTGTCGGGCGCGGTATAGCCGCGATTCCACGGCCTTGGGTGTGGCTTCCAGAATTGTCGCGGCCTCGGCCACGCTGAGCTCCTCCCACTCGCACAGCACGATCGCTTCGCGCAAATCCTCCGGCAGTTTGCCCACGGCGGCACGCACGGCGGCGGCGCGCTCGGCGGCCAGCGCCTGCTCGTTCGGCGCCGGGCCGGCTGCCAGCAGGGTATTGCCGAGCGTTTGTTCTGCTTCGCCCATTTCGGCCTCCAGCGAGACGTTCGGATGCCGCGACCGCCAGCGGAAATGGTTCCGCGCCAGATTGGCGGCAATGGTGAAAAGCCAGGTCGAAAATTTTTCGTTCACCCGGAAACTTCGGCATGACTTGAAAACGCGGACGAATGTTTCCTGGGCCAGGTCGTTGGCCTCGTCCTCGTTCCCGACCATCCGGCAGAGAAACTGGAACACCGGGGTCGCGTGGCGCTCCATCAAATCGTTGAGCGCCGCGTCCTGGCCGGCCGCCAATCGCCCCATGTCGGCCCGGTCCCGGGCATCATCATTGGTGGTGATGCTCATGGCCTGCGGTTCCGGACATGGACTGTTCGGTTTGTTCGTGGAACCCGAGAGTGAGGCGCTGCATTTCAGCCAGATAGCGTCTGCCTTGTTCCGGCGACATGGTCCGGCTGACCTCGGTAAAATGCTGGAGCATCTGCGCCTGGCACTGGGCGCGGAGCGCGGCCACTTCGGCCAGTTTCTGCGCCGCTTCCGGGCTGACATTCGTGGCACCGTTCAGCGCCGCTTCGAGTTCGGCCTTTTTGGCCGCGATGCGGGCGCACATCTCGGCACAGCGTGGCCGATACCCTTCGTGCAGCTCCCGAATGCGCGTCATTTCGGCATCGCTCAGGTGAAATTCCGTCCGCAGCCAAACCAGGTCATCCGCCGGATTGGCCAGCGTCATCCTGCACGCGCGCTGCCCGGCGAAATAGGAACCGCCGAATAGCGCCACGCCCAGCACCAGCGCCGCCAGCACGATGACGAGCGACCGGTTCATGCGGTTATCGCAGTGAATTGGGCGCGACCGCTGCGAGATAGCGCGCCTGGGCATCCTGTTTTGCCATCTGACCGCCCTCGCGTGCGCCCAGCAACGCACCGGTGACAATCAGCACAGCGGCAGCAGCCAGCGCAAAGCGCGGACGCAACACCAGCGCGGCTAGCGCCTCCAGCCAGCCAATGCCACCGTCGGTTTTGGCCGGTGCTCCAGCCTCTTCGATGCGGCGCCAGACACTTTCCTGGAAGCGCGGAGGCAGGATGGGCGCGACGCGCGACTCACGGAGGAGCGCGGCGAGCCGGGCGTCTTCGGGATTGGTATTTTCGCTTTTCATCGGATCAAGGGCGGCGGATTCGTTCCGCCGCCCGCAGCTTACGCTTTTTTCAGGCCGGGACAACCCGGTTGTGCCGGCGGTTTAATTCAGTGAGCCGACATTGCGACATTGCAGCCGGGCATCGTGGCGGGATGATCGGAGCAGGCTTGAATGGCTTTGGGGCTGCCGGTCATCCTTTTGACGCAAGCCGTGGCCGGGGTCGTCTCAATGCTTGTGCCCGCCACGTTTTTGGTCTGATTGCCCAAGGCGCGGGGCGCGACCAGTTGGGCTGTAAACACTGTTGCCCCCATCGCTTCCGCCGGGACATTTTTAATCTGGTTGCCCGCGGCCCGCGGGGTCAGCAGCGCTTCACCGGCATTGGCACTGAACGTGATCGTGGTCAGGACGGCCGCGCCGAGCGTGGCAAGGAGAATTTGAGCTTTCATATTAACTTTCTTTTTATTGGGGCGGCGCTCCATTGCGCCACCGAATGTTGTATCGGGCTTACCCCGGCGGATGGAAATTCACGCGGAAAATTTTTTGGGGGTTTTACTCAGAGCCGGTGTATAATGGATGAAAGACTTTTAACTTTAACCATGAAAACATTGAAAAAACTCGCGATACTCGCATTAAGCGTTCCCTTTCTCGCCCTGCCGCTGGCCGGCCGGGCAGCCGACACCAATTCCGTGGCGGGCACTCCGCCCAAACCCGACAAGCTGACCACCTGTCCCGTTTCGGGTGAGAAACTTGGCGAGATGGGCAAGCCTTACGTCTTTGTGTACAAGGATCAGGAGGTCAAGTTGTGTTGCTCCGGCTGCAAAAAGGATTTCGACAAGGACCCGGCCAAATACCTGAAGAAAATCCGGGAAGCCGACGCGGCCAAAAAGTGACCGTCCGCCTGACGGTCCGGCGATAAAATTATGCGGCAACTTTCCGCCATCGTGTTTGGCCTGACGCTGGTGTGGGCGCAACTGCTGGTCCCGGGCCTGCCGGCGTGCGCACAACCGCCGCACCACGCCTGCTGCCGTTGCGGCGGCAAGATGAGTTGTTGCGCGCCGAAGTCGGCCGGTTCCCAACCCGTGTCCACGGTTCCGTCCCGGCCGGCCACGCAAAATCAATTTTCTTTCCCGATCTGGGATTCACCGGCCTGGACTTTGCCGGCCGGTCCAATCTGCCCGCCTTCTTCCATTGCCATGTCACCCGGGCCGGTGGCGGTCACGCCGCTCTACGCCCGGGATTGCGCCCGGCTCATCTGATTCACTACTTCTGACGCCCGTGGTGTGCCCTGAACCGGACACCGCGGCCTTCCTTGGTCCCACGGAATTTTGTGCCCGTGCCTGGTTTCAATTTATATCCGTCTGCGCACAAACAGCGGCAAAAGCTAAACCGAACTGAAACAACTATGAAAACGAAAACAATTTTGATGATCACTTTGGCCGCCCTGCTCGGCGGCAGCACCCTCTGGCTCGCGCCGCCGCGCGCGCGGGCGGCGGACACGAAATCCACCGGCCGGAAAATCCTCTACTATGCCTGCCCGATGCATCCATCAGTCAGGGCGGCCAAGCCGGTAGATTGCCCGATTTGCAGCATGGCGTTGCGGCCGGTTTATGCCGATAATGGCGGCACCAACGCGCCCCCGGCCACGACGGGCACCAACCGGCCGGCGGCGGCGATGCCGGGTTGTTGTTCGCCCGGCGGCTGTTGTCGGTAGGGAAACGAGCTGGTTGTCCGTGACCATCGGATTTTTTGCCAATGAACCGGGGACGAACAATTGATCGGCAATGCTGGCTCGGCGGCATCGCATTGCTGCTGGCGCTGGCCTTGACCGGCTGCAAGGGTGTTTCCACCCGTGACGAACGCGAGGCCCGCCAGCAACTGGGCACGGTGAAATCCGCATACCGGCCCAAGGAACAACGGCCTGCGTTGCCCGATCTCACCACCAATTCGTCGCTCGGTGATTTTCTCACCTACGCCATGCTGAATCAGCCGCAAGTCGAGGCGGCCTACTACGACTGGGTGGGCGCAGTGGAGAATATCACCGTGGCGCGTTCGTTGCCCGACCCGCAGCTCACTTTCCAGATGTACATCCAGAACCTCATCACGTCGGTCATGCCCGGGCTGATGGCGCAGATTCCGTGGCCGGGCAAACTGCGGGCGCAGGCGGAGGCGGCCTCGGCGGAAAGCCGGGCCAAATATTTCGCCTTCGAAAGCGCGGTCCTCCAAGCCGCCTACGATGTCAAGCAAGGCTATTACCGGCTTTGGTTTCTTGACAAAAAAATCCAGATTGACCGCGAAATGCTCCAGTTGCTGTCCGAACTGGAGCGGATTGCCCGCGCCCAGAACGACGTCGGCCGGGTCACGTTGCAGGACGTGTACCGCGCGCAAATCGAGATGGACCGGTTGAAAACGGAACTTGCCAATCTCGAGGATTCGCGCCAACCGTTGGAGGCGCAATTCAAGGCGGCGCTGGGCCTGACGCGCGACCAACCCGATCCGCCTTTACCCGCCCGGCTCGAAAGCACCGCGCTGGACCTGTCGCCGGAGCAGATCCTCGACACCGCATTCGCGCGCAATCCGCAACTCAAGGCGCTCGAAGCCGAGGTGCGCCAGGCGCAGGCATCAGTTGACCTGGCCCGCAAATCGAGACTACCGGATGTGACCATTGGCTCGTCGGTGGACGTGAAGGCGAACCCCATTCTTTACTGGCCGCAGGCGACGGTGACGCTGCCGATCTGGCGCGACAAGATCGCCGCCCAAATCGCCGCCGCCCGGGCGGGCCAGCGCGCCGCTCAGGCCCGGTTGACGGCCGGACAACTCAACCTGACCGCCGAATTTGCGCAAAAGAGTTACGATTACCGCGAAATCACCCGCAACCTCGAACTGCTGCGCGAGCAGTTGATTCCCAAGGCCCAGCGTTCGCTGGAAATCGCCCGCGCGGCTTACCTCGCCGGCAAGACGGATTTCTTCAATCTGCTAGATGCCGAACGTTCCCTGCTGGAATTCCGGTTGGCGGAGATCGACGCGCGCACCCAGCGCGAGCTCGCGCTGTCCGAGCTGTCGCTGCTCATCGCCGGGATCCCGCCGGCGAACGCGCCGGTGTTGCCTGTAAACAACGCCGCCGGCACAACCCATTCACCGACCCGACCCTCGCCATGAAAACAACCGACAATGTAGTATTTTCAAAGGTAGGGACGCCGCGCTGCGGCGTCCGGACAGCGCGGCGTGCTGTCCCTACCTTTAGATTGATTCTCTTCGCCGTTTTGCTGGCGGTGATTGCCGTTGTTGCCGTTTCATGCGGCAAAAATTCGGGCAGCCAGGCCGGCGCCGCCGAAACCAAGACGCTCTACACCTGCGGCATGCATCCGCAAATCATCCAGGACCATCCGGGCAACTGCCCGATTTGCGGCATGAAACTCACGCCCATCCGCAAACAAGACGCCCCCGCCAATGCCGCCACAGCCTCCTCAACCATCGTCATTGACCCATCCACCATCCAGACGATGGGCATCCGCACCGCCGTCGTTGAGCGCGGGCCGCTCCGGCGCGTCATTCGCACGGTGGCCAACGTGGACTACGACGAAACCGCGCTGGCGGATGTGACGACCAAGTACAAGGGCTGGATTGAAAAACTGTACGTGGACGCCACCGGCGCGCTGGTGAATCCGGGCGACCCGCTTTTTGAAATCTATTCACCGGAATTGTACAGCGCCCAGACCGAGTATCTGGCGGCGCTTTCCGCCACCGCCGGTTCGCCTTCCGCCGAGGACCGCGCATTGCTCGAAAGTGCGCGGACCAAGCTGAAATTTTACGACCTCTCCGATGCGCAAATCGCCGAATTGGAAAAAACGCGCCAGGCGAAAAAGACGCTGACCGTCACCGCGCCCATCGCGGGCTTTGTCGTCGAAAAAAACGTCGTGGCCGGCCAGATGGTCGATGCGGGGATGAGGTTGTACCGGCTGGCGGACATTGCGACGGTCTGGGTTTATGCCCAGATTTACGAAAAGGATTTGCCTTTCATCCAACTGGGCCAGGAGGCGACCATGACGCTCTCGTACCTGCCCGACCGCAAATTCCGCGGGCGCGTCACTTACATTTATCCGACGGTGGATGAGAAAACGCGCACAGCGAAAGTGCGCATGGAGTTCCACAACCCGGGTTACTACCTCAAGCCGGGCATGTTCGCGACGGCGGAACTCGTCTGCGACTTCGCGCCGTCGGCCCTGCTGGTGCCGGATTCGGCGGTGTTGCGCAGCGGACAGAAGAACACCGTGTTTGTCGCGCTGCCCGGTGGCAAATTCGAGGCCCGCACCGTCGCGCTGGGATTGCAGGCACAGGACGATATGGACCAGGTGCTCGCCGGTTTGAGCGAAGGCGAGCGGGTGGTGACGTCCGGCCAGTTCATGTTGGACTCGGAAAGCCAGTTGCGCGAGGCCATCCAGAAAATGAGCCACCCCGGCGCGGCGGCGGCAACGGAAACCTCCGCAGCTTCCGGCACTGCCATGGTCAGCTCATCAATTAATACCAACGAGGAAAAAGTAGTCTGGGTCTGCCCGATGCCGGAGCATGTGTCCATCGAGTACGATCATCCGGGCAAATGCCCGATTTGCAGCATGACCCTGGTGCCGGTTTCGAAAAACACGCTGGAAAAAATTCAGCCGGGCGGCCAGGTGCTTTATTACACCTGCCCGATGCCGGAACATGACGTTCACTCAGACAAGCCCGGCAAATGTCCCAAGTGCGGCATGACGCTGATTCCGGTGATGGCAGCGCCTGCCATACCTACGTCAGCCACCGGAACGAAAACCGAAACTCCGGCTGCGGCGCAGCCAGCGGCAAAGCAGTTTTACACCTGTCCGATGCATCCCGAGGTGATTTCCGATAAACCCGGCAAATGTCCGAAGTGTGAGATGGACCTCGTCACCGCAGGGAAATGACTAATCCCTAAATCCTAATGACGAGAGAATACCCAATGATGAAATTTCGAAACCAGCCAGCGCAATTATACGCCCGTTGGTCATTCGGGTTTGTGCATTCTTTAGTCATTTGGGCTTCGTCATTTGTCATTCCATCGCGGGCTGGCGGACAAGGCTGTCCGCGCTCCGCTCCTTATTCCGGCGAGTGCCAATAAAATTATGCTCAAAGGCGTCATAGATTTTTCGCTGAAGAACCGGTTCCTCGTGCTGCTGGCCACGGCGGCGCTGGTGCTCGGCGGCGTTTATGCGGTGCGGCACATTCCGCTCGATGCCATCCCCGATCTCTCGGACACGCAGGTCATCATCTACACGCCGTGGGAAGGCCAGGCACCCAACATTGTCGAAGACCAGGTCACCTACCCCATTACCACCAAGATGCTGTCCGTGCCGCGGCAAAAGGCGGTGCGCGGCTACTCGTTCTACGGTTTTTCGTTCGTCTATGTGATTTTTGAGGACGGCACGGACCCGTACTGGGCACGCAGTCGCGTCCTGGAATATCTGAGCAGCCTGACGGGTCAACTGCCGAAAGGCGTGACGCCGTCGCTCGGCCCGGACGCCACCGGCGTCGGCTGGGCGTTCATGTATTCCATCAACTCGACCAACCGCGACTTGGCCGAATTGCGCTCGATCCAGGACTGGTATCTCAAATACCAGCTCACCGCCGTGGACGGCGTGTCCGAGGTCGCCTCCGTTGGCGGGTTCGTGAAGCAATACCAAGTGACGGTGGATCCGGCCAAACTACGCGCCTACAACCTGTCGCTCAAGGATGTCGGCACGGCCATCGAGCGCAGCAACGGCGAGGTCGGCGGCCGTTCGCTCGAACTGTCTGAGCGCGAATTCATCCTGCGCGTCAAGGGTTACGTGCAAAGCCTCGACGATCTGCGGAAGGTCGCCGTCGGCTCTGGCGCGAACGGCGTGCCTATCCTGCTGCGCGACGTCGCCACGGTGCAGTTTGGCCCCGACATGCGGCGCGGCATCGCCGAACAAAACGGCGAAGGCGAAACGGTCGGCGGCATCGTCGTCGTCCGCTACGGCGCGAACGCCAACCAGGTCATCCAAAATGTCAGACAACGCCTCAATCAGGCGATGAAAGCCCTGCCGGGGGACGTGACGTACACGGTGGTTTATAACCGGACAGAACTAATCGATCGCGCAGTGAGGACGCTGGAAGAAAAGCTCATCGAGGAAAGCGTCGTGGTGGCGCTGGTATGCCTCGCGTTCCTGTTGCACCTGCGCAGTGCGCTGGTAGCCATCGTCATCCTGCCGCTGGCGGTGTTGATTTCGTTTCTCATCATGTTTTGCCAGGGCATCAGCTCGAACATCATGTCGCTGGGCGGCATCGCCATCGCCATCGGCGCGATGGTGGACGCGGTCATCATCATGATCGAAAACGCCCACAAACATCTCGAACGCGACCAGGGCAAAAAACCGCATTGGGAAATCATCCGCGACGCGGCGGTCGAGGTGGGGCCGACGCTGTTTTACTCGCTGCTGGTCATCACCGTGTCCTTCGTGCCGGTGTTCACCTTGCAGGAGCAATCCGGCCGGCTGTTCAAACCGCTGGCGTTCACCAAGACGTATTCCATGGCCGCCGCTGCAGTGTTGTCCATCACGCTGGCGCCGATATTGATGGGTTGGTTCATCCGCGGCCGGATTCCGCGGGAAGAGCAAAACCCCATCAACCGCTTCCTCATCTGGCTTTACCACCCGGCCATTGACTTCGTCATCCAGCGGCGCCGAAGCATCGTCATCGCCGCGGCGCTGATCGTGGTTTGGGTTTTTGTTCCCTGGAACCGGCTGGTAACCTCGGTTGTGCCCGAAGGCTGGGCAAGAGCCACCGCGCTCAAAGCCGGCAAACTGTTCCCTTACCAAAACATCGGCTCGGAATTCATGCCGCCGCTGTATGAAGGTGATTTATTGTACATGCCTACGACGTTCCCCGGCATTTCGCCGACCAAGGCGCGGCAAATCCTCCAGATCACCGACCGCCTCATCAAATCATTTCCCGAGGTGAAGACGGTGTTCGGCAAGGCGGGCCGCGCCGAGACCGCCACCGATCCGGCGCCAATGGACATGATTGAAACCACCATCCAGCTCAAGCCGGAATCGGAATGGCCGGCGGTGGACATCAAGGACGATAACGACCGTGTCATCGCGCATCGCCGCCGCACGCCGGACGAACTCGTGGACGCGCTGAACGAGGCGGTACAGATTCCCGGGCTCAACAACGCCTGGACGATGCCCATCCGGACGCGCATCGATATGCTGTCCACCGGCATCAAGACCCCCATCGGCATCAAGGTAGCCGGACCGAACCTAAACGAACTGGAGCGCATCGGCACCGAAATCGAGGCAGTCATGCGCACGGTACCGGGCACGGCCAGCGCCTACGCCGAACGCGTCACCGGCGGACGGTTCATTGAATTTGAAATCAACCGCGACGCCATCGCGCGTTACGGCCTGACCGTCGGCGACGTGCAGGACGTGCTGTCCGTGGCGCTGGGCGGCATGCCGCTCGCGACCACCGTCGAAGGATTGCAGCGCTATACCATCAACCTCCGTTACGACCGCGATTTCCGGTCCGACCTGCGGTCATTGTCGGACGACATCGTCGTGCCCACGCCCGGCGGCGCGCAGGTGCCGCTCGGCCAACTCGCCACGCTCAAGGTCGTGGACGGCCCGATGGGCATCAAGAGCGAAGGCGCGGTGCCGAATGCCTGGATTTACGTGGACATCCGCGGCGTGGACGTGGGCACCTACGTGCAAATGGCCATGCGCGCCGTGAACGAGGCCATCGCCAAGGGCGCCATCAAGCTGCCGCCAGGCTACAACATTTTCTGGAGCGGCCAGTACGAATACATGCTGCGCGCTCAGCAACGGCTGATGATTGTCGTGCCGCTGACGCTGCTCATCATTCTGCTCATCATCTATCTCAACACGCGGTCGCTGATTAAAACCGCCATCGTCATGCTCGCGGTGCCGTTCTCGCTGGTGGGCGCGTTCTGGGTGATTTATTTGCTCGGCTACAACCTCAGCGTCGCCGTCTGGGTGGGCATCATCGCGCTGGCCGGGTTGGACGCGGAAACCGGCGTGGTGATGCTGCTTTACCTCGACCTCGCCTACGACGAATGGAGAAAGAAGGGCCTGATGCGGCAGGCGTCGGATTTGCGCGACGCGATTTATCACGGCGCGGTCAAGCGCGTCCGGCCCAAGGCGATGACGGCGTGCGTCATTATTGCCGGCCTGGCGCCGATTTTGTGGAGTCACGGCACCGGCGCCGACGTGATGAAACGCATCGCCACGCCGATGGTCGGCGGGGTCGTGACCTCGACGCTGATGGAACTACTGGTGTACCCGGCGATATTTTATTTGTGGCGGGCGAGGCAAATTAGGCCGGTCGATGTGGAGACGGCTGTCGAGGTTTAAAAAACTTGGTACTGCGTCGGTGTCGCTCCGTACGGCTGCCTAGAGATCATTCCGCGACCGGGTCAGTCTTTCCAGATTATTTAACTTAGAAATCATGGAATCCACAAGGCAACCGCCCCAGCTTGCTTCCAACGGTCTTCTGACTTTTCGTACAGATAAACATTTGAATCAGTGCATATCAGGGCCTGTCGCCTATCGCTGCTGAACCCTACCCGAGCTAACGTGAGTGGCCAGGAATCAGCCTTGGTCTTTCGAACGATGCGAATCGTGTGACCTGCCGGCGTGGTAAAACTATTCGTGGCGTGCTCCGCAATATAGCAATTCCGTGTGATAAACGAATCATAGGTGTCTCTGCGAATATCAGCCATCTGCTTTCGCAGCATCTCGTAAGGCATATCTTTGGACCAAGTAGCACTGCAGTTTGGCTGTGGACCGTGAGGCGAGCGGTAATATAGCTTCCCGATGTTCACCGGGGGTAATTCGTCAATAAATTGGCCGAGGAGTTTATAATCCAGTTGGTCGAACGAGCGAGAAACATGAAACACCGTTCCGCAATTTGTGCATTTCTCAGTCCACACCGCAACTTCCTTTTCGCCCGCTGCGCACACAACTGGCATAATGACCAGAATCAGGAAGATGAAACTTGTGACTCGGATGACGATGGACAGAATGATTGGTGGCCCATCCAGTCTCATGAGTCGACACTATGCCGGGCGGAATTTGTTGTCCAGTGTGGTTTTCGGAGTGCGGTGGCAGAGCGTAAGCGGCGACACCGCTTTTTGATTGCGAACCGACTTCCAAAGCGGCGTGGCGCTTCGCTTCCCGCCGCAGTCCAAAATAAATCGGCTGCAGTCCTCTGCGCCTCTGCGTCTCTGCGTTAAATTTATTCCTTCCCGCTGCCTGCAGATTTTTCCCCGAGCTTCCGTTCCAGCTCGTTCACGCGGCGGATCAGGTCAGGCAGGTGCTGGATGGCGATCATCTGGCGCTTGGTCTGCTTGTCCGGCTGCGCGGGAATGCCCAGCCACTTGCCGCCGTCGGGAATGTCGGTCATCACCCCGGACTTGGCCCCGATGATGACCTGGTTGCCAATCTTTAAATGCCCGGCCAGGCCCACTTGCCCGGCGAGGATCGTGTATTTGCCAATCTTCGTGCTGCCGGAGATGCCCACTTGCGCGATGACCAGCGAGCCTTCGCCAATCTCCACGTTGTGCGCAATCTGGACGAGGTTGTCGATTTTCGTGCCTTTGCCGATGACCGTTGGGCCGAGCGCGCCGCGGTCAATCGTCACGTTGGCGCCAATCTCCACGTCGTCGCCGATGATGACGTTACCAATCTGCGGCACCTTGAGATGCACGCCGTTTTCCAACACGTAGCCAAATCCGTCCGAGCCGACGACCGTGCCGGCGTGGATGCGCACCCGCGCGCCGATCTGCGTTTGCGCATAAACCGTGACATTCGGAAACAAATTCACCTCGTCGGCCAGTTTTGAGTCGTCGCCGACGAAATTGCCGGCCTCCAACACGGACCGGGCGCCAATCTTCACGCGCTCGCCCACGACGCAATGCGGTCCGATGTGCGCGGTCGGGTCCACCTGGGCGCTGGCAGCCACAACAGCGGTCGGGTGGACCCCGGCGGCGTAGGCGCGCTCCGGAAAGAACAGCGCGAGGGCCTTGGCGAAGGCGATTCGGGCGTTGGGCACGCGAATCAGAATTTTCCTCGCCGAGGCGGGCTTTTGGTCGGTGATGATGGCGGTGGCGGCGGTTTGTTCGGCCCGGGCGAGGAATTCCTCGTTCTCGGCAAAGGTCAGGTCGCCGGCTTGGGCCTGGGCGGCGGGCGCAAAGCCTTTAAGAACGGCCTGGCCATCGCCGATGACTTCGCCCTGCAGATGTTTCGCAATTTCCGCGACTTTAAATGACATAATGGTCTAAATGATTGCCTGTTGACTTGAATGTCGCGGCTCACTATAAAGGCGCGCGTATCCAGTTCAACCCCAAGTTTGCATGGCCAGAACCTTGCGCGTCGGACTAATCGGCTACCGCTTCATGGGCAGGGCGCACTCCAATGCCTGGCGGCAGGCCCCCCGCTTCTTCAATCTCAAGGCCAACGTCGAGCTGCACACCCTCTGCGGCCGCAACGCCGCCAATGTCCAGGCGGCCCGCCTCCAACTCGGCTGGCAGAACGCCTCCACGGACTGGCAAGACGTTGTCGAATCGCCGCTGATTGACATCGTGGACATTGTCACGCCGACGAATTGCCACGCGGAGATGGCCATTGCCGCGGCGAAGAATGGCAAGCACGTGCTGTGCGAGAAACCGCTGGCGCTGAATCTCAAGCAGGCCGAAGCGATGTTCGCCGCCGCGCAAAAGGCCAAGGTCGTCCACATGGTCTGTCATAATTACCGCCGCATCCCGGCGATCGCGCTGGCCAAGCGGATGATCGGCGAAGGCGCGCTGGGCCGGATTTATCACTACCACGCGCGCTACGCGCAGGACCGGCTGGCGGACCCGGAATTTCCGCTGGACTGGCGACTGCAAAAGGAGACCAGCGGCGCCGGCGTTCACAGCGACATCAATTCGCACGTCATTGACCTCGGCCGCTACCTCGTCGGCGAATTCACCGAAGTCTGCGGCTGGCTGAACACGTTTATCCCGGAACGACCGACGGCAGAGTCATTGGCGAGGGGCACGCGCAAGCTGGGCAAGGTGACCGCGCCGGACTCGGCGGTTTTCTTCGGGCGAATGGAAGGCGGCGTCCTGGCGAACGTGGAGGCCACCCGTTACGCGCTCGGCCGCAAGAATCACATCGCCATCGAAATCAACGGCAGCAAGGGCTCGATTTATTTCGATTTCGAGGACATGAACAAGTTGCAGTTTTACAACGGCGAGGACCCGAAGGACCGGCGGGGATTCCGCGTGGTTCAGGTGACCGAGCGGGACGGCATCCAGCCGTACGTGGGCAACTGGTGGCCGCCGGGCCACGGCATCGGGTACGAACACACCTTCATCCACGTGGCCGCGGATTTTGTGAATGCGTGTGTCGAAGGCAAACCGGTACATCCCACGTTCGAAGACGGGTTGAAGAACCAGCGGGTGCTTGCCGCCGTTGAGGAATCGTCGCAAAAGGGAAAGTGGGTGAAGGTGTAGAGTTGAGCCTGTGGCTCAACCATTTCGAGCCACAAGCTCGACGCTACAACAAATTCGGGCACTGCAACCTTTGCCCGTCCTTGCTTCACTCGCCGGCTTCCGGCTAAACTCCGTCTTTGACCGAAGTTATGCCGACGACTCCGCTGCATGAAATTGTGCCGGTGCTGCAGGTGGCCATCGGGCCGGTGATTCTGATTTCCGGCGTGGGGCTGCTGCTGCTGACCATGACCAACCGGCTGGGCCGTGCCATCGACCGGGCCCGGCAACTGAAGGCCGACCTGCCCAAGCGCACGGACGCCGAGCGCGAGCAGGTCCTGGCGCAGGTGGCCATGATTTACCGCCGCGCCCGCGTGATTCGACTGACCATCATCCTGGCGGCGGTGAGCGTGTTGCTGGCGTCGGTGTTGATCATCACCCTCTTTCTGTCGGCGCTGTTGCATCTGGAGTTCGGCCTGCTGGTGAGTTTGATTTTTATCGCCTGCATGGCGTCGCTGTTTGCGTCGCTGGTCGCGTTCATCTGCGACATCAACCTGTCGCTGGGAGCCCTCAAGCTGGAGTTGCAGGATGTCAAGCCTGATGCGACTGAGCGCAGGCAGGGATAGCGCCTTACGCTGTCCGGACGCCGCGGCGCGGCGTCCCTACCTCCAAACCAGCGCAGGCTTCAATTTGGCTTGCCGGGAGGTCGGCGGTTAAGTATTAGAATGGGTGCCAGTCATGGGTTGCCCGCGTGGCGGAATTGGCAGACGCGCTAGATTCAGGTTCTAGTGAGTAACATCGTACAGGTTCAAGTCCTGTCGCGGGCACCATGTTTTACTTGGGTTTTTAAGTAATTTGTTGCATTCCTGACAAATTCCTGACAACCTTGGGGGCATGAAGAAAATCACATTCCCGTTTGTGGTGAAGCGGGGATCTGTTTCGGTCAAAATCTATCGCACCCCGTCGAATGGATGCGATTCTTTCACGATCTCATACTATCAAGACGGCGTTCGCAAGCGCCCCACGTTTTCCACGTTTCAAGCCGCTAGGGATGAGGCGGACGTCGTCGTCAATCGGCTCGGCAATTCCGATTCTGATATCTTAGTCCTCACCAGTGCGGATCGCGCCGCGTATCTCCGCGCCAGGCAATTACTTGACCCGTTCGGGCTGGCCATCGAGACAGCGGCGGCACAGGTCGTCGAGGCCCGGAAACAACTTGGGGATATTCCACTCGCTCAAGCGGTCGAGTTCTATCTGAAACGGCACCCGGTCAAGCTGGAGCTCAAGCCGGTCAATGCCGTTGTAGAGGAATTGCTGGCTGCGAAAGCCGCAGATGGATGCAGTGAACGGTATTTGCAGAGCCTGCGGTATTGCTTGCGTAAATTCGAGGTGCGATTCCACACGAATATCAGCATGGTCTCGGGAATCGATATTGATGTGTGGTTGCGGGAATCGGGTCTTTCGCCACGCACACGGAATAACATTAGGGGTTCGGTTCATGCATTATTCAAATTTGCGAAATTGAAACGTTATCTGCCAAAAGATCATGACGAGATTGAGTCGGTGGCCGTCGTAAATGATCGAGGTGGCGACATTGAAGTTTTCACGCCGGCAGAACTTGGAGAGATTTTGAAATGCGCCAATGAGCGAATGATCCCATTTCTCGTGTTGAGTGCGTTCGCGGGCATCCGCCATGCCGAAATTCAACGGTTGGACTGGAGCGATATTCATTTCGACGACGGCATTATCGAGATCGGGGCTTCCAAGGCTAAAACGGCGAGCCGGCGCATCGTTCCGGTTCTGCCCAACCTCCGAGAATGGCTGATGAAGTTCCGGCAAGTTTCGGGGCCGGTCGTTTCACATAATAACGTAGCGTTTGAATTGCATCTCATTACCAAGCGGGTAAATGAAGCACGGCGGCGGGCGTGGGCATTGGCCAAGGGAATTGAGCTGGAGAATATGAAGCCTGCGAAACGGACAAAGAGAATGCAGGCCAAGCAGGTCCGGACGGGCGGTAAACATAAGGGCAACGTGCCACCTGGGGCGAGGACTGCGAAGGAAGAGGGTTGGAATGCGTTTGCTTGGAAGCACAATGCGTTACGGCATTCTTTCATCAGCTATCGGGTGGCGGACATCCAGAATGTGGCGCAAGTGGCCCTGGAGGCAGGGAACAGCCCGCAGATGATCTTTAAGCACTACCGGGAGCTGGTGCGGCCGGCAGAGGCGGTCAAATGGTTCAGCATCACGCCTGATGGCGGGGAAAAGGTGATTATGATGCCAAAGCCGGCCAAGGCCATGAAAAGCTGACGAGGTCTTGGGGACCGCCCCCGGCGCGCAGCGCCGGGGTGGTCCCCTTCCTTGTCTCTTTGTAACATCTAAGCGAAAGGTAGCTACCTAAAACCATGACCATGAAGCGGCAATCACTGAAACTGGATGAGATTGACTGGCAGGTTTTGCTGGGGATAGCCAAGGAGTGCGGATGCGTGTATCGCGGGGAGCCCTCGTGGCGGCGGCTGCTCGATGTCATCGCCAGCGGTGACCTAGCGGTGGTCAATAGACCAGACAAACGCGTGCGCGAGCTTCAAGCGAAGCTGCGAAGGCCCATGTTGGAGCAACGGCAAAAACAACAGAAAGCGATCTGGGCAGCCAGCATGGAGCGGGCCCGGCTGCGACAGGAACAGAAGCGGCGAGCAGCGGGCATTCCGCCGCAGGGTGCGCAGGAAGCACTGGACGAAGCAACGGGATGGGAAGTGGACCTGTCACAACCGGATGAAGGTACTGGGGCAGGGAATCCCGGTGCGCCCGGTGTATCCTGAAATTGCCGAGTAACGGGCGGGCAGCCATGAAACGGAAACGTCGAAAAGTGGCCAAGTCCATGTCGGAGGACTCAAAGCTGCCGAATCAGGCCTCGGATGCTCCAGTGCCATCCTCCCGGCACCGCCACACCCGCGAGGAACTCGAGGCCATCGTTGCGGGCACCGAAAAAGGCATTCGGGACACTTACGCCTGGAAGAACCTAGTCCGGCGGGTTGGCCTGAACGAAGCCCGCCGCATCCTTAAGCTGGGTTTGCTGGCCGGCCAGTTGCCTGGGACGAACCCCAAAAACTAAGCCGCGCCTTCAATCCTACAACGAATCCAAAGGGCTTTTGACTCCCAGCCCCGGCTTCTGCATCACATGCGTATAAATCTGTGTCGTGGTCACATCCTTATGTCCCAGCAACTCCTGCAGCGTCCGAATGTCCATCCCGCCCTCCAGCGAATGGGTTGCAAAACTATGCCGCAACACATGCGGTGTCACCCGCTTGTTCAGCCCCGCCTTCCGCGCCGCTCGCCGCACCGCTTCCTGAAATGTCGCGTCCAGCACATGATGCCGCCGGCGCAAACCCGTCCGCGGATCCAACAGCCACTGCCGTGACGGAAAAAACCATTGCCATTCCCACGACTCACCGGCCCTGGGCCATTTGCGCTCCAACCCTTCCGGCAACCACACGCCCGGGGCTCCGGCCTGGCGATCCTCGGCGTACAATCCCCGCAACCGCTCCCGATGCCGTTCCAGCGCCGGCTGCAACCGCTCCGGCACCACCGTCACCCGGTCCTTGCCGCCCTTGCCCGCCCTCACAATCAACTGCTGGCGATCCAGGTCCACGTCCTGCACCCG
>DATJOW010000065.1:0-2913 GCA_035506715.1 Candidatus Acidiferrum sp. | reverse complement strand
CTTATGAGACTCCATGAGCGTCCGTAGCACAGGTAAGCCTGTTCACCTCGATTGCCAGGTCACCGAAAGCCGCTTGTTCTTAAAAGCGTGCCTGCTACATAAATACACTATTGAAGTGTATTTATTTTGAAGGATTTGACTCCCCGATTGGAGCCCTATTACGCCTCATCCAAACACCTCAGCCGACCTTTTCTTGGTGGCGGACGCGGAGGTTTTGAAACAAACCGCCGCGAAGCGGCGGCAAAAAAAATTCCCGGTTGCTGAGCCCTTCAAGGATGTCGGAGAGGCTCCGCTTTCCAGGACGCCACCAGGCAATGTACCTTCTCCGTGCTGCCGACCCGGCGCTCCAGCTCACGCTGAAAACAAGCTGGCAGCGACATGGACTTCCACCTTAGCGACTGGCCGATCAAAGCAGGAGCCGGCTGGAGTTCGGGCAGGGCTCTCAGGTGAATGTGCCGATCGGGGCGCTACTGTGGCTGATGATCTACCAGATGAGGCTGAAGGTAAATTTGGGCGCCATTACCGGCATTGCGCGCCGGCGAAAGGGGCTGGTGGGGACGCTGTTTGTGAACTGGCTGGTGAAGCCGTTCGGGACGGCGCTGCTGGCGTGGGTCTTCAAGCAGCACGTATTTGCGGCGTGGATTGATCTCGAGACGGCCAAGGGTTACACGACGGCTTTGATTATCCTGGCGGTGGCGCCGTGCACGGCGATGATTTTTGTGTGGTCTCTAAGCCTCTTCTTGAAGGGACGGAAACTGCCCAATAAAGCAAGCGGTTCTTAGTGAATAATTGAACTATGGCTCCCCAGGCAGGGCTCGACTTGCAGACCGTCGGTTAAAGCTCCAATCAAGTTCGGGGTTGTGATCTGATGGGGCTGATCCAGGATGGTCTTCAGCTCAGGACTTTGAGCTGGGCTTCGAGTTCAGCGATGCGCTGTCTCAAAGGTTCAACGGCTTCTTCGACTTGGGCGGCCGTGTAGCGCGGCGTGATGTATTGCGGACAGTTCCAATCGAACGAAATGACGTCGAGGAAGAACAGTCGCTCGACCAGACGATGGACTTCCGGTTCGGCGAGCTCCGCGACCAGTTCGGAATGCTGGCGCGCGTCCTCGACGCGGACGTGGCCGAGGATCTTCAGGCGCTCGCGACGCGGGTAATCCATGAGGAACAGTGCGGCGCGGTCGTTCGCGGCGAGATTGCCGGTGGAAAGCAACTGGCGGTTTCCCTTGTAGTCGGCAAACGCGAGCCGTGTTGGACTCACGACCCGCAGGAATCCCCGCGGCCCGCCGCGATGCTGAATGTAAGGCCAACCGCTCTCCGTGATGGTGGCCATGTAAAAGGAGTCGCGCGCTTCGATGAAGGCGCGTTCCTCGTCGGTGAGCGGATCGCGCTCCGGCGCCGAACCAACGCTGGCGCGGCGCCCGTAATAATGCTCCTGCGCCGCCAGCACGGACGGCGTGAGCACGTTTTGCATGAATCGCTCAGCCATGTTCCTCAATTCCGTTGATTGTCCTGAGCCAATTCTTCCGGCGTCACAACCAGGTCGAGCTTCTCCGTATGCCGGATTACCGTGATCTGTGATGGGATGCCAATCGCCTTGGCCACCAAGTGCCGGTGCAATTCATCTATCCCGGAAACAGGTTCGCCCTCAAACGCCACAATGACGTCACCGACGCGAAGACCAGCACGGATTGCGGGGCTGCCTGGCTCGATTCCGGCGACCAATACCCCATAGTCCACTCCCAGCCGGTGGAAACGGATAACTCGCCGGTGGATTGGCACATTCTGGCCGGCAACTCCGATCCAACTGCGGCGAATGCGGCCTTCCTTGATCAGCCACGCTGCCACGAATTCGGCAGTGTTGCTGGCGATGGCAAAGCAAATCCCCTGGGCGGGCAGAATGATGGCCGTATTCACGCCGATGATCTCACCGCGAGAATTAACCAGCGGGCCGCCGGAGTTCCCGGGATTCAGCGCCGCATCGGTCTGGATCACATTGTCAATGAGCCGGCCGGAATGGGAGCGCATCGAGCGGCCCAGCGCGCTCACGACGCCGGCGGTCACCGTCTGGTGAAATCCGAACGGACTCCCGATCGCGACGGCGATATGCCCGACGCGGATGGATTTGGAATCGCCGAGACGCGCGTGGACGAGTTGAGAGGCATTGATGCGTATAACCGCCAAATCGGTCTCCGGGTCCTCGCCGGCCAAACTCGCCGCGAACACGCGGCCATCCGCCAGCGTGACTTCCATTCCGCCGCCACCGTGGACAACGTGGCTGTTGGTGAGAATGAAACCGTCAGGCGCAATGACGAAGCCGGAGCCGGTGCCGCCGGATTCCGGGCCGGGCCGCCTGCCGGGGCTGGCGTGGTGCACCCGGATATTCACCACGGCCGGACCAACCTTTTCGACCACGCGGGCGACGGTTCTGGAGTAGCTGTCCAGCAACTCGTCGTCCCCAGGCGGCGGCCGCGACCCCGCCTGCGCGACGGTAGATTCAGCCTCGCTAAGCGCACGCACGGGTCCGGTTGCGCGGCTCGTTAAGAATAGGGCTGGAGCCTTCATCGGACTGTATGGTCTCTGGGCGATGGTCCACGGGCTCAGGCCGCAACCGGGAGCTTCTCCAGCCTGGATACGATCGCTGGCTTGCCCAGGACGCCGACGGTCTGATCCCGCACCTCGCCGCCCGAGAAATAGAGCAGGGTCGGGATGGACCGAATGCCAAAGCGCGCCGCCAGCCCGGGGTTAGTGTCGACGTTGACCTTTGCGACCCTCACCCGGCCAGATTGCTCGAGCGCAATTTCGTCGAGCACCGGCGCCAGCATCTTGCACGGCCCGCACCACTCGGCCCAGAAGTCCACCAGGACGGGCTGATTTGACCGCAGCACTTCGCTCTCGAAGTTTGCTTCGTTGA
>DATJOW010000064.1:0-17994 GCA_035506715.1 Candidatus Acidiferrum sp. | reverse complement strand
ATGCGAGCCTGTGCAAAAACTGGCGTTGTAAGCTTTCAAGCCCGTGCTAGTGGAACTGACGCCCCAACAATTCTGCGCAGAGTAGGTGTTAATGCCGTAACCGCTGGCGCTGAAGCCATAGCAGTTCAAAGCATTGTTGGCGTGCAACCCGTCGCCGCTGCCGCTGAGGCCGTAACAGTTTTGGGCGTTGACGGCCAACAGCCCCATGCCGCTGCCGGTGCTTTGCCCGCGACTGTCGGAAACATCATCCCCGAAAATGGCAATTGCGCCGCAATCAAATACCAAAGAACTTCTGACAGTAGAGGCTTCGATGCCAAGGCCTCCCAGCGTACGCACGGTGCAGGACTCCACCATCGTCGAGTTGTTGTTGCCGAGGTTGATGCCGTCATTCAGCACACCGTTGATCGACACATGCGATACCAGCACATTGGCCGGCGCGTAGTTGAAATAAGCGATGCCGTTGCTAAAGCCGCTGCCACTGTAAACTCCGCTGCCGTTGTTGGTCACCCCGCTGCGGATATGCCCGTTTATAATTGTCAGGTCGCTCAGACTGTTATTGATCAATAGACCGGTGGCTGTCGGGTTGGCCTCCGTCGAAGAGATGCTGAAACCATTCAAGTCGAGCGTCACACTGTTGGTGGCGATAGTGATGGCGTTGCCCGAACTGACCGTCAGGTTGCCCGTCAGAAAGTACGAGCCAGGCGCGGAAATGGTGACTGCGCTGGCGGTGTTGGTGATGGGAGCGCGCACGTCGAGCTTCGAGTAAATCTGGTCGAGCGACTTCATGGTTGGCGCCGGCGCACCGGGCGGTGTAAGGCCGCCCTGGGCCCGGAGTGTGGCGGGCTGGTCGATGAAGACTGAGAACACCGCAAGCGAGCCAAGATGGGAAATCAAGCGAGTTGCTTTCATATCGGGTTCCTGTTCCTTTCGTTACACAACGAACCGTCTTGTGAATGCTGACAATGAAGTCTAATTATTTGTATCAACATCCCTGACATAACTTCAAGCTTTATTTGCAACTTTATTTACAGCATCCCCCAGTTGAGAGTTTCCGGTTGGCAACCGCTGTAATGAGACCACTTACACCGTCAACTCTCGCCGGGGTTGCCTGCCACTTGCTGTTTGGGTGGTTACCACCGGCAATTGATTGTTTCGTCAAAGCGCCGATTGGATTTCATTTCTGCCGGGGTGGCACGGGTGGCGGCGATTCCAAAAAGAGGGGCAAATTATCATTGCCCGAAGACAGGCCATGGCCTACTTGTTAAACAAATTCAACAAAGGAAAACTATGGTTATCGGACTGATCATTGCCGCGGTGGTGCTGGTGGGCTTGCTGGGACTCATCGGGTTCGTTGTCGGCGTCTATAACAAGCTGGTCACGCTGCGCAACCGCTATAAAAATGCCTATGCGCAGATTGACGTTCAGCTCAAGCGCCGCTACGACCTCATTCCGAACCTGGTCGAGATCGCCAAGGGCTACATCAAGCACGAGCGTGAGACGCTGGAGAACGTGACCAAGGCCCGCAACATCGCGTACGCCGCGTCGCAGGCCGCCGCTGCCAATCCCGGTGATGCCAGCACCATGAAGAGCCTGATCTCGGCCGAGACCGGGCTGGCCGGCACCCTGAGCCGGCTGATGGTGGTATCCGAGCAGTACCCGGACCTGAAGGCCAACCAGAACATGATGCAGCTTACCGAGGAATTGACCTCGACGGAAAACAAGATCTCGTTCGCCCGGCAGGCGTACAACGATTCGGTGATGGTCTATAACACCGACCGCGAAGTGTTCCCGAGCAATCTCGTCGCCGGCATGTTCAACTTCGGTCCGGCGGAATTATTCGTCGTGGACAAGCCGGAGCAGAAGGACGCGCCCAAAGTATCTTTCACGTGATGCGTCTCGATGACCGGTAATTTACGATTTACGATTTACGATTTACGCGCTGCCTTGAACTGACCCGGGACTTGTAAATCGTAAATCCAATATCGTAAATCCGCATGGACTTCTTTGAACGACAGGACCAGGCCCGGCGCAAGACGAAGGTGCTCATCTTCTACTTCGTTCTGGCCGTGATGGCCATTGTGGCCGCCTGCTATTTCGTCGGGCTGGTTGCTTTCAACGCCTACGGAGCACACGAACATCGTTACGGGGGCGAACCGCAATTGATCCTTTGGGACGCCAGACTTTTTGGGGGCGTTGCCGTCGGCGTGCTGGCGGTCATTTTCATCGGCAGCGCCTACAAAACCAGTGAGTTGTCCGGCGGTGGCAGTTCGGTGGCCACGCTGATGGGTGGGCGGCTGGTGAATCCAAACACCGTTGATCCCAATGAACGCAAGCTGCTGAACGTGGTGGAGGAAATGGCCATCGCCTCGGGCGTGCCCGTGCCGCAGGTTTATGTGCTCGATCAGGAACAGGCCATCAATGCGTTTGCCGCGGGGCATACGACCAGCGACGCCGCCATCGGCGTCACGCGCGGCTGCATCCAGATGCTGACACGGGACCAGTTGCAAGGCGTCATTGGCCACGAGTTCAGCCACATTTTGAACGGCGACATGCGGCTGAATCTCCGGCTCATCGGCATGATCTTCGGACTGCTCTGCATCGCCACGATTGGACGGATTCTCTTAAATGCCCGGAGCGGCAGCAGCCGCGATCGCAATCCGCTGCCGATCATCGGGCTCTTTTTGATCCTGCTTGGGTCCATCGGCGTCTTCTTCGGGCGGCTGATCCAGGCTGCCGTCAGCCGCCAGCGCGAGTTTCTGGCCGACGCCTCGTCCGTCCAATTCACGCGCAATCCCGCCGGTTTGTCCGGCGCCCTCCAAAAAATCGGCCGTTATAGTTATGGGTCGCGCCTGGAGTCCGAGCACGCGCCCGACCTCTGCCACATGTTTTTCGGCAACGGCCTGAGTGAACCGTTCTTCGGACTCATGGCAACCCACCCGCCGATTCCCGACCGTATCCGGGCGATCGACCCGGCCTGGGATGGCACTTATCCGCCACTCGAAAAGGAACAGATGGAAACGGTCAAGCGCGCGGCCATCGCCGAACTGGAACATCCACCGAAATCGGTGCCGGACCTTTTGGGTGCGGTGCTGGGCGGGCAGGTGGTCACGGCCGGCGGCGCGCCACCGGCTCCGCCCCGCATCATCCGTTCGCACACCGTCCTGCCGAATCTGGGCAATCCCACGCCGTTGCACCTCCGGTATGCCGAACAACTGCGCGAAGCGCTGCCGGACAGTGTCAAGGCTGCCGCGCGCGAACCGCTCGATGCCGTGGCGCTGGTTTATGCCCTGTTGTTCAGCGCGGACGAGGCGACTCGCACCCGGCAACTGGCGGGGCTGGCCGGACAGGCCGAGCGGGGAATTGCCGAAAAGGCAGCGGCTTTGTATCCCGACGTGGCATCCACTGCCCGGCGCGCGCGCTTGCCGATGGTGAACCTGGCACTCGGAGCGCTGCGGCAGTTGAGTCCGGCGCAATTTCAACAGTTTTCGCGGACGCTCCAATGGCTGATCGAGAGCGACCAGCAGATTGACTTGTTCGAGCTCGTGCTCCAAAAAATCCTGCTGCGTCACCTCAAACCGCAGTTCGTGAAAACCCCGCCGCCGGTCGCCCAATATTACACCTTCAAGCCGCTCGTGCCGGATGCCGTCGTCGTCCTGTCCGCGCTGGCCCATGTCGGGAGCGACGACCCCGCCGCCGCGAGCAAGGCGTTTGAAACCGGCGCGCCCCATTTGCGCACGCCCGCAGACGCGGATTACGGCCTGCTGCCGGCCGAGCAATGCGGCGTGGAACAGGTTGAAACCGCGCTGGGGCGGCTGGCGCTGGCCGTGCCGAACATCAAGAAAAACCTCTTGGAAGCCTGCGTTTACACGGTGGGCGCCGACGGCGTGATGACGGAGAACGAAGCCGAAGTACTGCGTGCCGTCGCCGATACGCTGGATTGTCCAATGCCGCCGTTTGTGCAGACGGAATAACTTCCCGCGGTGATGATAATAATGCGGCGCCGCAGAACCGGGCAGCTTATTCCCGCACCGTCGCCTGCAACTGCACCTTCAGCGCATCCACGACTTTGGCGTGCGCCGCATTCACCTCCGCATCGGTCAGAGTCTTGTCTGCAGCGCGATAAGTGAAGGCGTACGCCAGACTCTTCTGACCGGCCGGGACGTTTTTGCCGCGGAAGATATCGAACAATTCGACGGCTTCCAGATTCACCGGCTTGGCCTGGCGTACCACCTGCAGGACAGCGTCATGAGTTGTGGCTTCGGGTACCAACATGGCCACGTCGCGCCGGATGGTGGGGAATTGCGGCAGCGGCTTGAACGACTTGGCCGGGTTCCGCCGGGCCAGCAATTGGTCCAGACTCAACTCCGCCAGCAACACGGCGTCGCGCAGATCGTACTGTTTCGCCCGGGCGGGCGACAACTGGCCGAGCTCGCCGATTTGTTTTTTGCCGAGTGAAATCGCGGCGGATTCAAGGTAGAGCGGGGTGCTTTCCGGTCGCTTGGCGAAAGTCACTCCCCGCAGGCCGAACGCGTCGAAAAATTCCTCGAGCAGACCCTTGAGATCGCAGGCGTCAAACTTTGCCTCGCGATCGTCGCCGCTCCAGAAGGGCAGGGCGCGCCGCCCGGTGAGGGCGATGGCCACACGGCGTTCTTCCAGGTAGGGGCAGCGCGCTGCGCTGTCCGGACGCCGCGGCGCGGCGTCCCTACCCGACGCAAACACCCGGCCGATTTCAAACAGGGCCACGTCGTAATTCTTGTGGCTGACATTGTGCCGTAGCGAATGAATCAGTCCCGGCAGCAGGCTGGGCCGCAGCACGTCCATGTCCGAACTCAACGGATTTGCCAGCGCGACCCATTCGGCATTTGGCATTCGGCATTCGGCATTTGCAATCAGCGTCTGTCCCTGCGCCTCGTTCAATCCCAAGCCGCTCAAAATCCTCCGCGCCTCAGCTATCTGGTCGTGAACCGAATCAAATTCATTCGCGCCAATCGCGCCGCGCGGCGGGGTGGAAGGAATCCGGTCCACCCCGTACAGCCGGCCAACCTCTTCAATCAAATCCGCCTCGCGCTTCAAGTCCACGCGAAAACTCGGAATGCGGAACGTGACCGGCTCCGGCGCGGAATCCGCGCCGACCGGCCGGGCCTTGCGCTTGACGGTTTTAAGGTCGAGCTCGCCGAGATAGAACTCGATGCTCTCCGGTTTCAGGTTCAGGCCGAGGAGTTCGTTCACCTTGTGATGCCGCAAGGTGATTTCCTTCGGCTCGACCGGCTTCGGGTAGGCATCCACGATGCCTTCGGCGAGCTGGCCGCCGGCAGTTTCCAGGATCAACTGCGCGCACCGGGCGCTGGCCCAGTCGTTGATGTCGATGTCCGCGCCGCGCTCGAAGCGGTAGCTGGCATCGGTGCGCAAGCCGAGCGTCTTGCTCGTGCGGCGGATGTTCGTGGGCGAGAAATACGCGCTCTCGATGAGCACGTCCACCGTGTTATCCTTGATTTCAGAATTTTGCCCGCCCATGACGCCGGCCAGGGCGATGCCTTTGGTCTCATCAGCGATGAGCAGGTTGTCGGTGGTGAGCTTGTGTTTCTGGCCGTCGAGGGTGATGAATTCCTCGCCGGCCTTGGCGCGGCGGATGACGATGGTCGGTTTGCCGTCCTGCCCTTTGGCAATGAGATGATAATCGAACGCGTGCAGCGGCTGGCCGACTTCCATCATCACGTAATTCGTCACGTCCACGACGTTGTTGATGCTTCGGATGCCGACCTTTTCGAGTGTTGAGCGGAGCCAGTCCGGGCTGGGTCCGATTTTCACGCCCTGGACGACCCGTGCCGTATAACGCGGGCAGAGGTCGGGATCTTCGATGCGGACACTCACCAACTCACTGGCGGTAGGGACGCCTTCCACGGCGTCCCCATTTTTTCGACTTGAAGTTTGGGACGCGGTGGAACGCGTCCCTACCGGTTTAACGTCGGGAATTTTCAGTTTGTTCCCCGTCACCGCGGCGATTTCACGGGCGATGCCGATGACGCTGTTCCAATCCGCCCGATTCGGGGTCACTTCCAGGTCATAGACCACGTCGCCGCCGGCGCGGCCGAGATATTCCGCGAACGGCTGGCCAACCTTCGCGTCCTCGCGCAGGATGAGCAGGCCCACCTCGCGTTTGAGGCCGAGCTTTTCCGGCTCCAGGCCGAGTTCCTCGTGCGAGCACATCATGCCGTGCGATTCCACACCGCGGAGCTTGCCGACCTTGATGGTGAAGGGCTCCTGGTCGCCGGGCTTGGGCGGGAGCGACGCGCCGGGCAGGATGAGCGGCACCTTGTCGCCGGGTTTGAAATTCTGCGCGCCGCAGACGATCTGCCGCTCGGTTTTGCCGTCGTTGACCTTGCAGACGGTCAGCTTGTCGGCGTTGGGATGTTTATCCTTGGTGACCACCTGGGCGACGACGATGCCGTCGAACTCGCCGCCGGTTTTCTGGACGCTTTCGACTTCGAGGCCGAGCAGGGTGAGCCGCTCGGTCAATTCCTCCGGCGACCAGTCGAAATCCACGTGTTGCTTGAGCCAGTTAAGGGTGACTTTCATTGGTAAAAAATATTATGCAAACCCAATTTTCTTCTGCTCGGCTTGTTCCAGCAGCTTGGCTTTGGCGCGCTCAAATTCGGCATCGTTTAATATGCCGGAATCCTTGAGCTTTTTCAAAGCAACCAGTTCGCCGGCCAGTGTCTGCGGCGCAGGTTCAATCGGCCGATTGTTCCAAGCTTCCTCGGCTTTTTTGCCCAATGTCTCGCAAAAATCATTGAAAGTCTTCAGGTCGGGTTTTGCATACCAGATGTGCAATTGCCCCGCCCCGTTGCGGAAATGAAAAACGTTCGCGTTGACGGACTTGGTCATCCAATTCCAAACCGAGGCCCCAAAAATGATGCCGAACAGGATCAAGGGCACTAGCAACGCCGCCGCTGCGGCATGATCTTCTTTCGACAACAGGATCACAAATATGCCGACGACAAAAATTGCGAAAATCAGACCAAAAAGAACCGCACCCACAATGGCCCCGGGCGGAATGAATTTCCTTCGGGTCGGGCTTGGGTTCAACTGCCAAAGCGGAAATTTGAAGTGGTTGTGAAAACCTAACCGGTTGACGGTGATTTCCAATTCCCCGTCCGAGCGAATTTCAAATTTTTGGCAGCCGCGCAGAAATTTCCGCTGCTCAAGCGTGGTAATTTTTTCGGGAATCATGGTTTCGCCCTAGCCTAAAACTGTTTCAGGAATCGCACGTCGTTTTCGTAGAACGGGCGGATGTCGTTGATGCCGCAGCCCAGCTCCATCAGGAGCGGCATCTTTGTGGCCTCAACGCCGTCAACCGGCCAAGCTCCGTAGGGGCGGCATATTCCTCCAATCGAAATTTTCTGTCTGCCGTTGTTCATTTTCTATGTCGCTCCTGACGGAGCTTAAAATTTCTTTTTCTTTCGTTTCTACAAAACTTTCGCTTCTACGGAACTAAATCCGGCGCGGGCACTCTCACCCCACCGGAAAAATTGTTTCAAAAACCGCGCGTTGTTCTCGTCATTTGTCGTAGAACTTTACTTCCCCGGTGGCCAGGTCATACATGCCGCCGACCAGGCCGATTTGGCCCTGATCAATCATCTCGCGCAGAATCGGGCTGCGTTCGCGAACCTGCTGCATGACCAGATGCACGTTGGCCTCAGACACTTGATCCACAAATCCAAGGTTCTTGGACGTGCGCGGCTCGACGTCAGCGGGGACTTGATTCATGGCGGGCTGAATTTTGGCGAGCAGACCGGTGAGATTGCCCAGCTCAACGCCGTCCACGGCGCCCTTGATGGCGCCGCAATTGGAATGGCCGATGATGGCAATCAGTTTTGCGCCGGAAACTTTGCAGGCGAATTCCATGCTGCCGAGAATGTCATCGTTCAGCACGTTGCCGGCGACGCGGGCGCTGAAGATGTCACCGATGCCCTGGTCGAGGACAATTTCGTTGGGCTGGCGCGAATCCAGACAGCTCAGGACGACGGCGAAGGGATACTGGCCCGAAGCGGTAGCCTTGACGTCAGCGGGCAGATTGCGTTTCAGCGGATGGCCGGCCACAAATCGAGCATTACCGGCCTTCAATTCGGCCAGCGCCGATTGCGGCGTCATCGCTGCCTGCGATTCCTTCGTGGTGGACGAGGCCACGGTGCCGATGGCGGCAGCCGATGCCGGGTAATCGGCTTGCTTGGGACATTGACAGCCAGTGGCGAAGTAAATCGCCGCCGCCAGGCCGGTCAACAATGAAAGGCGATGAAGCGCTTTCTTCATAGGTTTTATTTCAGGGCTTGACAGAGTCTCGCCCCACCGGATTCTGTTAAAATTGCTTCAAAAACCGCACGTCGTTTTCGTAAAACAAGCGGATGTCGTTGATGCCGTAGCGGAGCATGGCGATGCGTTCGATGCCGAACCCGAACGCCCAGCCGGTCCAGATTTCCGGGTCATAGCCGACGTTCTCGAAAACCGCCGGATGCACCATGCCGCAACCGGCAATTTCCAGCCAGTCCTTGCCCAGCTTCTTGACCAGCGCGTTGCTGAAGTCAATCTCGAAGCTCGGCTCGGTGTAGCTGAAATAGTGCGGCCGGAAGCGGATTTTCGTCTCCGCGCCCAGCAATTCCCTGAAAACAAATTCCACCGTGCCTTTGAGGTCGCCGACGGTGACATTCTTGTCCACATACAATCCTTCGATTTGCTGGAAGGTGGGATTGTGCGTGGCGTCGGCGTTGTCGCGGCGGTAAACGCGGCCCGGGACGATGATGCGCACCGGCGGCGGCTGCTGCTTCATGACGCGGATTTGGACGGAAGAGGTGTGGGTGCGAAGGAGTAATGATTTTCCCTCACAGCCCTCACCCGGCGCTGCCGCGCCACCCTCTCCCGCTCTCGCGGGCGAGGGATTCAAATAAAACGTGTCCTGGGTATCGCGGGCTGGGTGGTCGGCGGGGGTGTTGAGCGCGTCGAAGCAATGGTATTCGTCCTCGATTTCCGGGCCGTCGGCGACGACGAACCCGATTTTGCGGAAGCTGCGGACGATGTCCTCGGTCACCTGCGTCAGCGGGTGCAATTTGCCGAGCGCGCGGCGGCGGCCCGGGAGGGTGAAATCGGTCGGTTCCTTGGGCAGGGCGGCCTTGAGTTCGAGTTCGGCGCGGCGTTCGGCGAGCGCGGCCTCGAGTTCGGTCTTGGCGGCGTTGATGGCTTTGCCGGCGGCGGGCTTTTCTTCCTTGGAAAGCGTGCCGAGCTGCTTCATCAGCGCGGTGAATTTGCCATTCGGGCCAATCCAGGCGCCCTTGGTCTGTTCGAGCGCGGCGAGGTCGGCTGCGGCTTTCAGGTCCGCGAGCGCGGCTTGTTTAAGCGGTTCGATGTCGTCAAGGAGTCCCATACGAAATTGATGGAAGTTTATTCAGAAGCCGGGCAGGCAGAAAGCGAATTCATCCGGCCCTTGCAGAATCAAAGAACCGGTTCAGGGTCAGCTGTCACCAGCGCTATGGTGAAGCCGTCGTAGCCCTTGCTCCCGACGGTCTGGAGGGCGGTGGCCGTCACCCGCGGTTCGGCGGCGACCCGCTCGTGAAAACGCCGGACGCCTTGAACCAGCGGATCGGCGGGGCTGGGATCAATCACCTTGCCGTCGCGGATGACATTGTCCGCAACGATGCAGGTGCCGCGTCGCGAGAGCTTAAGCGCCCAGTTGAAATAATCAGCGTAACCCGGTTTGTCGGCATCAATAAAGATGAAATCGAACGGGCCGCGCTTTTCGGCAACCAGTTGCCGCAACGTGTCCAGCGCGAGGGCGAGGCGCAGCTCAACGCGGTCCGCGAGGCCTGCGCGAGCGATGTTCTTGCGGGCGACTTCGGCATGTTTGGGTTCGGATTCCAGCGTGATGAGGTGCCCGCCCGGCGGTAGGGCGCGGGCGAGCCAGATGGTGCTGTAACCGCCCAGCGTGCCGATTTCCAGAATCCGGCGGGCGCCCTGGAGCTGGGCGAGCAATTGCAGGAGCTTGCCTTGATTGGGCGCGACCTGGATGGGTGGCAGGCCGGCCGCGGCGCTGGCTTGCAAAGCGGCCTCCAGAATCGCGTCCGCCGGCGCGAACAAATCAGTGAGGTAGCGGTCAACGGCCGTCCAATGCTCCAGGTTCATGGTGAAAAAAGTTTAGCGGTGAGCGCGGTTGGGGAAAAGAAAAACGGGCGGCCGTCGCCGGCCGCCCGTTGAAAGGGGGGAGCAGGCGAATCAGGCTTTAATCAGCGCGGCCCCCGGTTTGTTCTTCAGCGCGTCCTTGGCGATCTTGACCAGTTCGCTGAACGCAGCATTGTCGGTGGCTGCGATGTCGGCGATGACCTTGCGGTCGAGGGCGCACTTGGCGGCTTTCAAGCCTTCGATGAGGCGGCTGTAAGTCAGGCCGGCGGCGCGGGCGGCAGCGTTAATGCGGACCTGCCAGAGATACCGGAACGTGCGTTTTTTCACGCGGCGATCGCGATAGGCATACTGGCGGCTGTGGTCCACGGCGTCAGGCTGTAAAGACCGGTGAACGCATGATCACCGATGACGGTCACCGGATAACCATTGGTAGCGCCGGGGATGGCCACATCGCCGCCGGAACCGGTGTAACCGGTTATGGTGATCGCGCCGTTGTTGGTGATAAAGTCGAACTGTGCTTTGATCACCGCTGTCTGTGCCAGGAGCAGCGCCAGCGGCAACAATCGCGCAAGGCAGGCGGTTCTTAAATGCCCTGTCAGCGCATTGGGCCGGGTGGTTCCGGCAGGGGAGGCCTTTTTTTTCATGATAATGTTAGGGCAATGCCAGCGAGAGCGAGGCCGAATTGTTTCAGCGCGGCGCGGCGCTAGGCTGAAACCAAGGCACACAGCCAGTAGACTGGATGCGAGAGTTCGTGTCTTCATTGTCCACCTCCATTTATTTTGCCGAGGAGCTTCTCCAGTCTGTCCAAACGCGCTTTCAAGCCCGCGTTTTCGGCTCGCATTGTTTCCAGCTTTTGGTTCAAACCCTGAATCGCCGCCAGCGCGACTCCGTCGGCATCCACGGTGGCGATGTGCTTGTCGTCCGGCCCTACCTGAAAGGCCGCGTAAAAATCCTGAGCCATTGGGCCAAGGTGAGTGCTTTTTTTGTCGGCTTTATAATTCCACTTGCTCAGTGGCAATGCCGCAACCCTGGCCAAAACTTCGCTGATGTTCACCGGTTGGAAATTCTCTTTCTGATTTCGGTCGCTGCTGTTCACAAAGGTGCCGTTCACCGTAAGGCCGCCTGCGTTAAAGATCGCCATCGGCGTAGTCGAACTGGCCCGCTGGATACTCAACTCCTCGTCCGCATCGTTAATAATCCGGACGTTGAAATCCTGCGGCGATGCAATGCCAAAATGAAAATCAATGAAAGGAGTATTCCTGCTGCCATTCGAGTCTCCCAATTCGATCGCGCCGCCTTGATTGTCCAAAAGTGCGCTGTCAGAACTCCAATGGAAATCAGTCCCCGGGCTCAGCTGCACACCACCTTGCGCCCGGATGCAAAATTCATCGTCTCTGGTCGAGGTGAATGGGGTATCCTGTGAATCCGCCCAAACGAATGCCCCGCTGTGTTCGGCTTTGGCCAGACGGCCGGCGGCGAAGGCGTAATTGGTCGCAGAGTTGCCGTCTCCCCCGGGAATCGTCGCGTAGACGGAGTTGGAGTCAACGACGTTACCGTATCCGCCACCGATCGTGCCGTAAGTGGAGTTGGCGAGAACCATGTTTCCGCCGCCGCCGGCGATGGTGCCGGCATAAGCCTCAACGCGATTTCCAGAGCCACCGGCAATGACGCTGCCGGTGGACGCAGCACGAATTTCATTCTCATCTCCACCCGCAATGGTGTTAAAGGGGGCGTCCCGGTCGATACTATTGCTCTGACCGCCGCCAATGATGCTGGAATAGGAATCCTCGTCGATGTGGTTGAGCCAGCCACCCCCGATGATGCTGTTGGGAGTATAGGCGTCGATTTTGTTCCTGTTGCCTCCGCCGACAGCGCAATAAGCGGAATTGCTGCCAATGACATTTTCATAGCCGCCGACAATGGCGCTCGACTCAGCTCCCCAGATGATCTGGTTGCCACCTCCTCCCGCAATCGTCCCGAAATCGGCGAATTCCTCTATGATATTGTACTGTCCGCCGGAGATGGTCCCGTAAAGGGGCAGGTTGGTGTTCCAAACGCCGCCGCCAATGACACAGAAGTCATTTGCAGCATCGTTTTCCTGTCCCCCGCCTATCCAACTGGCATAGCCAGACACAGTATTTCCGTATCCGGAACCTATGCCACTCTTATCAGCGCTCACCGTGTTGTGAAAACCTCCACTCACCGCGTCATAAGCCCCGGTGCTGTTCCAGCCGCCACCGCCAATGAACGAATGGTCGCCGTTTGCCGCGTTGTTTTCCCCACCGCATACTACGGCGCGATCCCCGGATGCATAATTGGCCGAACCGCCGCCGATGAAAATAGAATCCCCGCCGCCGGCGGTATTCTGAAAGCCGCCGGCAATCGACGTATAAGCCCCGTCGGCAATGTTATTCATGCCGCCGGCGACGCTGGCGCTGGAGGTGGAGATAAAGTTGTTCACGCCGACCTGTAGTGCCTGGGCCTGCAGGATGGTGTTTGGATAAACATTGTTCGCCAGATTGGCATTGGCCGCGTCCAGCGCGTAAAGCGCGTACGGTGTTGGAGTGACTTTCTGCCGCGGAGCGAGCGTCGCAAACGCGCTGCCGCCGTTGGTTCGCACGGCGGCTTCCAACCAGGTGTCCGGAGTCTGGAAAGATCCGGGGGGGAAATTCAAAGTGACGGTAAATAATCCATTGGTGATGGCCGTTGCCATATTTGTGACAGGCCCGGCCAGGAGAACGCCCGGCTTGTTGGTGGAATCGAAGAGCGCAAAGCGCAAATCGTAAATCCCGTTGGCGGAATTCGTCCCATCGTTCAATCGGCCTTGGTAAGTTACATCAGTAGCCTGTGCCAGCACACATCGGGAGCTGGCAAACAGCAGATGGCAGATGGCGAGGTATTTGAACACGGGTCTGGTTTTCATGGGATGTCCTTTTAATTGGGTTTTTGATTAAGCATGAGTCGCTCGAGTTTTTCCAAGCGGACTTTCAGCTCCGCGTTCTCTTCTTTGAGCTTCTGAATTCCATCCTCTGACATCTGACTTCTGGTTTCCAACTTCTCATTGAGTCCCTGGATCGCCGCCAGAGCCACGCCGTCAGCATCCACGGTGGCGATGTGTTTGTCGTCCGGGCCGACCCCGAATGCGGCGAAGAAATCCTGTGCCATCGGACCGATGTGCGTGGTGCCTGTGTCGTCCTTGTAATTCCACCGCGTAACAGGCAGCGCGGCGACCTTGACCAGCACTTCACCGGAACTGACCGGTTGAAAATTCTCCTTCCGGTTCCGGTCGCTCGCGCTGACGAACGTGCCGTTCACTGTAAGCCCACCGGAGTTTAGACGCATCATTTCGGTCCCGCCGGTGCCCGGGTTGTTCTGGCCGTCGTTGTGAAGGCCGCCCTTGAACCAACTGAAGCCTGAACTGGTTCGGAAGTACTCGGTGCTTGCTTGCACGCCAACGCCATATTCAGCCCCCCAAAGGTTGAGCATCTGGCGGGTCTGATTGCCGAAGAACATGCTGGTGTCGGTGTTCAACCGCACGCCGCCCGCTGCACGAATGCTGAATTGATTGTCAGCCGTTGAGGCGAAGGCGGCGTCCTGAGAATCCGCCCATACAAAACTGCCCGAATGATTAGCTTGCGCCTCTCGCCCAGCCGCCATCGAGAACGGGTTTGTTGCAGCAGTGAATGAGCCTATCGCAACGGCTGCACGTCCGCTGGCCACGACCCCTTCGCCGAGTGCGGTCGAGATAAATCCACTGGCTGTCGAATAACTGCCTGCTGCAAGAGAAGAATCCCCGCTTGCGACATTTGCGTTTCCGCCTGGAATGGTGGCGGCGTTGCCGCTGGCGGTATTGTTGACACCACCACCGATTGCTGAAGCGCTGGCGCCCAAAACAACCGTGTTGGCGCCGCCACCGGCGATTACTGAATAATCGGAGTTGTTCTGGATTATGTTTGCATAGCCCCCACCGATATCGCCATAAACCGCTCCCGTTTGAATTCGATTCCCATTGCCACCGGCGATGCTGCTGGAGCCCGCATTGGACTCAACGGCGTTGTACCAGCCCCCCGAAATGGTCGAGGCCCCAGAGTTAGTTCCAATGTTGTTCTGCTCACCACCGCCTATGCTGGAGAGCGTGGAACTGGCCTGGATGATGTTGTTGTCCCCGCCCCCGATCGCCGAACTGTGGGCGCCCGCTTGAATTGTGTTATAACCACCGCCGGCAATTGTCGAGTCGTAGGCGTTGGTCTGAATAACGTTCAAACCACCACCTCCGATCGTCGAGTGCCAGGCGGACTCAATTGTGTTGTCATGGCCGCCGCCAATCAGCGCATTAGCGGCATTGATCTGAATCGTATTGAAATAGCCGCCACCGATAGCGCAGTAAATGGCGCCACCTTGAATCAAGTTCCCAGTGCCACCAGCGATGCTCGAGAATCCTGACCCCGATTCGATCGTGTTGACTAACCCTCCGGCAATGGTCGCCGTCCCGGTGTTGGAGCCGATGCTGTTCTGTTGACCGCCGCCGATGACGGAACCGTCGGAGTTGGCCAGGATGGAATTGTTCGACCCGCCGCCGACAGCTGAATCCGTGCTGCCGCTGGCATTGGAGAAGCCGCCCGCAACGGTTGCATGGTCTCCGGTGCTGATGTTGTTGTAGCCGCCACCCACACTCGCGTAGGTTCCGGCGCTCTGATTAAAGCGCCCGCCAGCCACGGTGCAGAATTCGGCCAGACTTTGGTTGGCTTCGCCTCCGCTTACAGTTGACCAGCTGCTCGCGACATTGTAATCGCCGCCGCCAATCGTGGCGTGCGTGTTGTTGGCGGTGTTGTTATTTCCGCCACCAATGAAAGCGTTGGCCGCCAAAGGCGCGGTCAGATTATTCGAGCCGCCGACGATGACTGAATAGTTTCCCTTATTGGTATTGGCTAATCCGCTGCCGCTGAAGGCGAACTGGCTCAACGAAACATTGTAGGCCCCGCCCACAACCGCGCTGAAATGGCCGGCTTTGGAGCCGTGCCCGGCACCGACAAACGCATACATCCCGTCGGCTTCATTGATGGAACCGCTCGTGCCCCCTCCCGCCACGACCGCGCCCGGTCCGGCGGCATAGTTTTCAGGATAGCCTCCTGTCAGGCTGGGCGCTCCTCCCGTCGGATCAATTCGCAGGGCGCGCGTGTTGTTTACCTTGATTTCAAATGGCTGGTTGTCCGTCGTGCCGAGAAAGTTCGGTCCCACCACGGTGCCAGCATTACCGGTGGCGCGCCAAAAATCCGAGGAGCTTAATCCGCCGAGTGTGAGCGCGTTGACGTTGAGCAGTCCGCTGCCGTTACCGCTGAAACTGCTGCCCGAATTGTTGAATGTCACCGCACCGCTATAGGCTCCTGACAACCCCGCGCTCGATACCACGCCGGTGAGATTGCTGGCCGTGATCGCGTAGGGTGTCGCGGTCAGGGCCTGGCGGGGGTCCAGTGTGGAAAAACTGCCGGGGCCGTTGGTGCGAACGCTGATTTCCAGCCAGCGCGGCGCGCCCGCTGCAAACGGGTTATTGCCAAAATCCAGGATGACGGTGAACAGGCCATTGGTGACGCCGACCGCTGAAAGGCTGTTCGGGTTTGGAGTACCCAGACTCGTGCCGGCACCGGGAGCGGCGGCATCAAAAATCCGGAACTCGAAATCGTACCTGCCGTTGGCCGGACTGGTGCCATCGTTCAACCGGCCTTGGTAGGTAAACGCCGTGCCTTGAGCCAGGACCGTTGAGCAGGGATGCAGCAGCGACGGCAGAACAAGCATGAGGAGATGCGGGATACGCTTCATACTAAAATCAATTTTTGGTTTTGGGCTGGTTTAGGAGCTTTCGGGAATTATGAAACTCAAGGCGACACGAGCCGGTAATAACGATTTCCCGTTGGCGGATTGACGAGGATATACTTGATCGTGCCGTCATCGCTTACGGTTTCCGCCGGTGTGGTCCAATTTACCGTGGCGAGGTTGGTACTCACCTGGAGGTGGTACCCAGCAGAAGGCGAAGGCCAATAGACCATCGCCATTTGATCTGTGAGCTTGATGCTTAACAGCGGTGCGCCCAGTGTTTGCTGTGCGTAAATTGCCCAGAAGCCGCCTGTGAGGGCAAAGTTGCCACCGGTCATCTGCGCGCCCGCATCAGCCTGGCCGATGGTGCCACTTACCGAATACATTCCCCCGGTGCTGGTGCCTCCGCCGCCGTCAATGGTGAACCAGTTTATCGAGTAGGACTGCGCACGGACGATGCCGGTGAAAAGGAGTCCGAGGCAGGTTAATACAATACCGGTCAGAACGAGTCCGGATTTCTTCAGTGCTGCGCGGCGTGTGACGGATTGGGCCATGTGCTTGGTGAGTTCATCGAATTGGTTGTTCATGGATTTTCCCTTTCGTTTGCACTTGGGTGCTCGGCTTTGAGTTCACGAAAATCAGGCAACACAGGCGGTTTAAGGTGATCGCAAACGATAGAAACGGCTCGGATGATTCGTCCATTTCGCATCGCTGAAAACGGACGAGCCGTTAGCAAGGGTGTTGGTGGCGATGGGCAACCATACGGGATGCGCCAAATCCGCGCAGGCTTCGACGACAACGGTTTGGTTGGTGGCGCCAGTAATGGTGAAGCCAAAGTTGCCGGAGTGGATGCCGATGTTGCCGCCGACTCGCGGCAGAATTGGCACAGCCGGCCAGCCGCCGAAAGTGCTGCCCCAACCGGTGGTGCCAGGCACATAATACACCTTGCCGATTGCGCCAGCAAAAACTGACCTATCCACGCTGCCGGCCACGCCATCTACTCCCGGCGCATTGCCTTGGAAAAAAGCATTTGTCAGGGCGGAACAAGACGCGAAGGCCGAGTTGCCAAGGTTGGTGACACTGTTGGGAATTACGATATTCGGCAGCATGGAACAGGAGTTGAATGCATCATGGCCGATGGTGGCGACGCTGTTGCCAAATGCCACACTCGTCAGGCTGTAACAAGAGGTGAACGCATTATCTCCGATGGTGGTGACACTGTTGGGAATCGTCAGACTCGTTAGGCCGGATAGATAGAAAGCTCCAGCGCCGATGGTGGTGACGCTATTGCCAATCGTCAGACTCGTCAGGCCATAACAAGAGTCGAACGCATGATCTCCGATGGTGATGACGCTGTTGGGAATCGCGATATTCGTCAGGCCGTAACAAGCAGCGAACGCCCAATCGCCGATGGTGGTAACGCTGTTGCCAATCGTCAGACTCGTCAGGCCGGAACAAGAGTCGAATGCGTTATTGCCGATGGCGATGACGCTGTTGGGAATCACGGTATTCGTCAGGCTGTAACAAGAGGCGAATGCATTATCGCCGAGGATGGTGACGCTGGCGGGAATCATCACACTCGTCAGGCTGATACAAGAAAAGAACGCATGACTGCCGAGGGTGGTGACGCTATTGCCAATCGTCACGCTCCTCAGGCCGGAATCTCCGAATGCAAAATCGCCGATTTTGGTGACACTGTTGGGAATCATTGCATTCGTCAGGCTGGATAGATAGAATGCATAATCGCCGATTGTGGTCACCGGATAGCCGTTGGTAGAGCTGGGGATGGTCACATCGCCGCCGGAGCCGGTGTAGCCGGTAATGGTGATCGCCCCATTGTTGGTGGTAAAGTTGAATTGCGCTTGCACCACCACGGTCTGTGCCAGGAGCAGGGCAGCAGCCCAGAATGGGAATTGAAACAGCCAGCTTGTTCTGTAAACGATGGTCTTCATAGACAATAGTAAAGACAGGCTTATTTTTTGATTAAGCAAAACCGTTCAGCTAGGGGTATCAAGA
>DATJOW010000063.1:0-5990 GCA_035506715.1 Candidatus Acidiferrum sp. | reverse complement strand
TGCTTCAACTGCGTTTCGCGGAAGTTGGCCACGACGAACCAAGTGCGCGTGTCCACCAGCGTGAACAAATCCACGCCCGCCCGTGCAAATTCACCCAGCGAAATGTTGAGGTTCACAATCCTTCCGCTGAAGGGCGCTTTGACGCGGCAGTATCCCAAGTTCAGTTCCGCCTCGCGCAACTGCGCTTCTGCCGCCGCGATGTGGCCGTTGATGTCGCCTTCCTGCCCGATGGCGTCCTCGGCGCGTTGCCGTTCGGCCTTGGCCTGGGCCACGCCGGCGATGGCCGCGGCAAGGCCTTTTTGCGCTTCTTCCACGGCGGCGGCGGCGATGACCTGCCGCGTGCGCGCGGCCTCGACCTGGTCGGACGTGGTGAATTCCTTTTCCAGCAACGGCTCCACGCGTTTGAGGTGGTCGTCGGCGTCTTTGAATTCCGCTTCCGCGCGCCGCACTGTCGCCTCGGACGCGGCTTGTTGCGCCTCGGCCCGGGCAATCGTGGCGTCGGCCGTCTTCAACGCTTTTTCCGCCGCGTCCACCTGTTTGTGGGCCAGCACCAACTGCGCCTTGGCGAGGGCCACGGCGTCTTCGTAAGGCCGCGGGTCAATCACGAACAGCAAATCGCCCTCCTTCACATATTGGTTGTCCTTGACCAGCAGTTCGACGATGTGGCCGCTGGCGTGGGGCGCGATGCCGATGAAATTCGCGCGCAGCGTGGCGTCGTCGGTTTGCGGCCGGTGGGCATAGACCCAAAACGCCGCAATGGCCACGGCCACTGCGCCGAGAATGATGACCAGACCGATTCGCTGGGCCAAAATTTTTGAATCCGTTTTGGGCGGCGTGGGAGAAACGTTTTCTTCAGACATAAAATCAACTCCTAAAAAACAACAGCCATGAGGCCACCGAGATCAGCATCCACAGGCAAAAATAGATCAGCGGGCGCGGTTTCAAATGCGGTTCCACTTCGAGCCTGATGAAGATCCGGCGCGCCACCATCACCCCGATCACGCCCAGGGCGATGCACAGCATCCACGCCGGGAAGAATGAGCCAAGCACGTTGACGGACGGCGCGCCGCGACAGCCGGTCGGAAACATCAGGCTCGCAAGCAAAACAAAAAACAGGGGAGCACGCCCGCCCCGGGCGTTGCCGGACGCGCCTCGCGTCCGGCTTTTGTGGCGCACGGAGTTTTCGGAATGGTCCAAAGGATTGGGTGCGCTCGGTGTTTTTCGCGAGGGCGCGAAAAACTGCGCCCGAGGCGGGCGCGCTCCCCGTTTCATTTTTGAAAGTTTGATAAATTTCATGGTTCAAAACTCATTGTGCCGGGTTTGCGGTTGAGCAACTGCGGGCCGAGGTCGCCGGACGCGAACGCCAGCGCGGCGGTGGATTCGAGCACGGTGGCGCGCGTGTTGAGCTGCGTGTACTTGGCCTGGCTCAACGCACGGTGCGCCGAGAGCACGTCCACCAAACTGCTCAAGCCGTTTTTATACGACTCGAACGTCTGGTCGTAAGATTTCTGCGAAGCGTCGAGCAGCGCCGCCGCCACGTCCAGCCGGCTGATGGCCAGCTTGGTGTCGCTGTAGTATTGCCAGACTTGCGAAATGGCCTTGTCGCGCGAATCCTCCAGCTCGTGCCGCGCCGCTTCACTTTCGGACTTGGCGATTTCCAATTTCCGTTTGCGCGCGCCGCCTTCAAAGATGGGCCACGTCAGCGAAAGCCCCACGCCCCACGTCGGCTCCTGCGACGACGTCCACGGCGCCGTGTGGTCTTCCAGTTCAACCTGCGCGCGCTGGAACGAGCCGCCAACGTCGCCTTGCAGCGCCAGCGTCGGATAATAAGCCGATCGCGCTTTTTTAATCTCCGCTTCCTTCTGCCGCAGGATGGCAACCTTCGCCAGAAGGTCCGGCCGCTGTTTCAGGCTTTTGTCAATGAAGTTATCCACCGACGCTTCCAAGTTGGTCGGAATCGGCAGCCGGGAAAAGTCCACCACGCGCAACGGCGTCGTGGGCAAAATACCCACGGCCTCGGCCAGGTACACCTGCGCGTCGCGTTCCTCGACTTGTACCGCCTCCAGATCAAACGCCGCCTGCGCCGCCTGCTGCCGCGCCTGCGAAACGTCCGGCGCGGTGGCCAGGCCGTTCTTGAAACGCTCCTGCGCCGCTTCCAAAACTTTGTTGGCCGAGTTCAGCGATGATTGCGCAACGTCAATGCGGCCGCGCGCCTTGGACAATTCGTAAAACGCGCTCTGCACTTTGAAAACGATTTCCTGATGATGCGCATTGAAACCGAGATTGGCGGCGAGCAACTGGTTTTTCGCGCCGGTCACGTCCGCCGAACGGCGGCCAAAATCCAGCAGCACCCACTCCAGTTCAACGACCGGAGACACCTGCTGGCCCTCGACGTTCATGAAGTCGGACTTGTTGAGGGTCAGCGGAACCGGCGACGATTGGCGCGCATAGTCCGCCGAGGCTTGCAGCGCGAGCATGGGATAATACTGGCTTTTGGCCAATCCCACCGCCGATGCCGCCGACTTGGCATGTTCCCACGCCACTTTGGTTTCGGGATGGATGCGTTCGGCCAGGTCAATGAGTTCGGCCAGATCGTAATCTTTTTGCGCGTCGGCTTCCGGCTCTTTTTGCGTGGCGAGCACGTTGGCATAATTTTGCAAGTCCGGCGTGGCCCACGGCCGCTCCGAAGACGCGGGAGCCTCAAGGCCTTTCAGCGCGCTGCCATCGTCCGCCGCAGGCGCCGCGATGGACAAAAATCCCACTCCAGCGATCCCGACCAAGGACATCACCAGCGAAGCGGTGTAACTTCGGAGAATAACTGCCGCCTTCCACGGCCGCCCCGTTTCAATTGGCGTTTGGTGGCTCATCATCAATTCGCTTTTTGATTAATGCTATTGCTCCAGGCCGCCCAACGGGGCCAAAGGTGAAACCAAGGGCTGCTGGTTTATACGAGCAGTTCAGCTTTGAAAGTCAAACATAATATTGTTATTGCTTTTTGGTCAAGTTACTGTGCGCCGGGGATGGTGCCGACTTCCGAGATTGAAGATTGTGCAATGGTTTGTGGCTCGGTATTAGTCGCGCACAGGTCTGTCACTAATCTGCGAAATTCCGGATTGTTTCTTAATTCCATCCGGGCGAGCTTTTCCAGGCGATCCACGGTTGAAGCTCGAAGCTGCAATCGCGTCGGCACGGAATTGAAAAAGCGGCGGTCGGATGCGTCGGCGACCTGGCTGAAGTGCAGTTCCACGATATAGGTTTTGACTTCAGTGGATGGCGAATCACCGGCTTGGCGGAGCGCCGCTTCGCGCTCACGATCCAGTCGCGCCGTAACTTCGCGGAACAGTTCGATGGTTTCATAAGAATAGCGGCTCCAGGTGGCCTGCGCGACCGAACCCAACACGGTGCGCAGTCCCAGCGTCCGGTCTTTCAGATCCCACCCGTAGTCCTGCTCGGTGCTTGCATCCACGACGATGATTGCCAGCCGTCGTGGAATTTTGACGGGAGCTTGTGGGGCCATGCCCGACTCTTCGAGCTGGATGGCCCGTTCGACCGGCCCGCGCAGGCCCAGATTATCGGCGATTCCGCCGTCAGTCAGATGAATGAACTTCCGCCGGCTTCCATCGATGTAGGAGCACTCCTGCAATGCCAGGTTTTTTAACCGGCTTGATGCCGTCGGGTTGGACAACGCGGATCGAATCCATTCCGGGTCCGGTGCCGGGTGCTCGGCCGAGTAATTCTTCAATATCACCGGACCCAAATAAGGCGGGAACGCCGCCGATGCCGCGACGGCGCGCGCGACGGAGAACTGCGACAAATCGGATTGGAGCAGGTCGAATTGGTCCTGGGTGAATTCAAAGCGCGCGCCGATGGCGAGATCGGTGGCGTTGACAATCAGGAAGGGCCGCCCCGGTTGCGGCGCGAGATCGGCAAACGTCGCGCCTTTGAAAAGCAAATGGTCGTAGTATTCCGCCGCCAAATCGCTGCTGCCATATTTCGGCGAGGCCACCCGCGCCAGGTTCCACGGCCTCAGGAGCCGCAGCAGCAAACCGGTTTGAACGTGCTTCTTCAGGAAACGCGGTTCAAAATCCTCGAAGGTGCGGTCGCCATAGAGCGTGTAATATGCCGCCGTGATGCTTCCACCGGAAACGGCGGAAACCATTCTGACATCGTCCAACAAACGATGCTCGCTGCTCGGCGGCCCGACTTCCGTTTTCGCCAGTTCTTCCAGCACGCCGTAGCTTAAAGCCGCCGCCCGGGTGCCGCCGCCGGAAAACGCGAGGACCAGCGAAGTATCGTCAGCGTTGGTCTGCACGACGTTTTCGAAGCGGTATCCGGCGGCGGCCGGTTTCGCCGTCGTCAGCGGAGCGTTCACCGGATAGTGCGCGCACCCGCTTAAAAGCGGCGCAAGTATCAGCAGTAAAGTCGAGCATCTTAAAATCATAGCGGTTTAGCCTTCCCTGGCCCGGTCCGCCGGCGCCATGCGAGTGGCAGTGAAATTCCGGGGAGGGCGTCAGGTTTGGGACTCGCGCACGCATGCGTGATATTGGCGGTGTTGAGGAGGCCGAAGCCGCCCTCCGGCAGTCGAAAGGGAATGGTTGGTACTTCCGGCAAATGCCCAAACCATTGACTTTCGTCCAGCGCGTTTCCGCGTATCATCGCCACCGCTTTCAGTATGACCATCCAACCGCCGAGGGTATGGATCTCCACCAGCAGGCTGCGCCGGCGCCGCTGCCCGTGCTCCGGCTCGTTTTGGGCTTCAATCGCGGCCGGTCTTTTATCCGGACAGCCCTCGGGCTGTTCAACGATGTCAAACAGGCCAACGGGAAGATTCAACGGAAATTTCAGAGGCGTCCGAGCCGACGTGCGGGCGAAGATCATATCAATTCCTCGACAAGGAATCACGCTGGCGCTGCGTTCCGAAGCCAGCACCAAGTGTGACTGGGCCAGCAGCCGCGGAGCCGCCAGCAAATGGAGTGTTTCCTGGATGCGTTCCTCATCGGTTTGGTAAAATTCCGCGGACGTTCCGTCGGCGGATCGAAGTTCAACGGTGAGTTCACCAGGGATTGTAGTCATATTTGGTCTTCTTAGGTTGGATGGTTGGATAGTAACGTGGTTATTCGATGGAACATGGTTCGGTGTCCCAAATTTCTTTTGCATACTGGGCAATGGTGCGGTCGCTGGAGAACCTGCCGGAAGCGGCGATGTTCAGGATCGCCTTGCGCGTCCAGGCCTCCGGATCGGCGTACAACTCGCCCAGACGCTGATGTGCCTGAGCGTAACTGGCGAGGTCGGCCAAATGCCGGTAATGGTCGCCGTAATTCAGCAGCGTATCGAGGATGGGCGTGAAAACCCCGGGTTCGTTCCGGCTGAAATGATTTCCGGCAATCAAGTCGAGAGCGGCACGCATTTCCGGTTCGTGGTCATAGTGCCAGCGCGGGTTGTACCAACCACGGCTGCCCTCGACCTGTTCGGCCGTCAGGCCGAACAGGAAGAAGTTTTCCTCCCCGGCCGCTTCCGCCATCTCGATGGTCGCGCCATCGCGCGTTCCGACCGTCAAAGCGCCATTCATCATGAATTTCATGTTGCTCGTGCCGCTCGCTTCGTAGCCGGCCGTCGAAATTTGCTCGGACACATCGCTGGCGGGAATCAGGTATTCCGCAACGGACACCCGGTAGTCCGGCACGAATACCACCTGCAACCGGCCCCGGGCGGCGGGATCGCCGTTCAACGTGCCGGCGAGATTGTTGATGAACTTGATGACGAGCTTCGCGAAGTGGTAGGCGGGCGCGGCCTTGCCGGCGAAGAAGAACGTGCGCGGCGGCATGTCGAGCCGCGGATTCTGGCGCAGGCGATGGTAGAGCACCGCGACGTGCAGCGCGTTCAGCAGTTGACGTTTGTATTCGTGGATGCGTTTGATCTGCGTGTCGAAAATCGCGTCGGGATCAATCTCCGGCAGGTTGAGCCACCGCAGGAAACGTGTCTTCGCGTCG
>DATJOW010000062.1:0-2788 GCA_035506715.1 Candidatus Acidiferrum sp. | reverse complement strand
CACCAACGACCCTCAAGACCGGCGGATCCAGGACTTGCTCCGACAATACATGGTGCAAAATTTCTCGCCGGACCCGAAAACGGGCCGCCGCCGGAGGGTCATGGTCCTGCTGTTCCAGGGCGAAGACGCGGTCCGCAAGGTCCGCTCGGTCGTCGGCAACATCAGCCCCGACCGGCGCGTGGGCGAAACCATCCGTGACACTTACGGCGATCTGATCATCGAGGAAAACGACCAGGTGCGTTACTTTGAACCGGCGGTGCTGGCGGCGCCGACGCCGGAAGAAGCCCAGACGAAATTGAAGCTCTGGGCGCGTTACTCGGACGCCGACGGCGGTGTGCTGGAGAACGTGATCGCCTACCAGGAGGGGGAAGTCGGCCAGCGCACGTTGGTGTTGATCAAACCGGACAATTTCCGCTTCCCCACCGGCCGCCCCGGCAACGTGATTGATTTCTTTTCGCGCACCGGGTTGTACATCGTCGGCATCAAGGTGCACCGCATGAGCGTGGCCCAGGCCATGGAGTTTTACGGCCCCGTCCGCGAAGTCCTGCGCACCAAGCTCAAGGACATGGTCGGCGCCCGCGCGAAGACGGCGTTGGAGAAGGAATTTGGGTTCGCCATTCCGACGGGCGAACAGAAGGCCTTGGGCGACATCCTCGGACCGTTGTTCGGTGACAACCAGTTCGAGAACATCGTCCGCTTCATGTCCGGACGGTCATCCTCCGAGTGTCCGCTGGGCGAGGTGAACAAACCCGGCAGCGAGAAGTGCATCGCGCTGATTTACGAAGGCGTCAACGCCGTGGCGAAGATTCGCGACGTGCTGGGGCCGACCGACCCCTCGAAAGCGCCGCCGGGCTCCATCCGCCGCGAATTTGGCCAGAGCGTGATGGTGAACGCCGCACACGCCAGCGATTCCCCGGAAAATGCCCGGCGCGAATTCGGCATCGTCCAGGTGGGCGAGAACATCTTCCGGCAGGTGATCGAGGAGTTCTACGGGAAGGCTTAGCCGTAATGCCTTTCGGAAATGCAGTAGGCAATTTTTGCCTTGTACATTTTTGAGCATTAGTTACTTACACTGGGAATGCAAAAGCGTTCTCAGTTCAAACGTGGTGCGTCCCGTTGCGCTCGCTCTCGGGATTCAACTTCATACTCCGACGCCCCAGTAGGGTTGTTGGCTGCATGGAATCAACTTCTGGCCCCTGCGGCTGTGCCGACGCTGGCGCGGCGTCGCGGACGCAAGCCGCGTGTGCCGTTGACGCAACTGTTGCCGGCTCTCATCTTCCACTTCATGAACGGTGCCGGCACCTTGGGCCAACATTTTTTTCAACTCTTCAAGGCTCCACTGGCCGACAGTTCGTGGTCGGATCGGCGCACGCGTCTGCCTTGGCAAGTCTTTGCGGAACTAATGCAGCGAGTCTTGCGGCCGTTGGCCCGTCGCCGCCGTCATCCCGACGCGTTCTGGCGCGACTGGCGAGTGCTGGCGCTGGATGGCACTCAATTCAGTCTGACCAACACGCCGCAAATCAAGGGGGCGATCAGAAAAGCCAAAAGCCGGCGAGGACGCGCGGCCTTTGCCAAGCTCACCACCGGCGTGCTGTTGGAAATCGGATTGCACAATCCGCTGGCCGCAGCCATCGGGCGCCAGGGCCAGTCGGAATGGGAGCTGGCGTGCGGTTTGTTGGCCCGCCTGCCCAAGGGTGCGTTGTTGCTGGCCGACCGATTGCACGGCTGCGCGGCCTTTGCCGCCCAGGCGCTGGCGGCCTGCGCGCGGGTGGGCAGTCATTTTCTGTTTCGCGCGCGAAGCAACGTCCAGGTACGCGTGATCAAACGCTTCAAAGACGGCAGCCGACTCATCCGGGTGGCTGTGCGTCAGAAGGGCAACCCCAATCACTTCCTGCAGTGGCTGGAGTTGCGAGAGATTCGCGTGCGAGTGGGCCGCAAGGGCTATCGGACGCAGGAACTGCGTTTGTGGACCAGCCTGCTGGAGTGGCGCAAAGCGCCAGCGCTGGAACTGGCCCAATTGTATGCGCAACGGTGGGAGCACGAGTTATATTACCGGCAACTCAAGCGGCAAGTGCGCAAGACTGAGGTGCTCCAAAGCCACACGGTGGAAACGGCGGCACAGGAGATAGCCGCCCTGGTGTTGATCAGCGCACTGGTGGCGGCTGAACGGGCGCGGGCAGCAGCCGGACAGGTGCCCGTGTTGCGGGTGAGCTTTATCAAAGTGCTGGAACTGTTGCAGCCGTTATGGCTGACGCTTGAACTGGGCGATGACCTGTTGAGTGAACGGCAGAAGAATCAACTGGTGCAACGGTTCTATGAACACATGAGCCGCTGCATCACACCCAAACGCCGATCACGCAGTTGCCCCCGCGCGGTGCGCCAGCCGCTCACCGGCTGGCCACGTCTTCAGCACAATGATTCGGTCGAAGGCCCCTTGTTCTTCAAACTGCTTTGATCGCGTGAATGATGCATTTCCGAAAGGCATTAGCTCTAGCCCGGATACTTCACACGCTGATTGAAATGCAGACAATGTGCCGCGTCAGGACACGCGGCCCACAACAATGAAGTCGCTAGTGTTGCAGGCCGGGTCCTCTGACCCGGCTTCACGGGGTGTGAAATAAGCCGCTTGGCGTGGGCGACCGGAAATCAGCGCCGGCGTGTGAATGAATAGCTGACCGCGCCGGCGGCGGATTGGCGAAGGGCCTGTTCGATGACGTCCAGATTGGCCCGGGCCTCGGTGGCGCGGTCAGGGTCTGCCAGGAGTTCCGTGAAGATCCCCCGGGCCTCG
>DATJOW010000061.1:0-2624 GCA_035506715.1 Candidatus Acidiferrum sp. | reverse complement strand
CCGTATTTGTAGTGGATCGGAAACGGCTGCCCGCTCAAGTCCAGCGACACGCTCAGGAAATTCTCGCCCGCCGCCCGATTCAACCGCACCGCCTTGCCGGTCTGCCATTGCCCCAATGCCGGCGCGTCCCCCACCAGACAGAGCGTCTGTCCCTTGCCCAGCAGCGGCGCCTTGACTTGGAACGTGTGCGTGACATTGGCCGGTGGCGCCGACCGGATCTCCGTATGATTCCTCCGCAACAACACCTCCTGGAACGGCTCGGTGTAAAACGCATTTTCGATCGCACCCGGCGGATTCCAGGCGTCAATCACCAGCACCTCGTCATGCCGGAACCACGCCGGGCTGATCCGCCGGTCCTCGCCCCAATCCTGAACGACCGACCCGTCCGGCTCGACCAGCAGGTAATTGTAAACGCTGCCTTCCTTCGGCACCGCCGCCCGGTCCAACTGGACGGCGGCCTGCCAGGATTCCGCGTCGCGATAGTGCAGCGCAACCGCGTTTTCAATCGCGCCGTTGCCCAATGGCGCAAGCCTGCCGGTCAACCGGAGCGTTTGCCCCGGCCGGGTATGATAACGCAATCGAAAGGTCACCTTCATAGGCGCGCCCTTCCGTCGATTCCGATCCGCAGCAAATTACACATGCCAAAATTCAAGCACACCCACGGGGAATTGGCCAGCCGTTCCTTTCCGGCCACAGGCCGGACTCTACAACTGCATCCGCTGTACCGTCGAGCCTGGGGCTCGAAATCCCTCAACCCTCAATAGAACGGTAACCACGGATAAACACGGATGAACACGGATGGTTTGACGCGAATTTCGCTAATGAACGCGAAGACGCCAGGAACGCTGATACTCGCGAGCCGGTCCTGTGTACCGTCGAGCCTGTGGCTCGATTCCGGCCACAGGCCGGACTCTACAACTGCTTCCGGTGTAGCGTCGAGCCTGCCGCCGTGCGCCGAAGCGGCGTTATGGCGCGCCGCGAAGGTGGATGGCTGGAATCCCTCAACTCTCAACTCTCAACCCTCAACTCATTTTCGGTAGAGCGAGACTCCGTCGAGCCAGTAGCCGCCGAAGTGAGGAGGCGATTCAATTGGGCATCCTAATCCGCATGGTAGGGACGCCGCGCCGCGGCGTCCGCCTTCCCCAATCATGCCTTCACCCCCTCACAACCTGTCCAGCGGACTCTTCATGCCGCAGCCGCCTTGGCCCACCTATTAAGCCCGTAGGCGTCAACAAAAAAAACAGCTCCGGCGGAAAGGTTTTCATCTTTCCGTACAGCGTACCTAGGAACCAGCGTCCGGCTTGATTTCCCTTCGCAGCTCAGGAGGCCGCGCCTCCGGCTAAACACCTATGCGGACTCAGTCGAGCCGGGCACAGTCATGCGGACCGCGCCCGACTTTCCAGCGCCGAACTCAGAGGTTCGGAGCGGTCCAGAAACTTGCTGCAGTGCACCCCGGCGCTAGCCATTCAAAGCGAGGGCGGCTGCCCCGTCAGGCGGGGCTCCAGTTTTTGGCGGACGTGCGTCGGGGGCGGAGTCGCTTAAATTCCCAGGTTATGTCCGTGGCCGGCTAAAGCCAGCCGGGGCCAGGCCCGCGCCTTCCGGCGCGCGCCCCGGCGGCCGATGGCCGGTGATGGCCGCCGGCAGCCAGACCCAATCAAATCGGCGGATTCGTTGTCGGCCCAACGCAGACCCGCGGGCGCTTGGTCCCAGGGAGAGGTCTGCGACTCGTCGGGGCCTGACCGCTACCGATCCAGTTAGACTGACCGGGTTCAGGGTTGCCGGGGCCAAATTCAGTTCCGCGCCAGCGCCGCCACCAGGCGGTCGGGATCAAAGCCGGTGTGTTGGCGCAGCATGTAATACACGGCGCGAGCCAGCTTGATGGCCAGCACCGTGTTGGCCTTGAACTTGTTCCCGCCCAGCCGCGCCTCCAGCCGTTGCGCCAACGGGCCAATGACACTGTGGTCCCGTTTGGCGATGATCGCCGCTTCGCCGAAGGCCCACCGCAAATACGGATTGCCCAGCTTGGCCCCGCGCAATCCCTTGATCTTCCCGGCGCTGGCCACCGTCCCTTTGACCAGCCGGCAATAGCTCACGAAATCCTTCACCGTCGGGAACCGCTCGATGTCCCCGATCTCGTGCAGGATCGTCATCCCCAGGTGTTCGCCGATGCCCGGCACCGTTTGCAGCAGCGCATAATCGCGCGGCGCGGCCTCTTTGGTCAGGCGGTGGAGTTGTTCCTCCAGCGCGCTGATCTGGGTATCGTAATGGCGGATCAGCGCCAGGTCGTTTTGCAGGGCCAATTGCCCGACCGGGTCGGGTTCGGCCGCCAGCAGGCCCTGCTCCCAGGGATCCCGGTTGGGCCGGGTCTGGCGCAACGCCGGCCGGTTGTGCGCCAGTTGATGGGATTGGATCCGGGCTAGCAGGTCGGCCCGGTGCCAGACGTAATAAATTCGTTGCCGCAGCAACGCGCGCAACGGTCGTTGGGCGGCCGGATAGACGTAGGCCGGCGGGATGAGGTTGGTCCGCAGCAGGTGCGCCAGCTTCTCCGAATCGATCCGGTCGTTCTTGTTCTTGCCCCCGTGGATGGCTTTGAGGTAAAGCGCATGGGCCAGCACGAACGTCAG
>DATJOW010000060.1:0-71764 GCA_035506715.1 Candidatus Acidiferrum sp. | reverse complement strand
GCAGGCCGGGTTCGCCGGCCAGTTTGACCGTCAGATTGTAAATTTTCACGTCCGGGGCTTTGCGCGCGGCGCGCTCGGCGTCGCGCGCCTTTTGCCGGGCGTCATTCTCCTGCCGTTCTTCCAGCCGCTTGTGTTCGTTGAGCGATGCGGTCTTGTCGCTCTGACGTTTGAGGTAATCATCGATGTCCTGGTGGACGTATGCAAAATCCTGGTTGGTGGCCAGCCGCTCCGCCGAGCGCGAGCGCAGGTCGGCCAGGTACGGCTGGACGAGATCCAGTTTGGTGTAATTCACATTGGTGATGACATCCCACGGCAGCGGGTTTTCCAGCGCTGACTCGCCGAATTGGGTCGAGTAACTCAGCACATCCGGCAGCACGATGTCCGGCATGACCCCTTTCAGTTGGGTCGAGGCGCCGCTGATGCGGTAGAATTTGCGGATGGTGATTTTCACGGTGCCGGGATCGTTGGTGACGGCGGGCGTGGGCCAGACCCAGGGCCGCAGCGGATTCAAGTTCTGCACCGTGCCCTTGCCGAAGGTGGAAACGTCTCCTACGACCAGCGCGCGCCCGTAATCCTGCAGGGCCGCAGCGGCGATTTCCGACGCCGAGGCGCTGAACCGGTTAACCAGCACGACGAGCGGGCCATCGTAAAGTTGGGAACCGTCGGGGTCGCTGTCCACGTTCACCGTTCCGTCCGGCGACCGGGCGAGGACCACCGGGCCGTTCTTGATGAACAATCCGGTGAACCGGACGGCCTCCTCGAGCGATCCACCGGGATTGCTGCGCAAATCCAGAATGATGCCGGAAACGTTTTCGGCCTTGAGTTTCCGGATGAGGCGCGCCACGTCGGCCGTGGTGCTCTTGGCCGCCGGGTGGTCGCTGTTGCCGGGCAGATCAATGGTCGCATAAAACGACGGCAAATCGATGATGCCGATGCGATTGGTGCCGCCGCGGGCATCCGTCCACTCAATCAGCTGAGCCTTTGCTTCCTGATCCTCGAGTTTGATTTCATCGCGGACCAGCGTTACCTCGCGGCGGGCCGCCCGATCCTCCGCCGGACTGATCATCAGCCGCACCTGGGAACCTTTGGAGCCGCGAATAAGCTGGACGACCCGGCCCAGCTCCATGTCCACGACATCCACAAACGGCTGGCCGCCCTGGGCCACGGCGACGATGCGGTCCTTTTCGTGAAGCTGTTTGCTCTTCTCCGCCGGGCCGCCGGGGACGAGGGAGCTGATGGTGCAATAGCCGTCGTCCTCGGTCAGTTGCGCGCCGATGCCAAAGAGCGACAGGCTCATGCTGATGGAGAAATCCTGCGCGTGCTCGGGGTTGAAATAATCCGAGTGCGGGTCGTAGGCGTGGGCGAGCGCATTGAGATAGGCCTGCAGCACATCCGTGCTGTTCCAGTTTGTGGCCTGGTGGAGGTTCCAGCGGTAATGCCGCGCCAGCGAATCGCGGATATCAATCGCGTTCGTTTTGGACAGAGGAATGATCACCGCGCTGTTGGTCGGCGAAATCTCCCGGCTGAGTTTCTCCTGCAAGTACTCGTAGCGCAGGCGGAGCGACCAGAGTTGCCGGGCCTCGTCGAGGTCGCGCGGCCAGGGTGCGTGGCGCCGGTCGAGCACGACCTGTTCGTCGGTGTTGAACTTGAATTTGTCCTCGCTCAGCAGTTCGTTCACGTAATCGGCGTGCTGGCGAATCCGCTCCAGGTAGCGCTGGTAGATGACGTAGGCCGGGGCGAGGTTGGTGCCCAGGGTGAGCACGGCCAGGTTCGTCCGGTAGGGTGCAAACTCGTCCAGATCGGATTGCAGGAAGTTTTCATGCCGCGGGTCCAGGCTGTCGAGGTACGCATCAAAAAACTTCTCGGAAATTTCTGTGTCGAAGGGCTGCTGGGAGTAGTGGAAGTTTTCCAGCAACCGGGCGGTGACGTAGGCGATGCGCGCGTCATTTGGTCCCGGCTTGAGGGCCGGACTCAGGTTGGTGGCCAGCTCCGGCGGCAGGGTCGGGGCGGAAAGCGCGGCTGGCGCGCGGGCCGGCAGCACCATTTTAGAAGTGCATCCGGCGATGATGGCTAATACAGCCAGCGCCGCAAAAGCGGCGCCGGCCAGGACGTTGATTCGCAAACGATTCATGACATCAAAGCAGAACTTCGACCCAATTTAACCCATTTTGTTCAGCAAGGGAACCATTTTGCGTGCCGAGATTGGGCTTAAAATGGAATTGCATTCTTTCGTCCAATCCTGATTATATCCCGCCGACACGCTAAAACTATGAAGAAAATGACGCGATTTTTAATACTGGCATTGTGCGCCGCCGGCCTGGCCGGTTGCGCTTCCCAATCCAAACCCGCCGCCGCCGCCAACCCGGCCCCCGCTGCGCCGCCGGCGCCGGTCGTGACGGAGACGAATCTGCTGAGCACCGAAAAGGAGCGCAACAGCTATGCCGTTGGCATGACGCTGGGCCGCAATTTCCAGATGCAGGGGCTGGAGGTGGATCTTGACCTTCTGGCGCGGGCCATCAAGGACAGCATGGCCGGCGGCCCGACCCTGTTAACGCCGCAGGAAATGCAGGAGACTCTGGGCAAACTGCAGAGCACCCTCATGATGAAGGCGCAGAAGATGCGGGAGGCGGTCGGGGTCACCAACAAAGCCCTGAGCGAGGCGTTTTTTGCCACCAACAAAACCAACCCGGACGTCGTTACCCTGCCGTCCGGTTTGCAGTACGTTGTCATCACCAACGGCAGCGGCCCGGCGCCGGCGTCCAATGACATCGTCCGCGTGACGTATCGGGCGATGCTCCTGGACGGGACCGTGTTCGATGACACTTTGGGCCGGCCGCGGTCGGCGTCCATGAACAGCATCACGCCTGGCGAAGCGGAAGCCCTGATACACATGAATGTCGGGTCCAAATGGAAAGTGTTCATCCCGCCGAACCTGGGTTTTGGCGAAATGGGTTCCGGCCGGTACCGGGTCATGCCGAACAGCACATTGATTTATGAAATCGAGCTGGTGGACGTCGAGCACCCCAAGCCGCCCGAGCCGTTGACCAGCGACATCGTCAAGGTGCCTTCGCTGGAGGAAATGAAGAAGGGCGCCAAGGTGGAAATCATCAAGGCCGAGGATGCAGCCAAAATGTCGTCGGAAAGCGCTTCGCCGGCCACCAATGCGCCGGCCACCAATGCGCCGGCGAAATAGGCCCGGCAGCTTGAACAATCAGCCCAAGGTGTTGTCAATAGTTTCACGGAAACTATGAGACGTCTTTATCGTTCGTTCACCGGGTTCGTGTTCGGCGCGGTCGCCGTTCTGGGCTTAACCGTCCTGTTCCACTTTAATTTGTGGGGGAAGGGGAATGAACCCGCCATCAAGGTTGAAACCGCCCCCATCAACCGCGACGCGAAGCTGGGCACCAGCTATGCGCCTGTGGTCAAAAAGGCCGCGCCCAGCGTCGTCAACATTTACTCGACGCATATCATTCGCGTGCGCCAGTTTCGTCATCCGTTTTTCAACGACCCGTTTTTCCGCCAGTTCTTTGGACCGGACGAGGGCCGCGAGATTCCGCGCCGGGAACGGGCCCTTGGCTCGGGCGTCATCGTGTCGCCCGATGGCTACATTTTGACGGCCAATCACGTGGTGGAGGACGCGGATGAAATCAAGGTTTCCCTCGGTGAAAACAAGAAGGAATACGCCGCGAAAGTGATTGGCACCGATCCGCCCACCGACGTGGCGGTGTTGAAGATTGACGCAAAAGATCTGCCGGCCATCACATTGGCGGACAGTTCTCAACTGGAAATCGGCGACATCGTGCTGGCCATCGGCAATCCCTATGGCCTGAGCCAGACGGTGACGATGGGCATCGTCAGCGCCTTGGGGCGCAACAGCCTCCCCGGTTTCAACCAGTACCAGGATTTCATCCAGACCGACGCGGCCATCAACCCCGGCAATTCCGGCGGGGCGCTGGTGGATGTTGAGGGGCGGCTGGTCGGCATCAACACGGCCATTGTGCCGAACAGCAATGGCGGCAACCAGGGCATCGGCTTCGCCGTGCCGGTCAATCTGGCACGCCATGTCATGGAACGCCTCATCAGCGGCGGTAAAGTCAGCCGCGGCTACCTGGGCATCTACCTCCAGGACATCACGCCCGCGCTGGCCAAAGCGTTCAACCTGCCCGACCAGAACGGTGCGCTCGTTCGGGACCTCGTGACCAACGCTCCGGCACAAAAAGCCGGCATCAAAGCCGGCGATGTGATTGTGTCCTTCAACGGCAAGGAAACGGCTGACGTCGCCAGCTTGATGCTGGCCGTTTCGGAAAGTTCCCCGGGCTCCTCGGCCACCGTGAAGCTGATTCGCCAAGGCCAGGCCAAGACAGTCTCCGTCAACCTAGCCGAAATGTCTGCCCCGGCGTCACCGGTTGAAACGGACCGCGAGGACGCCGATTCCAGCTCCGGCAGTTCGATGCCCGATTCGCTCAACGGAGTGACGGTGCAGGATTTGGACTACAATCTGCGGCGCCAGCTGGGCGCAACGAACCTGCAAGGCGCGCTGGTGACCTCCGTTGATCCGGATTCGAATGCCGCCGAGGCCGGCCTGCAACGCTACGACGTCATCCTGGAAATCAACCAGCAGCCGGTGGCCAGCGCCGCGGACGCTGTGCGGTTGGGGCGCGAGGCCAAGGGCGAGCAAATTCTGCTGAAAATCTGGCATCGCGGGGGCGACCTGTCCGGCACGCGCTTCCTCTCGGTGGACAACACGAAGAAGAAATAAGGCGGAAGGCTCCGGACGAGGAACCGCCAGTTGGTGCGGAGGCTCCTCGCTTTTGGACTTTAGCCTTCAGCGGTTAGCCTTTAGTCTTGCCCGCAGATGCCCGTTCAATACAGAGACTACTATGAAATCCTCGGGGTGCCGCGCTCCGCCGGCGACGAGGAAATCAAAAAGGCCTTTCGCAAGCTGGCCCGGGAATATCATCCCGACGTGGCCCGGGACAAGAAAAAGGCCGAGGAAAAGTTCAAGGAAATCAACGAGGCCTACGAGGTCCTGGGCGATCCGGCCAAGCGGAAAAAATACGACGAACTTGGCGCCAACTGGAAGTCCGGCGCGGACTTCCGGCCGCCGCCCGGCTGGGAAGGATTCGCCGGCGGGCAGGCCTTCCGCGGCGGGCGCACCGGCAGCCAGGAATTCGAATTCCGCTTCGGCGGCACGGGTTTCAGCGATTTCTTCGAACAGCTCTTCGGCTCGCGGATGCGGGGCGGCAGGGGCGATTTTGGCCGCGCGACGGACTTTGCCGATGATGATGAAGGCGAGCGGGGCCGGGACATCGAAGGCGACATTCTCGTCACCCTCGAGGAGGCCCTGCGCGGCTCGGTGCGCACGGTCAACGTGCGCCACACCGTCGGGCGCTCCGTCAAAACGGAAACCCACCAGGTCAAAATTCCGCCCGGGGTCACCGAGGGACAAAAATTGCGCGTGGCCGGGCGCGGCGAGGCCGGCAGCGGCGGCGGCGCGGCGGGGGATTTGTATTTGCGCGTGCGGCTCGCCCGGCACCCTGATTTTGAGGTCGAAAAGCACAATTTGATTTACGAGGCCGAACTGGCGCCGTGGGAAGCCGTGTTGGGCGCGAACCTTTCGGTCCCGGCGCTGGAGGGACGGGTGAACATCAAAATTCCGCCCGGCACTCAAAACGGGCAAAAACTCCGGGTGCGCGGCCGCGGCCTGCCGGGGCGCAACGGCATCCGCGGCGACCTGATTATCGTCACCCGCGTCGCGGTGCCGGCCACGGTCACGGAGGGGGAGAAAAAACTGTGGGAACAGCTCGCCCGCGAATCCAGGTTCAACCCGCGCATCTGAAAAAGCGAGCATGGAAGATCGAGGATGGATGATGGCCATCCTCCATCCTCAATTCTCCATCTTCGCTTCGCATTAAATATGTCTGCCAATCCGAAAACCGTCTTGATTACCGGCGTCTCGCGCGGCTGCGGCCGTGCCCTGGCGGAGGAATTCCTCCGGCTCGGCCACCGCGTGCTCGGTTGCGGCCGGTCGGAAAGGGAAATCGGACGGCTCCGGCAACAGTTTGCGGCGCCAAATGATTTTGCCGTCGTGGATGTTGCCGCCGACGCCGCCGTCGCCGCCTGGGCGAGGCGGGTGCTGCCATTGCACGGCGCGCCCGATCTGCTGCTGAACAACGCCGGGATCATCCACCGCAACGCGCCGCTCTGGCAGGTCAAGGCGGAAGAATTTTCCGCCGTCATGGATGTGAATCTGAAGGGCCCGGCCAACGTCATCCGCCATTTTGTACCGGCGATGATCGAACGCCGGAGCGGCGTCATCGTCAATTTCAGTTCCGGCTGGGGCCGCTCGACCTCCGCGGAAGTCGCGCCGTATTGCGCCACGAAGTGGGGCATTGAGGGTTTGACGCAGGCGCTGGCGCAGGAATTGCCGCCTGGCCTGGCTGCGGTGCCGCTCAATCCGGGCATCATCGACACCGACATGCTGCGGAGTTGTTTCGGCGATGCCGCCTCGGGTTACCCCTCACCGACGGAATGGGCCAGCGTCGCCGTGCCGTTCCTGCTGCAGCTCGGCCCGTCCGACAATGGCCGGCCGCTGACCGTGCCCGTTCGCGGGGCGGAGGATTGACGGGAAGACCCCCGACGGGTGTGCAAACGCGGGGCTTGCCAAGATGTCTGAATTGTTTAGGCTGCGGGGGTCGGTCAGATAACTCGTTCTTTCGAGGCCTGGAAAATCTTCAAGTGAACGTGGTTCAGTGATGATTTGAAACCCGATGGTCGGGAACAGTCCGGGAAGGCGGTTAGCCTGGTGCAACAAATCATCGAATGGACACGAAACTATTCGTCGGAAATCTTTCGTTCAACACCACCGAGAACGACCTGCAGGAGGCGTTTGCCGCCCATGGCACGGTCGTCGAAACCAACCTGATCATGGACCGCATGAGCGGCCGCTCGCGCGGCTTCGCCTTCGTGACCATGTCCACGCCTGAAGAAGCGCAAAAGGCGATCCAGGCCATGAACGGCGCGACCCTCGGCGACCGCCAGTTGACGGTCAATATCGCCCGCCCGAAAGAGGAGCGGCCCCGCGGTGACCGCGGCCCGCGCCGGGATTTCGGCGGCGGCGGACGCCGCGAGCGTTATTGATTTTCGCGGCCTGAAGGCTTTCGCCCGGGCGACATCTGAAACGAATGTCGCCGGGGTCGCCATTGGCTGGAACTGTTGGTTCCTCAGGCCGTCCCCCTGATTTGTTCCCGGATCCCCCGGTGGGGCAAGGCCGAGCGCGCGCTTGCGTCGGCCGCTCACAAATTGCAAGCTGCCCGGCATGAACAGTGCCATCCTCGTCGCCGCCGGCAAAGGCGCCCGCATGGGCGCCGGCGTGGATAAATTGTTTCTGGCAGTGGCCGGTCGACCGGTCATCGCCCACACCTGGGGGCGGTTCGAGGAGGCGCCGGGCATCCACGAAATCATTGTGGTCGTCCGCCGCGGCCGGCAGAGAACTTTCGCGCGGCTGGCGGAACAGTATCATTTCCAAAAGCCGTTCCGGATCGTGGCGGGCGGTGCGGAACGCCAGGATTCGGTCTGGAACGGCCTGCAAGCGCTGGCCGCGGGTTCGGAAATTGTGGCCATCCAGGACGCGGCGCGGCCCTGCACCGGCGGGGAGCTGATTGCCGCCACGCTCAAGGCGGCGGAGGAAAGCGGCGCCGCCGTGGCGGCCCAGCCGGTGACCGACACGCTCAAGGAATCCCCCGACGGCCGTTTCATTCAGCGCACGCTGGACCGCTCCCGGCTTTGGGCGGTGCAAACGCCGCAGACCTTCCGCGTGGAAGTCATCCGGCGCGCGCTGGCAGAAGTGCGCCACCGGGGATTGATCTTCACCGACGACACGGCGGCCTGCGAATTAATCGGCCAGCCGGTCCGGCTCGTTTCCAGCGTGGCGCCCAATCCCAAGGTCACGGTGCCTGGGGATTTGCCGTTCGTGGAGACGCTGCTAAAAGGCAGTATCTGAATTGCCGCCCCCGCGTTCCGGCGGCATTCCCCGGCCGCGATCCGTCAAAGGGGCGCTCCCAAAAACTTGGTGTCCTGCCGGCTTTGTGGTAGCCTGTCTTCCGCTTATGAAACGACGTTTGTTATTTGGGACGGTGGCCGTGGCGCTGTTGTTGAACCTGATGATCGGCCTGCACCTTTACCTGGGTTCCGCCCGGGCCGCGGCCAAACAGGACACCTTGTATCCGAATCTTGAATTGTACACTGACGTGCTGGACAAGGTGCGCAAGCAATACGTGGACGGGCCGGACCTGACCTACCGCGATCTGGTGTACGCTTCGCTCAAAGGCATGGTCGGCTCGCTGGATCCGCACAGCGAATTTATGGACGCGGAGGATTATCAGCAGCTGCAAAATGACACCGAGGGCCAGTTCGGGGGGCTGGGGCTCTTCGTGACCCTGCGAGATAATTTCGTGACCGTCATCGCGCCCATGGAGGATACGCCGGGTTTCCGCGCCGGCATCCTGACCGGCGACCGCATCCTCCGGGTGGACGGCAGAAGCGTGGAAAAGCTGTCGTTGCCGGATGTGGTGAAACTGCTGCGGGGCAAGCCGGGAACCCAGGTGACGGTGACCATTGAGCGTCCGGCGTCGGGCCTGGTCAAAAACTACACCCTCACGCGCGCCGTCATCAAGACGGACATGGTCAAGGACATCAATGGCAAGAAGTTGTTTCCCCTGGGCGATGACAAGATCGGCTATGTCCGGATCACGGAATTCGGCGACCGGGCCGGCGAGGAGCTCGAAGGGGCGCTGGACAAGTTGAAGGCGCAGGGGATGCGGGCGTTGATTCTGGATTTGCGATGGAATCCCGGCGGCCTGCTGGATGAGGCGGTGGAGGTGTGCGGAAAATTTCTCCCGCGCGGGCAGCTGGTGGTCACCACTGAAGGGCGCGACCCTGCTGAAAACGCCATCCATCGCGTCAGCGGCCACGGCGACGAAGTGAACGGCATGCCGGTGGTGGTGCTCGTGAATCTGGGCACCGCCAGCGCGGCCGAAATTGTGTCCGGCTGTCTGCAGGACTGCACGGCGCTGGGGAAATGCCGGGCGGTCATCCTGGGCGGCAAGACGTTCGGCAAGGGGTCCGTGCAGAGTATTTTCCCGCTCAGCGACGGCTCGGCACTCAAACTCACCACGGCCAAGTACTACACGCCCAGCCACAAGGTCATTCATCAGCACGGGATCACGCCCGATATTCAAGTGCCCATGACCGAGGAGCAGGAAGCCGCCTTGTTGTTGAAGCGCGCCCCCGCCGGGCTCGAGTCGCTCAGCGAGACCAACCGCCTCAGTCTCGCCCACGTTCCCGATGTGCAACTGGAGCGCGCGCAGGATCTGTTGCGGGACCTGTTACAGTGCGACGCCCTCAACGATTCGGCGCCCTCGGCCGTCGCGGCGAAAACAGCGAAGAAATGAATTCGCTGACGGATTGAATCGTTGAATCGCGAACCGATTTGACGATTCAACAGTCCAACACATGACAATTCTGGCCATCGAAACCTCCTGCGACGAGACCAGCGCCGCGGTTGTGCGCGAGGGCCGGGTTTTGTCCAATGTGATTTCCTCCCAGATCAAGCTGCACGCGGAATACGGCGGGGTGGTGCCGGAGCTCGCCGCCCGCGAACACCTGCGCAACCTGACGCCCGTCACCCACGCCGCCTTGCAGGAGGCGAACGTGCCGCCGGATCAGCTCGATGCCGTCGCCGCCACGCAAGGCCCGGGGTTGCCAACGGCTTTGCTGATCGGCTTCAAGGCCGCCCAAGCCATCGCGTTCACCCTGCAAAAACCGTTCCTCGGCATCCATCACCACGAGGCGCACCTGTACTCGCCGTGGATTGTCCGCAGCGGTGACGGCTTTGCCGCCGGCTTTTCCGCCTTTCAGCCCAACGTCTCCCTCGTCGTCAGCGGCGGCCACACCCTGCTGGTGCAGGTGGAATCGGTGCTGAAACATCGCGTGCTCGGCTCGACCGTGGACGATGCGGCCGGCGAATGCTTCGACAAAACCGGCAAGTTGATGGGTTTGCCGTATCCCGCCGGACCGCAAATCGACCGGCTGGCGGAACAGGGGAATCCCGCCGCATTTGATTTCCCGCGCCCGCTGCTCAACGATCCCGGCGACGATTTCAGCTTCAGCGGCCTGAAGACTTCGGTCCGCTATTTTCTTCGGGACCATCCGCAATTGCTGGACGACCCGCAGCACGTCCGGGACCTGTGCGCCGGCATCCAGGCGGCCATCGTCGAGGTGCTGGTGACCAAAACCATCCGGGCGGCGAAACGCAACCGCGTGCGTTGCGTGACCGCGTCCGGCGGGGTCACCTGCAACCGCGCGTTGCGCCGCGAGCTGGCGCGGGCCTGCGAGCGCGAAGGTTTTGAGCTGCGCCTGGCGGAAAACTCGTTCTGCACCGACAACGCCGCCATGGTGGGCGTGCTGGCGGAATTCAAGCTGCAACACGGCGGGGCGGAAACACCCCTGGATGCGGACATTCAGCCCGGCCTGGCCTTGGGCTGAGGATGGCGCTGCCGGAGCGGTGATCATCGGTGCGCGGTTTCTGCGCCAAATCTTTTGTCGCCCGCTCAGGTCCGGGAAATGATTTGAAGGGACTTTTCCCGGGGCGTTGCCCCGGGCTGCTTTCCATCAGCCCTGCGCGCTTTCAATTCGTGTCTCTCGGGCATCCTGCCCGTGATTTATCGGAGTTCGTGATCTGAAAACCCGTGTCCACCCGCGGCCATCCACGGTTGAAATCGTGCCGGTTCCGATTTGACAAAAAATTTTTTCTTCGCATGTTGGCCGCACCCGGTGTACAAGCGCTGGGCAACAAATGGGCAAAGCTCTCATCATCGCGGAGAAGCCGTCCGTCGCCGGCGACATCGCCAAGGCGCTCGGCGGCTTCAAAAAGGTGGAAGACCACTTCGAAAGCGACCGCTACGTCCTTTCGTCGGCGGTCGGCCATCTGCTCGAACTCATCGTGCCGGAAAAGTACGAGGTCAAGAAGGGGAAATGGACGTTCACCAATCTGCCGGTCATTCCGCCGCACTTCGATTTGCAGCCCATCGAGAAGAGCGAGAGCCGCCTGAGAGTGCTCAAGAAGCTCATCAAACGCGACGACGTGGACCTGTTGATCAATGCCTGCGACGCCGGGCGCGAAGGCGAATTGATTTTCCGCAACATCGTCAAGCATACCAAGGCGAAACAGCCCATCAAACGGCTCTGGCTGCAATCCATGACCCCGGCCGCCATCCGCGAGGGGTTCGCCCAGTTGCGCGACGACGAGGAGATGCAGCCGCTGGCCGCCGCCGCGTTCAGCCGGTCGGAAGCCGACTGGCTGGTGGGCATCAACGGCACGCGGGCGATGACGGCCTTCAATTCCAAGCTCGGCGGCTTCTTCAAAACCACCGTCGGCCGCGTCCAGACCCCCACGCTCGCCATCCTGGTCGAGCGCGAGAAAAAAATCCGGGAGTTTGTCCCGCGCGATTTCTGGGAAGTCATCGGCACGTTCGACGCCGCGGCCGGCCAGTACACCGGCCGCTGGTTTGACGAAACCTTTGCCAAGCCGGAGGGCAAAGACGGCGACGACCAGCTCAAACCGGAGCGCCTCTGGGAAAAATCCCGGGCCGAGACCATCCGCGACAAGTGCCTGGGCAAGCCGGGCATTGTCACCGAGGAAAGCAAGCCGAGCACGTCGCTGTCGCCGCTGCTGTATGACCTGACCAGCTTGCAGCGCGACGCGAACGCGCGGTTCGGGTTCAGCGCCAAGAACACGTTGGCCGTTGCCCAGGCGCTATACGAAAGGCACAAGGTGCTGACCTACCCGCGCACCGACTCGCGCGCCCTGCCGGAGGATTACCTCGGCACCGTCAAAAGCGTGATGCAGATGCTCGGGGAAACCCGCTATGCCGCGTTTGCTGAGACAGTTCTCAAGAGCGGCTGGGTGCATCCCAACAAGCGCATCTTCAACAACGCCAAGGTGTCCGACCACTTCGCGATCATTCCCACCACGGTGGCGCCGAAAAATTTGAGCGAGCCGGAACTGAAGCTGTACGACCTGGTGACCAAGCGATTCCTGGCGATTTTCTATCCGGCGGCGGAATTTCTCGAGACCACGCGCATCACGCGGGTCGAAGGCGAGCCGTTCAAGAGCACGGGCAAGGTGATCGTCAAGCCCGGCTGGCTGGCCGTGTATGGCCGGGAGGCGCAGGATGAAGACACCAACCTCGTTCCGGTAAAGCCGAACGAGCAGGTCAAAACCAGCGGCATCGAGGTGAAGCAAAACGTGACCAAGCCGCCGGCGCGGTACACGGAGGCGACGCTGCTCAGCGCCATGGAAGGCGCCGGCAAACTGGTGGAGGACGACGAATTGCGCGAGGCCATGCGCGAGAAGGGGCTCGGCACGCCGGCCACCCGTGCCGCGATCATCGAGGGCTTGATTTACGAGGATTACGTCCATCGCCACGCCCGCGAGCTGCAGGCGACGGCCAAGGCATTTTCGCTCATGGAGCTGCTGAACGGGCTGGGCATTCCGGAGCTGACCAGGCCTGAGCTGACCGGCGACTGGGAGTTCCAGTTGCGCCAGATTCAGCGCCGGCAGAAAAGCCGCGACGAGTTCATGGCCGGGATAGGCGACATGACCCGCCACATCGTCGAGCGCGCCAAAAAATTCGAGCACGACACCATCCCCGGCGATTTTGGCGTCCTCAAGACGCCGTGTCCGAAGTGCGGCGGTGAAGTGCACGAGAAGTACAAGCAGTTCCAATGCGTGAAGGACGGCTGCGATTTCGCCATCTGGAAAACGCTGTGCAGCCGGATGTTCGAAATGGAGGAAGTCGAGCGGCTCATCACCGACCGGCAGGTGGGCCCGTTGCAGGGATTCCGCAGCAAGCTGGGCAAGCCGTTCGCCGCCGTGCTGAAGCTGACACCGGAGTTCAAAATCGAATTCGATTTTGGCAACGATCAGAAAACCGAGAACGGCGAAGCGGCCGCCCCGGTGGATTTCACCGGCAAGGACCCGCTGGGCCAATGCCCGAAGTGCGGCAGCCGGGTTTTCGATGCTGGCATGAATTACCTTTGCGAGAAGGCGACGGGTCCGGCCAGGACCTGCACGTTCCGCACCGGCAAGATCATCTTGCAGCAGGAAATTTCGCCCGACCAGGTGAGGAAGCTGCTCGGCGAGGGCAAAACCGATTTGCTCAAAGGCTTCGTTTCCAAGAAAACCAACCGCAAGTTTGAGGCGTTCCTGGTGGTCAAGGACGGCGGCACGGCGTTTGAATTTCCGCCGCGCGCGCGGAAGGCCAGGGCAAGGGAGACGAAGGCCAAAGAGCCGTTGCCGAAAATGGATTTCACCGGCAAGACGCCGCTGGGCCAATGCCCCAAGTGCGGCAGCCGGGTCTTCGACACCGAAGCCGGGTACCTGTGCGAGAAATCCCAGGCCGACAGCAAGCCGTGCAAGTTCAAGATCAGCCGCGAGATTTTGCAGCAGCCGATCGAGCCGGAACAGGCGCAAAAGCTATTAGCCGCGCGCAGGACCGATTTGCTGCAACAGTTCATTTCCAAGGCCGGCAAGCCTTTCCCGGCGTACCTGGTGATGGACGACAAAGGCAAGGTCACGTTCGAGTTTCCCCCGCGCGAAGAGAATTAGGCCGGGACCGCCCGCAATTTCCTGGGAGCACCGCCGTCCTACGGCGGGTCGATGGAAATGTGCCAGTGAGACGCCAGCGCTCCCCGGCCAGCTACCGCGAGATTGAGTTTTCCACGCCCCTCGGCGTATGCTCGGCAAAACCATGTGATCCCATGCGCTCGCCTTTTCTTCCCCAACTCCTCCTGTTCGCACTGGTCGGTCTAGGCCTCAATTCGTCTGTGGCCGGGCCGGTTTTCAACATTCTTGATTATGGCGCGCATCCTGACGCCTCGACGAATTCAACCGAGGCCTTTCGTGCCGCCATTCAAGCGGCGAAAGCGGCGGGCGGCGGAACGGTGTTCGTTCCGGCCGGGAATTACGTCACCGGGCCGATTGAACTCACGAGCGACCTGGTGTTCCAGCTCGACGCCGGCGCGGTGCTGCGGTTTCCGGCGGCCCGGCTGCCGTTCACCCGGGGCCGGCAACAGGGCATCGAGTGCCTCACCCCGGTTCCGCTGATCGGCGGACACGATTTGCATAACGTCACCCTCACCGGGCGCGGTTTGGTCACCACGGACAACGCCGAATGGCTCAAGCTCATGCCCCGCACCATGGCGTCCGGCGATGATCCCGGCTCAGCCAACGGACCCAACTGGCAGCGCCTGCTCCAAGACCTCGAAGGCAAAACACCCACGCCGGATGCGGATTACGAAAACGCCGCGCCGGAGCTCCGGCCTTCATTCGTCCGGTTCATGAACTGCACGAACATCCTGCTTGAGGGAATCCATTTTGTCGGTTCACCCATGTGGACAGTTCACTTGTTGTATTCCGACAACGCCGTCGTTCAAAACGTCAACATCGAAACTTTTCCGGGCGTGCACACCGACGGCATCGCCGTGGATTCCAGCCGCAACGTGCGCATTGCCAATTGCTACATCGACACCGGCGACGACGGCATCGTGCTCAAATCCGGCAAGGACGCCGATGGCCGGCGCGTGAACCGGCCGACCGAGAACGTATCCATCGCCAATTGCACCGTGCATCGCGCGCACGGCGCGGTCACGCTGGGCAGCGAAATTGCCGGCGGCATCCGCAACGTGGTGGCGGACAACCTCTCCTGCCAGGGCACCGACATCGGCGTCCGCATCAAGAGCCGACGCGGCCGCGGCGGTTTTGTGGAGGATGTGCGGTTCAACAACTGGACGATGGAAGACGTGGGCGAAGGCATCAGCGTGACAATGGACTACCAGATGGAAGGGGAGAAGAAAACGTCGGAGGAACCGGTTTCAAAGCGCACGCCGGTTTTCCGCAATATCGCCATCAGCGGCATGACCATCCGCCGGGCGAAGCTGGCGATTGACATCGTTGGCTTGCCGGAAATGCCGGTCTCCGGGCTGCGGATCAGCGACGTCATCGCTTCGGCGAAGGCCGGGATGCGCAGCGCGTTCACCGATGCGATGGAGTTGCACAATGTGCAGGTGAATGCGGAGAACGGTCCGGCATTTTGGGTCCAGGATGCCCGCCAGCCGGAGCTGGACGACATCACCGCGCGCCAGCCGCCGGCCGACGCGCCGGTGATCCGGCTCGAACACTGTCCCGGTGCCGCGGTGCGGGGCTGTCGCGCGTTTGCCGGCACGGGCACTTTTCTTTCCGTTCCACCCGGCGAATTGAAGAATGTTACTTTGGAAGGCAACACGCTCAACCGGGCCAAACAACCGGTCGTTGAGTCGGATGTGCCTTTCCCGGCCCAGACCCGCGACCAGGAGAGAGTCATTCCCTAACGCATTCCTGGGAGCGCCGGCGTCCCGCCGGCAGGATGAGGGGAAAATGTGTTAAGACAAGCCGGCGAGACGCCGGCGCTCCCAGGGCCACTCGTGACGATTGAATCGGCGCCGCCTCCAGCGTAACTTGTTCGAACAATGGATGAGCCCATCAAACCCGCCGTCGAGACCCAGGACCGCTGGATCCGGAGATTCCTCACCCACCTGGGCACGGACCGGGGCGCTTCGGTGTACACCCAGCGCAATTACCGGCAGGCGCTGTGGGAGTTTTTTTCCTGGCACCAGCAGGAGCGGCAGCAGAATCCCGAATGGGAAAATCTCCAGCGCGACGATTTCCGCGGTTACCTGCGATTCCTGGGCCGGCAACAACTGAGCCAGGCGGCCATCCAACTGCGGTTCTCGGCGCTGCGGACCTTTTACCGCTTCTTGATCCGGCATGGAGCCGTCGCTGTGTCGCCCATCAAAAACCTGTCCCTCCCCAAGCCGGGCCGGCGTCTGCCCAAATATCTCACCCTCCGGCAGATGGTGGATTTGCTCGGCGCGCCGCTCAAGCTGCTGCACTCGCACCGGCAGGAGGGCGCGGGCCGGCCCCTCTCGGCCGGCGCCTGCTTGCGCGACGTGGCGGTGCTGGAAACCATTTACTCCTGCGGCCTGCGCGTCAGCGAGCTGTGCGGCCTGCGGGCGGAGGACATCGACTGGAACGAACAACTGGTGCGTGTGCGCGGCAAGGGCAAAAAGGAGCGGCTGGTGCCGATCGGCGAACCGGCGTTGCAGGCGATTAAAAACTACTGGCAGACGCTCAAACAGCCGCCCGCCGGCGAAGCCCCGGTTTTTTTTGCGGAAACCAAACCGCCGGCTCCCCTGCAACCAGTCCAGTTGTCCCGTCGCCTGAAGCGATATCTCGTCATCGCCGGCCTGGATCCCAGCCTGACGCCCCACAAATTGCGGCACAGTTACGCGACGCATCTGCTGGATGCGGGGGCAGATTTACGGAGCGTGCAGGAATTGCTCGGCCACGCGCATCTGGTCACCACCCAGGTGTACACGCACGTGACGACCGAGCGTTTGAAGAAGGCGTATGACGCCGCGCATCCGCGGGCCTAAACGGATCTACGACAGTGGATTTACGATTTACGAGTCCTTTCACGCGTGGCTAAGTTCCGCGTAAGTCGCCAATCGCCAATCGTGAATGGGATTAGGGCACGACGGCCCGGTAAAACCGGGTTGGCGGCCGATTGGTAAGCGGATCGGTCGCCGCCACACAGCCATTGGTGTCCGCCAACAAACTGCCCAGGGATTGCCAGTGCGCAGGATTGAGGGTAGGGGCATATTCCACCCGGCAAACGGCGCCGGTGGGTGCCTGAAAGCGCAAATTCATCGTCCCATCCGCCTGGGCGCTGAATTTCAGCCTCGATAACACCGGCGGCGTGTAATACATCACGCTGGAGGGAGGACTTTCAAGGCAGCCGGCATTGTAGGACACCAGGTAGAAAAAATATTTCGTGTTCGCCGACAGTTTCTTGAGCACAATCTGGTTGGTAGCTCCCACATCCACGCGATTGGTGGTCGCCGAACCGGCGACGCCATAATAGAGAGCGTAACCGGTGACGAGCGGATCCGCGCTGGCATCCCAGCCCAGCGTGCATGGGCAGGCCGAAAGCACCGCCGCGGTGGCTTGAATTGATGAGATTAAGAGGACCAGCGAACCTGTCAGCAACAACCTGCCAAACGAAAGCCTACCGGACCGAACGAAGGTACGACATTTACAACACTGCATACGACAGCTCCAGTTAAGCACCCGACGTGCTAAGTCGTGCCAACCGGGTCAGTTCAGCAGCATATGACCGGTGAATGCCAAAATCGGTTGAGTGACAAAATCAAGATGATTGAGAAAGGACAAACCCCGCGTTCAACGGTCAGAAAAAATCAAAAATTTGACGACGGCTGGCCTCCGATTTTTTAATGGTTGTCAGTTTCTCCGTCGAGGCGGCTGATTTTCAGACGAGAAACAGGCCGCCCATTTTTTCCCGGTGTTAGCCGGTGCAAGTCAATGGCGGGGCCGTGCAACCGGGAAATGAATTCATGCTGACTGATTTGCTCAATAAGCGCCTGGAACGAATCTCAATCGGCTTTCGTCGGAACCGCCGATTTTCCCATCAGGACAGTTGGGGTGCCGGCCGGGCTGCGGGTGCCAGCCGGCCGATGGCCAGCAGGATCCCTTGCAGCAGCGCGTGCGGGTTGGGCGGGCAGCCGGGAATGTAAACGTCCACCGGCAATACCGCGTCCACGCCGCCCACGGTGGCGTAGTTCCGGCCAAAGATGCCGCCGCTGCAACCGCACGCGCCCACCGCCACCACCAGCCGCGGGGCCGGCATGGCGTCGTAGGTTTTGCGCAGTGCGAGTTCCATGTTCCGCGTCACCGGGCCGGTCACCAGCAGCAGATCGGCGTGCCGGGGTGAAGCGACAAAATGAATGCCGAACCGTTCGAGGTCGTAAATCGGGCTGGTCAGACCGACAATTTCGATTTCGCAACCGTTGCAGGAGCCGGCGTCCACTTCGCGAATGTGCAACGACCGGCCCAGCACGCGGTCGATCTGCGATTTCAATTGCCGGCCGACCCCGTCCAGCGAGCCCCGGTCCAGAGCAACGGGCTTGTGCAGGTGGGACTTGTTGCCACCAGGCGGCAAAAGGAGTTTTTCGTGCCGGCCATCGGGTTTGAGGCTGTAATCGCCTTCCCACACCAGGTCCTCGCGCCGGCGCGTGGCGCATTCACAAGCATTGGTCATCCGGATGGCTTTGTCGGCCTCGGCGCACAGGCCGCAGAACGTGCATTGGGCCAGATCGAGCCGCACGCGGCGCTTCTCTCCGCTGTCCTGAAAACTGATGGCTCCGGTCGGACAGGCGGCGGCCGCCGGACGCGCATCCGTCCACTGGCGCCAGTCAATCTCCGGCCGGCCACGGGCCGAGCGGGAGATTTCCGCCGGGCTGTCCGGATACCCGGTGGTGACAATGCCGGTCTGAAGACTTTTTCGGAGAATTTCAAACATAAATGGCCTTAGCGATCCGTACCCGAGTAGGAAAGATTGAAACTTTTATTCACGACCGGGAAATCCGGCACGATGTTGCCCAGGATGGCCTGGCTGAGCGCCGGCCAGTTTTGCAGCGAGGGATCCTTGACTTTGCAGCGCGCCAGCCGGTTGCCCGGCGCGGTGCGGATCCAGTGAAAAATCTCGCCCCGCCAGCCCTCGACCCAACCGAGCGCGGTGCGGCCGGCCGGCAGGTCGCCGAGGTCCGCGCGCCAGAGGCCGCCGGGAAGATCGGCCGCGAGCTGCCGGATGATGGCCAGCGACTCGCGCACTTCATCGATGCGCACCTGCATCCGGTGTTCCACGTCGCCAACGTGGTAAACGGGCACGCGGAACTGCACCCGGTCGTAAGCCGCATTGGGGAAATCCCGCCGCAGGTCATGGTCGAATCCGGAGGCGCGGCCGGCGATGCCCACGACGCCCAGGTCGCGCGCCACTTCGGGTTTCAAAATGCCGGTGCCCTCCAGGCGGTCGCGGGTGGACGACGAATTTTCGATGAGATCGACCAGCGAATCAAATTCCGGTCCGAGGGCCGCCACCAAATCCTGCAAGGCACGGATTTGGCCGCCGTCCCAGTCGCTCCGCACGCCGCCGGGGCAGGCCATGCCGCGCAGCAGGCGGTTGCCGGCCAGCAGTTCGTTCAGGCGCAGCACGCGTTCCTTGAGCCGCAGGGCATGCATGTTGGCGACCACGAACGCCACGTCGGTCGCAATCGCGCCGATGTCGGCGATGTGGTTGTAGAGGCGCTCCAGTTCCAGGCAGAGCGTGCGCAGGGCGCGCGCCCGCGGCGGCGCCTCCACGTCCGCGGCGCGTTCCAGGGCGTGGCAAAACGCCAGGGCGTGGGCGAAACTCGAGTCGCCGGAAATGCTTTCGGCCAGCCGCACACCGTGGGCCACTGGCAGATGTTCGAAGAGTTTTTCGGTGCCCTTGTGCGTGTAGAACAGGCGCAGTTGCAGATACAGCACCGGCTCGCCCGCGACGCTGAAGCGGAAATGGCCGGGCTCGATGATGCCGGCGTGCACGGGTCCCACCGGCACCTGGAACACGCCTTCGCCCTCCACTTCGCGTAATTTGTGCCGCTCGCCCTGGAAAGGCGGCAGTTGGGTCCGGAGGTCAAAATCCTTGCGCAGCGGATGAACATCCGGCCAGTCATCGTGCAATGCGCACCGCCGCGGGTTGGGATGGCCGATGAGTTTCAGGCCGAACAGGTCCTGGATTTCCCGTTCCTGCCAGCTCACGGCCGGGATGGCGTTGGCCAGCGAGGCGAACCCGGGATTTTCCGGCGGCACCGGCACGCGCAGGATGAAAAACACCCGGTCGCCGTCGAGCGCAAATACGTAGTACAGGTGAAACACTTTTTCCGTGGCGCAAACATCATCAGCAAAGACGCTCACCAGCCGCGCGTCCCACTTCTTGTAAAGATGGGCGCTGAAGCCGGCGACCAGTTCCATCGGCGCGTGGAAATAAACCTCGTCCGGCCGGGCGACCCGCACGGCATCCAGCCGGTCGTCGAAGCGCTGTTGCACTTCGGTCAGAATGTGATTCGCAGCGGGCAGAATGTTCATGGGGTTGGGCTCCCGATAATCAGAGTGGTTTCCTGCACCAGTTCGTAAAGCGGACCCGGCAGCCAAAAACCCAGGAGGATCACGGCCGCGGCCACGACGGCCATGGCTCCGAGTTTCCAGGGACATTCGGCGGCGCGCGTTCCGGGCTGGGCTGGCAGGCCCAGGCTCAGTTTCGACAGGTGCACCAGGAAACCGGCGAAGATGGCCACGACGCCGGCAATGAACAGAAAAGCCGTCCAGCCACAACGGGCCGCCAGCGCCCCGCTCAGGATGTTGAACTCGCTTTGGAACAGGCTGAAGGGCGGCACCCCGGTGACGGCCAGCGTCGCCAGCAGAAACAACCCGCCCGTCCACGGCAGCGTGTGCAGGACGCCATGGACCTTCCGGAAGTGCGGCGTGCCAAAGTGCTGCTGCACGTTGCCGGCGCAGAAGAACAGGAGCGGCTTGGTCACCCCGTGGAACAGCATGTGCAGCGCCGCACCCAGCGCGCCGAGCTTGCCGCCAAAGCCCAGCCCGGCCACCATGATGCCGCAATGGTCGATGCTCGAATAGGCCAGCAGCCGGCGAAAATTCCGCTGCACAAGGATGAACGGAACGGCCACGAGTATGGAAGCGACCCCGAAACCCGCCAGCAGTCGGCCGGGAAACTCGTGGCCCAGGCATTTCTCCGTCAGCACATCGAAACGCATGATGGCATAAATGGCGCAATTGATGAACCCGGCGCCCAGCAGTGTGGCGGAAGGCACGGGCGCCTCGGCGTAGGCATCGGGTTTCCAGGTGTGCATGGGCGCCAGACCCGCCTTGGTGCCGTAGCCGAGCAGTACCAGCACGAACGCCAGCCGCATCGCTTGCGGATTCAATTGGCCCGCCACGCCCACCAGCACCGACCAGTTCATGCCGCCGCCCGTTTCCAGCCCGGGCAGGCCGACTGCCGCGTAGTACGTGAAAACCGTTCCGAACAGCGCCAGAGAAATGCCGACGCTGCCAATGATGATGTATTTCCAGCCCGCCTCGAATGAGGTCTTCTGGTTGTAAAATGTGACCAGCAACACCGAGGCCAGCGTGGTGGTTTCAATGGCCACCCACATCACCCCCAGGTTATCCGCCAGCGGCACCAACAGCATGGCGCCGACGAACAGCGGCGTGAGCCCATAATATCGCCGCAACTGCGCGTGGCTGACTTTGCCATTGGCTTCTTCGCGGCGCAGATAGCCGACGGCGTAGATCGAGCAGACCAGCGCGACGAACCCGGTGAGAGCCAGCACCAGCGCGCTCAGGGCATCGGCGCGCAGGAAACCGCCCAGCGCGGTCACGGGGCCGATGTCGGCCACATCGGCCGCCACTTTGAAAGCCAGGCCGGCGACCAGCGCGAAGGCGCCCAGGTTCAGCCGTTCCCACCACGCCCGCGAGCGAGTCGTGAGACAAAGCAGGCTGGCCGCGAGCGGCACCATCAACAACATCATCAATTCCATGGTTTTATTTTTTGATTGCAGCCGGCAACCAATGCCGGTTCCGCACAAACTCAACCGCCCCGTCGGCGCGGCAGCGTCTTGGGCGGCGGCGGCCCTCCACCGCCTTGGTGATGCGAGTGACTGCCCAAAGCGCCAGAGGGCTGGCGCACTCCAAGACCTGGCGGTGGTTCGGATGATCGGACATTTTCCTCATGATTTTCCTCCGATGATTCCGGCGGCCTGATGCAGCAACTGGCGCAGTGGGATCGGAAGCCAGACGCTGAATACCAGCAGTCCGCCCACCAGCAGCCCCATCGCCGGTACGCCGTCCCACGCCTGCGCGTCGGTGGTGCGACCGGCTTCGCGCTCGCCCAACAGGATGCGGGTGAGTTGCCGGAGGATACCGCAAAACGCCGCGATCAGCAGCACGAGGATCAGGGTGCTGATGCCGGTCCGGCCCGCGGCGAACCCGCCGCTGAGCACCGTCAGTTCGCTGTAAAACAGACCAAAGGGCGGCAGGCCCATCGCCGCCACCGCCGCCAGCCCCATGAACACAACCGTCACCGGCAACACCTGCACCACGCCGGGCCCGATGACGCGCAGTTTCAGGGTGTGAAACGTCTGGTGGATGTTGCCCGCCGCGAAGAACAGCACCGGTTTGGTCAACGCATGATAACCCATGTGCAGCAGCGCGCCGAAAATGGTCACCGGCGTGTTCAGGCCGACGGCGGTGCAAATGAGGCCGACGTGTTCGAGGCTGGAGTAGGCGAGCATCCGTTTGAGATCGCCTTGCACCAGGATGAACGGCGCGGCCAGGCACATGGAAAACAGGCCGAAGCCCAACAGGAACCTCCGGCTGAATTCGGGGCCCAGGCATTGCGAGGTGAGGATGTGAAAGCGGAGCAGGGCATAGATGGCGACTTTCAGCGACACGCCGGAGAGCATGGCGCTGGTCGGCGACGGCGCTTCGCTGTGGGCGTCGGGCAACCAGGTGTGCATGGGGGCCAGCCCGGCCTTGGTGCCGTAACCGACCAGCACGAAAACGAACGCCAGCTTGATCAGCCGCGGATCGAATTGGTCCGCCACGGTCATCAGATGCGACCAGTTGAAACTCGGCAAATGTTCGGCCGAATTCTGGTTGATTGCCGCGGCGTAGGTGAACACCGTGCCGAACAGCGCCAGCGCCAGCCCCAAACTGCCGAGCATGACATACTTCCACGCCGCTTCGAGCGACGTTTTGCGGTTGTACAGCGCCACCAGCAATACCGACGACAGCGCCGTGGCTTCAAGCGCGAACCACATCACCCCCAGGTTATTGGCCAGGACCGCCAGAAACATGCCGGTGGAAAACAACGGGGTGAGCACAAAAAATTCCTTAACGCGACCGGGGGTGACCGCGCCGGCGGCGAGATCGCGGCGAAAGTAACGTCCGGCGTAAAACGAGGTGCCCAGCGACACGGCTGAAATCAGCAGCACCATCCACGCGCTCAGCGCATCGGCGTACAGGAAGCCGTTTCCTTCCGTCACGGCGTGGCAGGCCAGGACTTCGGGAAGCAGGCGGATGCCCAGCGCCAGCGTGGCGGCGAACGCCAGCAGATTCAGGCCCTCCATGAGCCACCGCCACCGCACGAGCAGACAAAGCAGCGCGGCGGCGGGCGGAAGCAGAACAATGAGAGTCAACAGCGGCACGTCATCCTTTCAATTGCGTCAGCTTGCCCGTGTCCATCGAAGCGAACGATTCGCGGATGCGGTAGACCAGGATGCCCAGCACCATCACCGCCACCATCACGTCGAAGAAGATGCCCAGTTCGACCACCAGCGGCATGCCGTAGGTGGTGAGCGCCACGGCGGCGAGCATGACGCCGTTTTCAATCGTGAGCAGGGCGAGCACCTGGGAAATGGCTTTCCGGCGGTTGATCATGAGGAAAAAGCCGGTGAGCAGGAGGGCGATGGCGATGGCCAGCGTGTTGTTGCCCAGCTTGTGCAGCGTCGTGAACGGCCGCGCCACCAGGTAACTCAGCAGGGTCAGGCCGCCGCAGATGAGCATCGAAGTGGGCGCGTTGAACAGCGGCTCGATTTCCTGAACGATGTTGATGCGGCGCACGATCCGGTTGAGCAGCCAGGGCAGGAAGATGACCTTGCCGAGGAGCGTCAGCACGGCGACGATGTAGATGTGCGTGGCGCTGTAATACCCGGCGACGACGGTCGCGATGGCGGAGAGCATGAGGGACTGCAGCGCAAAGAGCCGGACGTTGGTCAGCAACATTTTCTGCACCACCAGGAGCAGTTGCAGCACCAGCATCAACGCCGCAAACAGCATGATCAGTTGCGAACCGATTTCGATGGGAATGGGGTTGTTCATGGTTAATGGAAGAGGAACATCGACAATAACGCCATGGCGGCGAGCACGAACGCCGCGCTTAACAGGTCCGGCACGCGGAACAGGCGCAGCTTGGCATTGACGGTTTCCACCAGCGCCACGGCGGCCGATAACAAGAGAATCTTGCCAATGAAAACGGCCAGTCCCAACCCGAGCATCGCCGCCGAATGATCGGCGATCAAGCCGACGGGCAGGAAGACGTTGACCAGAATCGCCATCAGCACCAGTTGCTTGATGGAGGCGCCCCATTCCATCAATGCCAGATGCCGGCCCGAGTATTCCAGCAGCATCGCCTCATGAATCATGGTCAATTCCAGGTGCGTCGCCGGATTGTCAATGGGTACCCGGCCGGTCTCGGCCAGCAGCACGATGAACAGCGCCGCAAAGGCCATGAGCCGCGCCGGGTTCAACAGGTCCCAGCCCGACTGTTGGGCGGAGGTGACGATGCGGCTGAAGTCGGTGGAACCGGCCGTGATGGCCACGGTGAAAATGGCCAGCATCAGCGCCGGCTCGGCGAGGGCGGCGATGGTCATTTCGCGGCTGCTGCCCATGCCGCCAAACGCGCTCGCCGGGTCGAGTCCGCCCAGGGCCATGAAAAACCGTCCGAGCGCCAGCAACCCGACCACCGCCAGCACGCCGCCGAACAGGCTCAGCGGCGCCTGCGTCGAGGCCAATGGCACCATCAACCCCGTCAGCAATGCCGTAATGAAGACCACGTACGGAGCGGCCGAGAACACCCAGGACGCGTGTTCGGAAATGACCATGTCCTTGCGCAAAAATTTCACCAGGTCGAAATACGGCTGCCAGAGGCGCGGGCCGCGGCGGTTTTGCAGCCGGGCTTTCCAATTCCGGATGCAACCGGTGATCAGCGGCGCCAGCAACAGCAACAGCGCCGTCTGCAACGCAATGCCTGTAAAGTCGGGATTCATAACGCGAACAGGAGCAGCAACAGCAAGGTGATGAAGATGTAAATGAGGTACGCCTGGATGCTGCCGGCCTGCAACGCGCGCATCCGGCGCGACAGCCACAGCACCCACCGGTTCAGCGGCCGGTAGATTCGCGTTTCAAAAATCTCCTCGACGTGGGCTTCGAAGCGGATGTTGGTGGCGAAGTAAGGTGAAAAATCGTACTCCCGCTGCACCTCGCGGCGCGGCCGGAAGAGCGCCTTGAAAATCATCCGGATCGGTTTGGAAAAACCGGTGGCGGTGTATTCCATGCGTGGCGTCAGGCCCTGGAGGCCGCAATCCCAGGTCGGCCCGATGCGGACCCTCGTTTGTCGCCCGAGCATCAGCCACAGCGCGAACGGGACGGCCAGCAACGCGATGCCCAGCACCGCGATGCCCAAAGTCGAGACGGTGCCCCCGGCCGGATTCGTGCCCGCCAGCACCAGCCCGTTGGCCAGGGTCAGTTGGCTGCTGATTTGGAGGCCGGTGAGCTGTTGCGTCAACGGGTCGAGAAGCTTCAGGAACAGGGTGGGGAACAGGCCGAGGAACACGCAGGCCGCCACGAGGACCGCCTGGCCCAACAACATCGTGAATGAGGCCTCGTGCGCCTGGGCCGCGGCTTCGCTGCGGGGCTGGGCCAGGAAAGTGATGCCGAACGCCTTCACGAAGCACGCCGCCGCCAGCGCGCCGGTCAACGCCAGCAACGCGCCGCCGATCGGGAACATGAGCCGCAACAAACTCTCCGTGGTGCCGAACCCCTGCAACAACGACTGATAGGTGAGCCATTCGCTGACAAAGCCGTTGAGTGGCGGCAAGGCGGAGATGGCCACGGCGCCGATCAGGAAAAAAAACGCCGTCTGCGGCATCCGTTTCGCGAGTCCACCCAGGTGCTCCATGTCGCGCGTGCGGGTGGCGTGCAGGACCGCGCCGGCGCCGAGGAACAGCAGGCCCTTGAACAGGGCGTGATTGAGGGTGTGATACAAACCCGCGATGAGCGCCAGCGTGGACAGCAGCGGGTGGCCCGTGTTCAGGAACATCAGCGACGCGCCGAAACCCATCAGAATGATGCCGATGTTTTCGATGCTGTGATAGGCCAACAGCCGCTTCAGGTCATGTTGCATCAGGGCATACAACACCCCCAGCACGGCGGAAATTGTTCCGATGGCCAACACGGTCACCCCCCACCACATCGGCGGCGTGCCGAGGAAATCGAAGAACACGCGCGCCAGACCGTAGATGCCGGTCTTGATGAGCACGCCGGACATGAACGCGGAGACATTGCTGGGCGCCACCGGATGCGCCTCCGGCAGCCAGGTGTGCAACGGCACGATGCCCGCCTTGACGCCGAAACCGATCAGGAAGAGCAGAAAGGCGGCGTTGCGCGAACCGGGCGACATCTTGTCGCCGAGCGCATGAAAGCCGTCGAAACCATAACCGCCGGAGGCTTGGAACAGCAACAGAAAACCCAGGATGAGGCAGCCGGTGCCGATGTGGGACATGACAAAATAGAAGACCCCGGCGCTGCGCGTCTCGGGTTTTTCATGTTCGAAACTGACCAGGCAATAGGCCGAGAGCGCCATGATTTCCCAGGCGATAAGAAAGAAGAACGCGTTGTCGGACAAAAACACCAGGTTGGTGGCGAGCAGCATCAGGTTGAAGAACGCGCCCAGCACGCCGACGTTCTTGTGTCCAAAAAACCCGCGCGCGTAGCCCAGCGAATACAGGGACAGCGCAAACCCGAGCACTGAAACGATCAATCCGAAAAAGACCGACAGCGAATCGAGTCGCGCGGTGAACTGCACGTAGGGAACCAGCGTCGGCAGCAGTTGGAGTTGGACGGGAGCGACCGTTCCGCCGGTGGCCAGCAACCGGGCACAAGCCACTGTACCGCAGCCCGCCGCCAGCGTCGCGCCGCCGAACGAGAGGCAGTTGGCCAGCCGTTCCCAACGACAAAACACCAGTCCGGCCAGGCTGCCAGCGACGTACCCCAGCAAAGCCAGGGTCAACAAGGTTGTCGAAGAAAGATCCATGGCGTTGCCTTCACGCAGACATTCCGGTCGGTCCCGGGTCTTGCGACAACCCGTTGACACGGAACCAATTTCCTGCGTTTAAAGCTTCGAATTGCATAAAATTTCAAAAATCACTGGGAAAAATGTTCTCAGTCTGGGCAGATGTTGGAGCATCGAGCGGGAAATTCAATTCTTTTCCGCCGGCGGCAGGATGCCGGTTTGGCGATTGCCAAATCTCTCCGCCGTTCTTGAAACTTGAACCAAACGAGACCGAAGGACAAAAGGGACAAGAAGGACAGAAGGTCACACTGTCCCTCGTCGTTGTTTGAATCGCTTTCGTCTTCTCCTGAAAATGAAGATGAAGATGACACCTTTATCCCGCCCCCAAGTGGCTACCCGTGGGTGCACCCCTGCCCAGAGTGTATGGTGGTCCCTGATGCCACGGCTTGTTTCTGGAACCGTTTTTGGGTAAATTTGACCGTACGGGCGACCAGATGATCCAAGCGGCACGAGCCGGTAAACAGCCAAAATGACCCTGATGTCTCCGTCCGCGCCTGTTGCGTTCGTCCTGTAGGTCGTGCGCTGTCTGGCGTGGGTTCGGGGTCTGGTTGAAGCGGCTTTGGATTGAGGCCAGACCCCGGTCGGAAATATCTTAAAAAACCTGTTGACAGGGTCCTGGCGGTTTCATACTTTGCGGCCGCTAGTCGCTAGAGAGTAGAGCCGTAGTAAAGACATAAAGCCAGTGGCCCCTTGGATTTTCAAAAGAAAATGAGGGGGTAACGGGTTTTTGTCGTTTTGTATGTATCGGATCGAACGAATGATTTTTATGCGCCCATGTAGCTCAGTCGGTAGAGCGCGTCCTTGGTAAGGACGAGGTCATCAGTTCAATCCTGATCATGGGCTCCATACTTAGATTTATTGACAAATAACCAACGACATCAACGCAGGAGATAACAATGGCTAAAGAGCAATTCCAACGAACGAAACCGCACGTCAATGTCGGCACCATCGGCCACATCGACCACGGCAAATCCACCCTGACCGCCGCCATCGTCGCCACCCAGGCCCGCAAAGGCCTGGCCAAACCGATTTCTTATGCGGACATTACCAAGGGCGGCACCGTGCGTGACGAAACCAAGACGGTGACCATCGCTGTCTCCCACGTCGAGTACCAGAGCGACAAACGCCATTACGCCCACATCGACTGCCCCGGCCATGCCGACTTCATCAAAAACATGATTACCGGCGCGGCCCAGATGGACGGCGCCATCCTGGTTGTGGACGCGTCGGAAGGCCCGATGCCCCAGACCAAGGAGCACGTCCTGCTCGCCCGCCAGGTCGGCGTGCCCGCCATCGTCGTTTACCTGAACAAGGTGGACCTCGTGGACGACAAGGAATTGCTCGATCTCGTGGAAATGGAAATCCGCGACCTGTTGACCAAGTATGAATTTCCCGGCGACAAGACGCCCATCGTCCGCGGCAGCGCCAAAGGCGCCCTCGCCGGCGACAAGGAAGCCGAGGACTCCATCCAGAAGCTGATGGAGGCCATCGACGCGTTCATTCCGCTGCCGACCCGCGAAGTGGACAAGCCGTTCCTGATGTGCATCGAAGACGTGTTCAACATTGAAGGCCGCGGTACCGTCGTGACCGGCCGCGTCGAACGCGGCGTGCTCGAACGCATGTCCGACGTCGAAATCGTCGGCATCAAGGATACCCGCAAGACGGTGGCGACGGACATTGAAATGTTCCGCAAGCTGCTGGACAAGGCGACGGCGGGCGACAACGTGGGCGTGTTGCTGCGCGGCACCAAGAAGGAAGAAGTCGAGCGCGGCATGGTGCTGGCCAAACCCGGCAGCATCACCCCGCACACAAACTTCAAGGCGGAAGTCTATGTGTTGTCCAAGGAAGAAGGCGGACGCCACACGCCGTTCTTTACCAATTACCGTCCGCAGTTTTATTTCCGCACCACTGACGTGACCGGCACGGTCACGCTGGCCAAGGGCGTCGAAATGGTGATGCCCGGCGACAACGTCTCGGTGGAGGTCAAAGTGATCTCGCCGGTGGCCATGGAAAAAGGCCAGCGATTCGCGATCCGTGAAGGCGGGCGCACGATCGGCGCCGGCCGCGTGTCGGAAGTCATCGCCTGACCGCGATTTTTAACACCGGAGCGGGGGATGAACCCCCAGGACTCCAGGTTTGTCAGATTAAAACAAGATTGGGCGGATACGGCAGTAGCTCAATTGGTAGAGTAGCGGTCTCCAAAACCGTTGGTTGGGGGTTCGATTCCCTCCTGCCGTGCCAATTAAGAATGGTGAAAGTGACAAGTGGCACGTGGCAAGCGCGGTGGCGGATCTTGTCACTTGGCACATGACACGTGTCACTTCGCGGAGAGGTGGCAGAGTGGTCTATCGCGGCGGTCTTGAAAACCGCTTCGGGCTAACACCCGACGGGGGTTCGAATCCCTCCCTCTCCGCCAGTCTTCGCTCGTGGGCGATGACGCAGGCCGGCTGTGAGTAGTGCAGCAAAGGTCCGGGCTTGGGCCTCGCGGCCGGAAAGAGTGAGTATTTGTGAGAAACTGGACGACAATCATTATTTGGGCGGCAGTGATCGGAGCGGCCTTTGGCTACCTATGGTGGCAGGGCCAGATCCGGCAGTTCGCCGCTTATTTGCAGGAAACGCGCGAAGAATTAAAAAAATGTTCCTGGCCCAGCTGGGACGAACTGAAAGGTTCGACGGTGCTCATCATTATTTCCATCCTGTTGATGGGAGTCTTCACCGAAGTGGTGGACCGCCTCCTGTACTTCATCTTCTTCGGCGTAGCCGCTTAATCCACCATGCGCAGCCAGTGGTTCATCATCCATACGCTTTCCGGTCAGGAACAAAAGGTCAAGGAAAGCATCGAGAAGCGCGTCAAAACCGACGAGATGCAGGAGTACATCAAGGAGGTCCTCGTCCCGATGGAGAAGGTCGTCGAAGTCCGCAACCAGAAGAAGACCGTGTCCAGCCGCAAATTGTGGCCCGGTTACGTGTTTGTGGACATGTTGCTGCTGGATGAAAATAAACGCGTCATCGAGAAGCCCTGGTATTTCATCAAGGAAACCCAGGGCGTGATCGGGTTCTTGAGCGAGCCGCCGGTGCCGACCCCCACCGAGGAGGTCGAGTCCATCAAGGCCCAGATTTCCGCGTCGGAAGAAACGGAGAAGCCAAAGGTCAATTTTGAAGTGGGTGAAACCATCAAGATTAACAACGGTCCGTTCCTGAATTTCAGCGGCGTGATCGAGGAAATCGACCCCGAGCGGGGTAAGCTGAAGGTGACCGTCAACATTTTCGGGCGCAACACGCCCGTCGAACTGGAATATTGGCAGGTGGAAAAAGCGTAATGAAAGCAACTGGTTACATGGGTTAAATGAGTGATTTGCTAAATGAGCGGTTGCGGCTCGTTTAACCAGTTGCTGATTTGACCAATTACAATTTAACGAACATCATGGCAAAGAAAGTCACAGGCATCATCAAGCTGCAGATCCCGGCCGGCCAGGCCAATCCCGCGCCGCCCGTCGGCCCCGCGCTCGGCCAGCACGGCGTCAACATCATGGGGTTCTGCAAGGAATTCAACGCGGCCACCAAGGGCGACGCCGGGCTCATCATCCCCGTCGTCATTACCGTCTACCAGGACAAGTCGTTCACGTTCATCACCAAGTCGCCGCCGGCGTCCGTGCTCCTGAAAAAGGCCGCGGGCATCACCGCCGGCTCCAAGGAGCCGAACAAGGAAAAGGTCGGCAAGGTCACGCGCAAGCAGGTCCTGGACATCGTGAAGATGAAACAAAAGGATTTGAATGCGACTTCGGAGGAGGCGGCGTTCCGCGTCATTGCCGGCACGGCGCGCAGCATGGGAATTGAAGTCGTCGGCTGAACCAAACAAAACCGCGGGAGGGCCGCTGATGGTCCGTTTGCACCGCACCAAACCAAATGCCCAGTAAACGATACAAAAAAGCGCTCGAGGTGGTGGATGCCGCCAAGGCGTATCCCCTGAAGGACGCCGTGGGTGTCCTCGCCAAGTTCCCCAAAGCCAAGTTCAATGAAACCGTTGACCTTGCGTTCCGTCTGGGAGTGGACCCGAAACAGTCGGACCAGATGGTCCGCGGCACGGTCCCCTTGCCGCATGGCAGCGGCAAGACCGTCCGCGTGCTCGTCTTCGCCAAGAGCGGCGCGGCGGCCGACGCGGCCAAGGCCGCCGGCGCGGAATACGTCGGCTTTGAAGACATGATCGCCAAATGCAACGGCGGCTGGTCGGATTTCGATGTGGCGGTGGCCACGCCGGAAGCGATGGCTGAAGTGCGCAAGCTGGGCAAGGTGCTCGGCCCGCGCGGCCTGATGCCCAACCCGAAGACCGGCACGGTAACCGACGACACCGCCAAGGCCGTCAAGGAAGTCAAAGCCGGCCGCGTCGAGTTCAAGGTCGACAAGGCGGGCAACGTGCACGTGGCGGTTGGCAAGGTGTCGTTCCCGGCCAACCAGATCGAGGAAAACGCGCGCGCCGTCATCGAAGCGGTGGTCAAGGCCCGCCCGAACAGCCTCAAAGGCACGTACATCAACTCCTGCACGCTGTCGGCGACGATGAGCCCGCCGGTGCGTCTGGACATCAAGGAATTTGTGGCGCATTGAACGATTTAACCTATTAACAACTCACGGACCCATGCGTGCTGAAAAACAACTTTTAACGAAGGAATACGTCGCGCGGCTGAACGCCTCGCCGTTCTTTATTGTGGTGAACTACAAGGGGCTCAAGGTGACGCACATGACCGAGCTCCGCAAACGCCTGCAAAAAGCCGGCGCGGAAATTCACATCGTAAAGAATTCCATCTTCTCGATCGCGGCCAAGGAAGCCGGGGTCGGCGAATTGAACGGTGCGCTGGGCGGGCAGCTCGCCGTGGTGACCGGGCAGAAGGACATTTCCGCTGCCGCGAAGGTGGTAAAGAATTTCGGAGCCGAGTTCGACCGGCTGCAGGTGCAGTTTGGCTATCTGGACAACCAGCGTCTGGCGCCGGCGGCGATTGTAGCCCTGGCCGATTTGCCCAGTTTGGACGTGTTGCGCGCCAAACTGCTGGGACTATTGAACGCGCCGGCCACCAAACTGGTCGTTCTCTTGAACACGCCGGCGTCGCAACTCGCCCGCGTCATCAAAGCCAAGGTGGACAAAGGCTGATACCATTTCCCCTCTGCTTTAGCCGGCAGCGGGGAGAAACAACCAACAACAACGTAAATCGTCGGTCCGGGAATGGACTTAAAATTGAAGTAGGACAGGCATCTTGCCTGTCGCAATTAAAACCAGGCCGCTTAAGCGGAACAAGCGGTTGGAGACAGGCGGGACGCCTGTCCTACGGCAAACGACGAGACGACAAGAAAGGAAACATGGCTGACATTGGAAACCTCGTAGAGGAGTTGAGCAAGTTGACGGTGATTGAAGCCGCCGACCTGGTAAAGAAACTCGAAGAAAAGTGGGGCGTGACCGCCGCCGCGCCGGTGGCGGTGGCTGCGGCACCCGCGGCGGGCGGAGCGGCGGCTCCGGCGGCGGAAGCCAAGACCACGTTTGACGTGATTCTCGTGTCCGCTCCGGCGGACAAGAAGATTGCCACCATCAAAGCCGTCCGCGAAGTCAAGGCCGGTCTCGGCCTGGCGGAAGCCAAGGCGCTGGTGGAAGGCGCACCCAAGCCCATCCTGGAAGGCGCTCCGAAGGCCGACGCCGACGCGGCCAAGAAGAAGCTGGAAGAAGCGGGCGCCAAGGTGGAGGTCAAGTAATTGGCGGATTGGGGGGAGTGACGGTCCCGGGCGCGGGACCGCCACCCCTCTGCCGCATTTGCGGAAGCACATTTTATTATTATTCTAATTAGTTACGAGCAGAAATCGGAGACCGCCGGAGGCGGTCGGAGTTCAGGCAGGTTCGCTGTGAACACAGCGTGCTTGCCTCATGCTGTTGATTGAAAATGAACGGCCGGTGGTTTACCGGCCCAACCAGAAAGCCCAAATGCCATCGCGAGCCACTGAACGGATCAATTTCGGCAAGATTCACGAAGTCGTCGTCCCGCCGAACATGATTGAATTGCAGACCAATTCCTACCAGGAATTTCTGCAAGCGGACGCGGCGCCCAAAAAGCGCCTGAAACACACCGGCCTGGAGGCGGTTTTCCAGGAAGTGTTCCCGATCGAGAGTTATGACGGCAAGTGCAAGCTCGTCTATGATTCGTACGAAGTGGGCGAACCCAAGCTGGACTGGCTTGAATGCCTGCGGGAAGGGCTGACTTACGGTGCGCCCCTGTACGTCACCTTCAAACTGGTCGAGGAAAGCAAGCACGCCAAGGAGGAAAAGGTGTTCATGGGCGAGTTGCCGCTGATGACCCCGCAGGGCACCTTCGTCATCAATGGCGCCGAGCGCGTGGTCGTCAGCCAGTTGCACCGGTCGCCGGGCATCGCCTTTGAAAAAACCCTGCATCCCAATGGCAAGGAGCTGTATTCCTTCCGCGTCATTCCCGACCGCGGCTCCTGGTACGAGGCGCAATTCGACACCAGCGACCTGTTGTATGTCTATCTTGACCGCAAGAAACGCCGCCGGAAATTTCTCACGACGACCTTTTTCCGCGCGCTGAGCTTTCTCGACGCGGACACCGAAGGCAAAAAGGAGTCCAAAAAGGACAACGGCGGCGCCGTGCGCGGCACCGATGAGGAAATTCTCCGGCTCTTCTACGAAATCGAGGAGCTGACCGTCAAGGAGGCCGAAAAACTCGAGGACCTGCCCAATTGCGTCCTGATCCAGGATGCGGTGGACGAGGAGAAGGGACTGGTGGTGGCGCGCGCTTTCGAGCCGCTGTCCAAGGCGGTGGTCAAGCAGATCGCCGAGCTGGGGGTGAACAAGATCAAGATCGTGAACACCACCAGCGATGAGGGCATCATGATCAAATGCCTGAAGAAGGACCCGGCCAAGAACGAGGAGGAAGCCCTCAAGGACATTTACCGGCGGCTGCGTCCCGGGGATCCGCCCACCGCGACAAACGCCAAGGCGCTGCTCAAACGCCTTTTCTTCGACGCCAAACGCTACGACTTGGGCCGCGTCGGCCGCTACAAGATCAACCAGAAACTGGGCCTCAAGGACAAGGAGGAGTCGCGGATTCTGACCAAGGCCGATCTGGTGGCCGCCACAAAATATCTGCTCCGCCTCCGCAAAGGCGAAGGTAGCGTGGATGACATTGACCACCTGGGCAGCCGCCGCATCCGCACGGTGGGTGAGTTGCTCGCCAACCAGTGCCGCGTGGGGCTGTCCCGCACCGAGCGGCTGGTCAAGGAGCGCATGACGCTGTTCGACCAGAGCGTCGAGGCCATGACGCCCCAAAAGCTCATCAACCCGAAGGCGCTCTCGGCCGTCATTCGCGATTTCTTCGGCCGGTCGCAGCTCAGCCAGTTCATGGACCAGATTAATCCGCTGGCCGAGCTGACCCACAAGCGCCGTCTCTCCGCCCTCGGGCCGGGCGGCTTGAGCCGCGATCGCGCCGGCTTTGAAGTGCGTGACGTGCATCCCTCGCACTACGGCCGCATCTGCCCCATCGAAACGCCGGAAGGCCCGAACATCGGTTTGATCGCCTCCCTGGCGACGTTCGCGCGTATCAACGAGTTCGGTTTTCTGGAAACGCCTTATCGCAAGGTGGAAAACGGCAAGGTGTCCGAGAAGATTGAATTCCTGACCGCCGACCGCGAAGAGCAGTTCATCATCGCCCAGGCCAACTCGTTGATCGACGACAAGGGCCGGTTCACCACCGACCGCGTGGTCTGCCGGGCCCGCGGCGATTTCATCGACGTCGAGCCGGCGCGCGTGGATTACATGGATGTTTCGCCCAAGCAGCTGGTCTCCATCGCGGCGTCGCTGATCCCCTTCCTGGAACACGACGACGCGAACCGCGCCCTGATGGGCTCCAACATGCAACGCCAGGCGGTGCCGCTGCTGGTGACCGAAGCCCCGCTGGTGGCCACCGGTCTCGAAGACCGCGTCGCCCGCGATTCCCGCGCGGTGGCCGTGGCCGAGGAAAGCGGCAAGGTCGCCTCCGTCAGCGGCGACCAAGTCATCGTGACGGAGGACGGCAAGCTGCCGGAGACGAAAAAGAAGATCAAACACGACCCCGACAAGGGCGTGTGGGTCTATCCCATCCGCAAATTCATGCGGTCCAATGCCGCCACCTGCATCAATCAAAAAACCCTCGTCCACAAGGGCGAACACGTGAGAAAAGGGCAAATCATTGCCGACGGTCCCTGCACGCAGAGCGGCGAGCTGGCGCTCGGCCGCAACGTGCTCGTCGCGTTCATGCCCTGGAACGGTTACAACTTCGAGGACGCCATCCTCATTAGTGAGAAGATTGTGAAGGAGGACATTTTCACGAGCATTCACATTGACGAATTTGAAGTGGCCGCCCGCGACACCAAGCTGGGTCCCGAGGAAATCACGCGCGACATTCCGAACCTCGGCGACGAGGCGCTGAAAAACCTCGGGCCGGACGGCGTCATCCGCGTCGGCGCCGAAGTGAAACCCGGCGACATCCTCGTCGGCAAGATCACGCCCAAGTCCGAGACCGAACTCGCGCCGGAGGAACGCCTCCTGCGCGCCATCTTCGGTGAAAAGGCCGCCGATGTGAAGGACACCTCGCTGAAGGTTCCCTCCGGCACCTACGGCATCGTCATGGACGTGAAAGTCTCGTCCAAGAAGGAAGGGGAGCGCAGCAGCAGCAAGACTTCCGCCAACGAGGAAAAACGCCACGCCAAACAGGTGGAGGACGAGCACAAGAAAAAGACCGAGGAGCTCCGCGACCAGTTGACTGAGGCGCTGAGCAACATTTTGCTCGGCGAAAAAATTCCGCTCGACGTCGTCAATTCCGAGACCGGCGAAATCATCATCCCGGCCAACCGCAAAATCACCAAGACGCTCCTGCGCAAACTGGCCACGGTCTATGACCGCATCGAGATCGATCCGTCGCCCATCCGCAACAAGATCAATGAGATCATTGGCAGCTTCAAAAAGAAGTTCGACGATTTGCAGATGCAGTACGACGAGGAGATCGAACGGGCCGAGGCCGGCGAGGGCGTGGAAACCGGCATCGTCAAGTCCGTCAAGGTCTACATCGCCTCCAAACGGAAGCTGTCCGTCGGGGACAAGATGGCCGGCCGCCACGGCAACAAGGGCGTGGTGGCGCGCATCGTGAAGGAGGAGGACATGCCGTTCCTTGCGGACGGAACGCCGGTGGACATCGTCCTCAATCCGCTGGGCGTGCCCTCGCGCATGAATGTCGGCCAGGTGCTCGAAACCCACCTCGGCTGGGCGGCGAAAATTCTCGGCCTGAAATTCGCCACGCCGGTCTTCGACGGAATCCGGGAAAAGGACATCCGCGGTTACCTCAAGGAAGCGAAGCTGCCGGAGCACGGCAAGACCCTGCTGTACGACGGCTGCACCGGGAACCCCTTCGACCAGGAGATTGTCGTCGGCTACATCTACATGATGAAGCTCGGCCATTTGGTCGCGGACAAGATTCACGCCCGCGCGGTCGGACCGTACTCGCTCGTCACCCAGCAGCCGCTGGGTGGCAAGGCGCAGTACGGCGGCCAGCGCTTCGGCGAAATGGAAGTGTGGGCCATGGAAGCCTATGGCGCGGCGTACACGCTGCAGGAATTGCTCACCGTCAAGTCCGACGACGTGCAGGGCCGCACCCGCATCTACGAAAGCATCGTCAAGGGCGACAACGCCCTCGAAGCCGGCATTCCCGAGTCGTTCAACGTGCTCGTCAAGGAAATGCAGTCGCTCGGCCTGGACGTGAAGGTTGGGTACTCGAACCCGATTGAACACACCAACGGCGACAGCGCCGCCTCGGCCGCCGCCGCCACGCTGGCATCGGTTTAACCCCATCGGCGCGAACCATCGCAAATTGAAATTGTATGATTAGCTCAAGCTCAAAAGAAAGCGCACGGGAGTTGCTCGGACTGGACAAGGTCAACCAGGTGGATTACGTGGCGATCACCGTCGCGTCCCCTGAGGCCATCCGGTCCTGGAGCAAAGGCGAAGTCAAAAATCCCGAGACCATCAATTACCGGACGTTCAAGCCGGAAAAGGGCGGTCTCTTTTGTGAACGCATTTTCGGCCCGGTCAAGGACTGGGAATGCTCCTGCGGCAAGTACAAGCGCATCAAGCACCGCGGCATCGTTTGCGACCGGTGCGGCGTGGAAGTGACGCTCGCCCGCGTGCGGCGCGAGCGCATGGGCCACATTGAACTGGCCGTGCCCACCTGCCATATCTGGTTCTTCAAGTGCATGCCCTCGCGCATCGGCCTGGTGCTCGACGTGACAGCCCGCAACCTCGAACGGGTGATTTATTACGAGGATTACCTCGTCATTGATCCCGGCAACACGCCGCTCAAGCAAAACCAGTTGCTCAACGAGCACGAGTACCGCGAAGCCCGCGAAACCTACGGCGCCGACTCGTTCACCGCCAAAATGGGCGCCGAAGCCGTGCGCGACGCGCTGGCCAAAGTGGACCTGGCCAAGCAGGCCGACCAGTTGCAGCAGGCCATGACCGAGACCAAGAGCAAACAGATCCGCAAGAAACTCGCCAAGCGCATCAAGCTGCTCCAGGGACTCATGGCGTCCAAGAGCCGACCGGAATGGATGATTCTCACGGTGCTGCCGGTCATTCCGCCCGACCTGCGCCCGCTCGTGCCGCTCGAAGGCGGCCGCTTCGCGACGTCCGACCTGAATGATTTGTATCGCCGCGTCATCAACCGGAACAACCGGCTCAAGACGCTGCTCCAGCTCAAGACGCCCGAGGTGATCATCCGCAACGAAAAGCGCATGTTGCAGGAGGCCGTCGACGCATTGTTCGACAACGGCCGCCACGGCCGGCCGGTCACCGGCGCCGGCAACCGCGCCCTCAAGTCGCTGTCCGACATGCTCAAGGGCAAGGGCGGGCGTTTCCGCCAGAACCTGCTCGGCAAGCGCGTCGATTATTCCGGCCGCTCGGTCATCGTCATCGGCCCCGAACTCAAGCTCAACCAGTGCGGGCTGCCCAAGAAGATCGCGCTCGTGCTGTTCGAGCCGTTTATCATCCGCCGCCTGAAGGAACTCGGCTACGTTCACACCGTCCGCAGCGCCAAGAAGATGATCGAGCGCCAGACCAAGGAAGTGTGGGACGTGCTCGAGGAAGTCACCAAGGGCCACCCGGTGCTGCTCAACCGCGCGCCGACGCTGCACCGCCTCTCCGTGCAGGCGTTCGAGCCGCAGCTCATCGAAGGCGAGGCCATCCGCATTCACCCGCTGGTCTGCACCGCCTACAACGCCGACTTCGACGGCGACCAGATGGCCGTGCATGTGCCGCTGTCCGTCGAAGCCCAGATGGAGGCGCGCCTGCTGATGATGGCGACGAATAACATCTTCAGCCCGTCGTCGGGCAAGCCCATCATCACGCCGACGCAGGATATCACGCTCGGCTGTTATTATCTCACCGCCGAGCCGCGCACACCGGCGCCGTCCGACCTGAACAAGCTGCCGCTGTTCGGCGCGAAGGACGAAGTCATTTTTGCCTACGACGACGGCGCGTTGAAGACCCACGACCGCGTCCGCCTGGCGAACCCCGACTTCGGCCGGCCGACCGTCTACGGCGACGCGAACAAGAAGATCATCGAGACCACGGTGGGCCGCGTCATCTTCAGCGAAATCTGGCCGCCGGAACTCGGCTTTTACAACAAGCCCGCCGGCAAGAGCCAGCTCGGCGATTTGATCTGGAAATGTTACAAGGTCGCCGGTCACGAAAAAACCGTCGCGATGCTCGACAAGCTCAAGGAGCTCGGCTTCCGCGAAGCGACCAAGTCGGGCGCTTCCATTGGCATTGACGACATGATCGTGCCCAAGGAACGCGACGAGCAGATTGACGCCGCGCAAAAGCAGATCAAGGAAGTCGAGAAACAGTATCGCAAGGGGGTCATCACCCCCGGCGAACGTTACAACAAAATCGTGGACATCTGGACCCATTGCACCGACATGATTTCCGGCGTCATGTTCCGCACGCTCGAACAGAACCAGGGCAAGCCCGAGTTCAACCCGGTCTTTCTGATGGTGGATTCCGGCGCGCGCGGCAACAAACAGCAGGTCCGCCAGCTCGCCGGCCTCCGCGGCCTCATGGCCAAGCCCAGTGGCGACATCATCGAGAAGCCGATTCTCGCGAACTTCCGCGAAGGCCTCTCCGTGCTGGAATACTTCATCTCCACGCACGGCGCGCGCAAGGGTCTGGCCGACACCGCCCTCAAAACCGCCGACTCCGGCTACATGACCCGCAAACTCGTGGACGTGGCCCAGGACGTCATCGTGCAGGAGGACGATTGCGGCACCACCAACGGCATCTGGGTCTCCGCCGTCTATGAAGGCGAAGACGAGGTGGTCAAGCTCGCCGACCGGCTCGTGGGCCGGTTCGCGTGCGACGACATTCTCAACCCGACCAGTCCGAAGGAGTACCTGATCCACGCCAACGAAGACATCGACGAGGAAAAGGCCAAGCGCATTGAAGCCGCCGGCATCGAGCGCGTCCGCATCCGCTCGGTGCTCACCTGCGAAAGCAAGCACGGCATCTGCATTAATTGCTACGGTCGCAACCTCGCCACCGGCGGCCCGGTCAAGCTCGGCGAAGCCGTGGGTATCATCGCCGCCCAGTCGATCGGCGAGCCCGGCACGCAGCTCACCATGCGGACCTTCCACATCGGCGGGACGGCGGCACAGGTGTTCAAAATTCCGCAGATCAAGGCCAAGCACGACGGCACCATTCATTACAATGAGCTCCGCCTCGTCGAGCTCGAGGACGGCAACAACATCGTCCTGAACAAGAATGGCTCTGTGTCCATCCTGGCCGATGACGGCCGCGAACTGGAAAATCACCCCGTCGTTATCGGCGCCGTCATCTCCTTCAAAGACGGCAGCAAGGTGAAGAAGGGTGAGACCTTCGTGCAATGGGACCCGTACAATGTGCCCATTCTTTCGGAAAAGGCCGGCAAGGTGAAATTCCACGACATCATCGAAGGGGTGACGATGAAGCAGGAGATGGACGAGACCACCGGCCAGGAGGCCATGGTGGTGGTCGAGCACAAGGAAGACCTCCACCCCCAAATCATCATCAGCGACGACACCGGCGAGCCCGTGGCGAATTATCCCATCCCGTCCGGCGCGCACATCGTCGTGGCCGAAGGCGCCCGGATCGTTGCCGGCACCCTGATGGCCAAGACGCCGCGCAAGACGTCCAAGACCAAGGACATCACCGGCGGTCTGCCGCGGGTCGCGGAATTGTTCGAAGCCCGCCGGCCCAAGGACGCCGCGGAAATTTCCAAGATTGACGGCATCGTGGACTTTGGCGCGAGCGTGCGCGGCAAGCGCTGCGTTGTCATCAAGGACCCGAAGACCCAGGCGGAGGAGGAACACCTCATCCCCATCGGGAAACACGTCATCGTGTTCAAGGGCGACATGGTGAAGAAGGGCCAGCAATTGACCGAAGGCCCGATGGACCCGCACGAAATCCTCGAAGTCTGCGGCCCGCAGGAATTGCAGGAGCACCTCGTCAGCGAAGTCCAGGAGGTCTATCGCCTCCAGGGTGTGACCATCAACGACAAGCACATCGAGATCATTGTCCGCCAGATGCTGCGCAAGGTGCGCATCACCGAGCCGGGCGACACCACGTTCCTGTGGGGTGAACAGGGGGACAAGCTCGCCTTCGGAGTGGAGAACGAGCGGGTGGAAAAGATGGGCGGCAAGCCCGCCGAGGCTTCGCCGGTGCTGCTCGGCATCACCAAGGCATCGCTCGAAACCGACAGCTTCCTCAGCGCCGCATCGTTCCAGGACACGACCCGTGTGCTCACCGAGGCGTCCACGCGGTCGCGCGTGGACTACCTGCGCGGTTTCAAGGAAAACGTCATCATGGGCCACATCATCCCGGCCGGCACCGGCTTTGACCTGCACCGCAAGGCGCGGCTCAAACCGCTGGTGGAAATTGAAGACGTGCCTGAGCCGGAACAGCCGGCCGAACCGGCGGCCCCGGCGGAAAATCCGCTGCTGGCCTGAGCCGTGGCCGGAGATCATTCACGGGCGTCTGACAACCTCAGGCGCCCTTGTCATTTTCGGATGGCGGAGCTCCGCGACGCCCTGATTTCATACACGCACCCGAAAATGAAAAACAGGATTGAGTGGAGTCACAGACTTGAGCCGTTGGGGTAGCGGCGAAAGGTATTCGGCCGAAGGGGAAGGTCCGCCCGGGCCGAGCGAGCGGGCGCGAGCGGGTCCATTCTGTAAAATCCCGCAAAATCCTGCCCATCCTGTCTGAAATCCGTATCGGACGGGAATTGTCCCGTGTAGGAATGAAATGTTCCAATGTCGGAACAGGGCAATCCGATGGGTGAGCGCGGCGCCGAAGAAATCGCTGCGGGCAACTCTCTCGCAAAAACTGCTTGCCATCGGCGTCGGGTCGCCACAAATCTTTCCCCGTGCAACGTGGCTCAGAACCGATGGCCGTCAACCGTTGAGATGAACACGCCCTTTCCACGAACGATGTTTCATCGCCTGCGCTCCCTGGGATTTCTGGTCGTCCTGTTCTGCTTTGCGCCGGCGCTTCAGGCCGCACCGACGGTCTTTCCCGGGCGGGTGCAAAACAATGTGCTCGCCGGCTACATCGCCGCCACTTTTTGCCTCGAGGCGGTCTGTGTGGCGTGGTTGCTCCGTCCCTACCGGCATCCCCGCTTTTTCGCGCTTTGGGTCCTGGGAACGCACCTCCTGACGTTTCCGCTGTTGGTGGGTGCGGTATGGCTGCTCCAGCCGGTGTTTCAAGATTTTACCGTCGCCCTGGCCGAAGTGTTGGTGGTTTTGGCGGAAGGCTGGCTGGTCTGCCAGATTTGCCGGCGCGCGCCGTCGCCGCTGTACCTGACGCCGCCCCCCTTGGCGGAATGCTGGTATGCCGCCCTGATCGCCAGCGCCTGTTCCCTGCTGGCCTTCTGGCTGTTGCTGGTGCCCGTTTCCGACATGTTCGCGTGATTCAATCGTCGTCCTCCTCGTCCTCGTTCTGGTAATCGAAACCGGAGCCAATCGAGGACGAGGAAGAGAACAAGAACGATCAGCTGGCATTCGCCTCTTTTTTGTTCCCGTTCCTCCGGTTTTTTGTTGGAGGAACAGCCCTAAAATCGAGCGAAAATGTTGTTGCAACCGGGATTTGGTTTGCTATATTCCACGTTCCATTTTTTAAGACGAAATGCCGACAATCAACCAGTTGATCCGCAAGGGTCGCCGCAAAGTAAAGTACAAGTCCAAGTCGCCCGCCTTGGAGAACTCGCCGTTTCGACGCGGCGTGTGCATCCAGGTGATGACGCGCACGCCCAAGAAGCCGAACTCGGCCATGCGCAAGGTGGCCAAGGTGCGCCTGACCAACGGCTACGAGGTCATCGCCTACATCCCGGACGAAGGCCACAATTTGCAGGAACACTCCATCGTCATGGTGCGCGGCGGGCGCGTGAAGGATTTGCCCGGTGTGCGGTATCACATCGTCCGCGGCCGGCTCGACGCCGCCGGCGTGGAAAAGCGGCGCGTCAGCCGCTCGAAGTACGGCGTGAAACGCCCGAAGCCGGGTTCCAAACCGGCCGCCCCGGCTGCCGCCCCGGCCGAAGCCCCCGCGGCGTAACCCGGTTTAACTATTCAACGATTTAACCATTCAACGAATCCATGTCCCGCAGACGACAAGCCACCCGACGGACGATTGCCAAGGACGGCAAGTTTCAGAGCGTTCTGGTATCGCGCCTCGTCAACACCATCATGCTGTGCGGCAAGAAGAGCACCGCGCAGCGGATTGTTTACGGCGCCTTCGACAGCATTTCCCAGAAAAACCCGGCCAGCAACCCGGTCGAAATTTTGCAGCGCGCGGTGGACAACGCCAAGCCGCGCATCGAAACCAAGGCCCGCCGCGTCGGCGGCGCCACCTACCAGGTGCCGCTGGAAGTGCCCGCGGACCGGCAGGCCGCGCTGGCCCTGCGCTGGATCGTGGATTTTGCCGACGCCCGCAAGGGTACGCCCATGCGCGAAGCGCTGGCGGCGGAAATCCTCGAAGCCTACCAGGGGCAGGGGAACGCCATCCGCAAGCGCGACGAAGTCCACAAGATGGCCCAGGCCAACAAGGCGTTCGCTCATTTCCGCTGGTAGAATTCCATTTGAACCCGCCCCGACCGTCACGCTTCGGGGCATTTTTATTTTTGATAAAGGAAAGTAGAAGAAGTTAAACATGCAAGCAGCGGCAGAAAAAACGAAACCGGTCAATGCGCCCGATCGCGAGTACACCCTCGAGCGCACGCGCAACATCGGCATCGCGGCGCACATCGACGCGGGCAAGACCACCACGACCGAGCGGATTCTCTTTTACACCGGCCTCATCCACAAAATCGGCGACGTGGACGACGGCAACACGGTGACCGACTGGATGGAGCAGGAGCGCGAACGCGGCATCACCATCACCTCCGCCGCCGTCACTTGTTACTGGACCCAGAAGCAGACCAAGCCGGGGGAGGCCGGTCTGTACAAGGCGTTCAAGGACGTGCCGCACCGGATCAACATCATCGACACTCCCGGCCACGTGGATTTCACGGCCGAAGTCGAGCGCTCGATGCGCGTGCTGGACGGCGCGGTGGCCGTGTTCTGCGGCGTGGCCGGCGTGCAGCCGCAATCGGAAACCGTCTGGCGCCAGGCGACCAAGTACAAGGTCCCGCGCATCGCCTTCGTCAACAAGATGGACCGCACCGGCGCGAATTTTGAGAACGCGCTGGCCGACATGCGCAACAAGCTCAAGGCGTATGCCTATCCGATTTTCCTGCCCATCGGCGCCGAGGACCGGTTCGCCGGCGTGATTGACGTGGTCAACCAGAAGGCCATCGTCTGGGGCCCGGGCGACGTCGTCAACGAAGGCCTGAATTATGAGATCAAGGACATTCCGCCCGAGCACCAGGAACGCGCCAAGGCCGCGCTGGCGGAATTGACTGACGCTGTTTCCAACAAGGACGACGCCATCGCCGAACTCGTTATCGAAAACAAGCCGATTACGCCGGAAGTGCTCAAAGCGGCCATCCGCCGGCTGACGTGCAAGATCGAACTGGTGCCGGTGTTGTGCGGCTCGGCCTTCAAGAAGAAGGGCGTCCAGCCGCTGATTGACGCGGTGGTGGATTACCTGCCCGGTCCCCTGGACGTGCCGCCCGCCGAGGGCATGGAACCGGGCACGGAAACCAAGGTGGTGGTGGAGACCAGCGACAGCAACAAGTTTTGCTCGCTGGCCTTCAAGCTGTGGACCGACACCTACGCGGGCAAGCTCGTGTTTTTCCGGGTCTATTCCGGCCAGCTCAAGAAGGGCGACACGATCTACAATCCCCGCACCCGCAAACGCGAACGGGTCAGCCGCCTGATGATCATCCAGGGCAGCGAACGCAAGGATATCAGCCAGGTCAACGCCGGCGACATCGCCGCGCTGGTGGGGTTGCGCAACATCACCACTGGCGACACGCTGTGCGACGAGGAGTTTGATGTGACCCTCGAGCCGCCGACGTTTCCCGAGCCGGTCATCAGCATGGCGGTCGAGCCGAAGACGCGTGCCGACCGCGACAAGATGTCCGAGGGTCTGCAGCGGCTGGCGGAGGAGGACCCCACGTTCCGTTGCTTCACCAACGAGGAGACCGGCCAGCTCATCATCGCCGGCATGGGCGAGCTGCACCTGGAAATCATTTGCGACCGGCTCAAGCGCGAGTTCAAGGTGGATGCCAACACCGGCGCGCCGCAGATCGCTTACCGCGAGACCATCACCAAGGCGGCCGATGGCGAAGGCAAGTTCATCCGCCAGTCGGGCGGCCGCGGGCAATACGGCCACGCCTGCATCCAGATCCAGCCCAACGAACGGGGCAAGGGCATCGAGATCGAAAACAAGATCGTCGGCGGCGCCATTCCCAAGGAATACATCCCGGCGGTCATTGACGGCATCGAAGAAGCCATCAAGGGCGGCGTATATGCCGGTTACCAGGTCATCGACCTCAAGGCGCAGGTGACGGACGGCACATTCCACGAAGTGGACTCGAACGAGCTGGCGTTCAAGATGGCCGGCATCTTCGCCCTCAAGGACGCCTTCAAGAAGGCGGCGCCGATTCTGCTGGAGCCCATCATGAAGGTTGAAGTGACCACGCCCGACGAATACCAGGGCGACCTGCTTGGCGACATCAGCCGCCGGCGCGGCCACATCGTCAGCATTGAAGCCAAGCAGGGCCAGACGATTTTGAATGCGCAGGTGCCGCTGGCCGAGATGTTCGGTTACGCCACGGCCATCCGGTCGCTGTCGAAAGGCCGCGCTTCGTATTCGATGGAGCCGCTGACGTTCGAGCAGGTGCCCAAGGGCGTGCTGGACGGCATTCTGGACCAGGCGGCCAAGAAGCCGGCGGCCCGGACCTAGGCCCAAAAAAACTTGTTGCGCGGAGTGGGTTCATTGCTATACTCCCCGTCCGCTTTCAAAGTTGGAAGCGGTAAAATAATTGAGACCATTAACAGACAATTGTTCTTTGTATGGCTGCCCAACGCATTCGAATTCGACTTAAGGCCTATGACCACCGCGTCATAGACCAGTCGGCGCGCGAAATCGCCGACACCGTCAAACGCACCGGCGCGCGCGTCGCCGGACCCATCCCGCTTCCGACCCGTGTCGAGCGCTTCACCGTGCAGCGGTCGCCGCACGCGGACAAAAAATCGCAGGAGACCTTCGAGCAGCGCACGCACAAGCGGCTGATCGACATCCTCGACCCGACCGCCAAGACCGTGGATGAATTGAAAAAGCTCAATCTCCCGGCCGGCGTGGACATCACCATCAAGATTTAAGGAGAACGACCATGCCTCTCGGACTTTTAGGTAAGAAACTCGGCCACACGCGCGTCTATGATGCACGCGGCGTCATGACGCCGGTCACGGTCGTGCTCGCCGGCCCCAATCGCGTCCTCCAGGTCAAAACCCAGGCGGGCAAGGATGGCTACAACGCCGTCCAGCTCGGGTTCGACGATCAAAAGGAACAACGCGTTGCCAAGCCGCTGCTCGGCCACATCAAAAAGCACAACGGCGCGGCCGTGAAACGCATCAAGGAATTCCGGAACTTCTCAAAGGAAGTGAAGCCCGGCGACGTCGTCGGCCCGACGTTGTTCGCTGTCGGCGATTTCGTGGACGCCATCGGCGTTACCAAGGGTCGTGGCTTTGAAGGCGTCATGAAGCGGCATGGCCACGGTGGCGGTCCTTCCACGCACGGTCACAAGGGCTGGCACCGGCGCGTCGGCGCCATTGGCCAGCGCCTGTTCCCCGGCACCGTCATGCGGGGCATGAAAATGCCCGGTCACATGGGCCAGGTGCGGCGCACGGTCCAGAATCTGGAAGTCATCCAGGTGCGCGAAGCCGACCACTTGCTGCTCGTCAAGGGCGGCATACCGGGAGCGGAGGGCGATTACGTGGTCATCCGCGAATCCAAGAAACGGCCCAAGGGCTGGAAGCCGCCGGTCAGCCAGGCGCCGATGAAGAAAAAAGGCGCCGCCGAGAAGAAACCGGCCGTCGCGCCAGCCGCGGAAGCCAAGAAATAATTAATCGGTAGGGACGCGCTGCCGCGCGTCCGGCCGACCGGCAGGTCGGCCCTACCAACGATTACAATGAAAATTGCCATCAAAGACATCTCCGGAAAATCGCACGGCGAACTGGAAGTGAAGTTTCCGCTGATTGAAGACGGCCGGGGCACGCAAGCCGTGCACGACGTCGTGGTCGCCTATCAGGCGGCCCAGCGCAGCGGCACCGCCTGCACCAAAAACGTCGGCGAAGTCGCCGGCACGAACAAAAAGCCGTGGCGCCAGAAAGGCACCGGCCGGGCGCGGGCCGGGTCGTTTCAGTCGCCGCTGTGGGTTGGCGGCGGCGTGGTCTTCGGACCCAAGCCCCGCGATTTTGCCAAGAAGGTCTCCAAGCGCACCCGCCAGCTCGCGTTACGCAAGGCGCTGAGCGAACGGCTCAAGGCCGGCGACGTGGTGGTGGTGGACGATTTGAAGCTCGCCTCGCCGAAGACAAAGGATTTCGTCGGCGTGCTGTCCACGCTCGAGTTGACCGGCACGACGCTGGTGGTGTCCGCCGGAGCGGACAAGAACCTGAGCCTTGCCTCCCGCAACATTCCGGTTGTTTCGCTGACGACCAGCGAGGCATTGAACACCTACGACATTTTGCGGCCCGACAAGCTGCTCTTCACCAGGAGCGCGTTTGAGAAGGTCGAGGCCCGGCTGGCCAGAGAATAAGATCAGTTTTAAGTATTGAGTTTTGAATTTTTAGTTCAACTCAAAACTCAAAATCAAAAATTCAAAACTAAAATGAACGCTTTTGAAGTCATCAAGACCGCCCGCCTGACGGAAAAGGGGACGCGCCAGGGCGAAAAATACAATCAATACACCGTGGTGGCTGACCGCCGCGCCAACAAGACGGAGATCCGGCAGGCCGTGCAGGAACTCTTCAAGGTCAAGGTCATCAAGGTCAATACGCTGAACGTCCGCGGCAAACTGCGCCGCCAGCGCACCCACCAGGCCGGCCAGGCGCCGGGCTGGAAAAAAGCCATCGTCACCCTCAAGGAAGGCGACAAGATCGTTTTGACGTAGCCGGATTTTGAAACTGCCAGCGGCGCGGATTTTTCTCCGCGCCGGTTTTTATTGGTGGCATAGGGCTCTGGCCTGTGAGGGAAAACACAGATGAGGACGTCTGTGCCACGCGCATTGGCCTTGGACCGTCTTTGTCCTACCCCTTGTGCCAGGATTGGGCCGGAATTGAAACCGCGAAATGCACGGATGGACAGGAAAAGTTGTTGTAGCGTCCGGCCGGTGGGCGGAAAAAGCATCGAGCCACAAGCTCGATGCTACAGTCAAATGAAGCCATCCGGCCTTTCCCTTTTTGCTTTCGTGTGTTTTGTGTATTTCGTGGTAAATTAAAACCTGCCCGTGAGCGCCAGAGCCCCTAACCGCATCCTGCACGTGGACGGCGACAGCTTCTTCGCCAGTTGCGAGATCGCCCTTGACGAGAAATTGCAGGGCCGCCCCGTCTGGGTCGGCGGCGGCCGGCGCGGCGACGGGATCGTCATCGCCGCCAATCGCCAGGCCAAACAGTTTGGCGTCATGACCGGCATGGCGTGCTTCGAGGCGGCCCGGCTCTGTCCGCGCGGCGTGCTCTGCCGTCCGCACTACGACGAGTACCGCCGGCTGTCGGCGGAGATGTTCCACATCCTCGAAGAGTATTCACCTACGCTGGTGCCCATCTCGATTGACGAAGGGTTCCTGGATTTCACCACGATGGACCGCCACGTCTGGCGCCACACCACGCCGGAAAAGTACGTGCAGGAAATCTGCGACCGGATCCGGCGCGAGGTGAAATTGCCCGTGTCCGCCGGCCTGGCCAATTCGGCGCGCCTGGCCAAGCTGGCCACCGACGCCGCCAAGCCCGGATTCATCGAAATCAAGCCCGGTGAAGAGAAGGAATTTCTCCAGGACCGGTCCGTGCGCGAAATGTCCGGCATCGGCAAAAACCGGCAGCGCGCCCTGGCCGCGCTGGGGGCGCTGACGTTCGGCCACGTGGCGAACCTGCCGTCGCCGCTGCTCCGGCAGAAGTTCGGCATCTGGGGCCAGCAGCTCTGGCTGTTTGCCAACGGCCTCTGGAACGAACCGCTGCTGCTCGAGGTCAAGGACCGCACGACGATTTCCAGCAATACCACGCTGCCGTACGATGAGCCGAGTTACGAAGCGGCGCTGACGTTCACGCTGAGCGAGGCGACGCGACTGGTCGGCCAGTTGCGCCGCGAGCAGTTGCAGGCCCGCGAATTTGCGCTGACGATCCGGTTCAATGATTTCACCGAAGTCAGCGGCGGCCACCGGTTCCACGAGCCGCAATTCCAGAATTCCACCATCAACGCGGTATTGAAGGCCATTTTCCGCCACATCATGGGCGACCAGGCCAAACCGGTGCGGCAAATCCGCATCGCGTTCTGGAACCTGGCGCGGTTGGACACCCAGCCGACGTTGTGGGGGCGCACCCACGCCGAACGCTGGGGCGCGCTCGACGAGGCGGCGCATGAATTGAACACGCAATTCGCCCGTCCGGAAAAGCCCGCGCTCATGACCGGCGCGCAACTGGCCTTGCGCCAGTTGGACGATGCCCACAAAAATCCGAAAGCGAAATGCCCGTTTGTGCCGCAGCGCGAGATGGTGAAGAAGCTCTGGGGCACGGACGCCGACCCGCTCGCGCACAAAGGCGACTGGGAAAAGCGGCTCGCGAAGGTCAGCAAACAGTCCCAGTTCCACCATTAAGTTTGCAGGCGACGACGTGAGGAGTCTCTGATTTTGGATGGAGACTTGAACCCGCCTCCTCACGTCGGCGGCTACATTTTCTTCCCCATTGACGCTGACTTGGATGGCGGCGCATCATCCGCGCCATGAAGCCTGATGATTCCCGCCCGGCGCGCGTCCTGGTTCTTTATTTCAGCAAAGACGGCCATACGAAAATGATGGCGGACCTGGTGGCCGAAGGCGCCGCCGTGGTGCAACCCGTCGAGGTCCGACTGAAAAGCGTGGCCGAAGCGGTCGCCGACGATCTCGTTTGGTGCGACGGCATTGCCGCCGGGTCGCCGACGCACATGGGCACCATCGCCTGGGAAATGAAACAGTGGTGGGATGTGACCGCCCAGCCGCTCTGGCCCAAGGTGGAAGGCAAGATCGGCTGCGCGTTTTCCTCGTCCGGCGGCTTGGCCGGCGGCGGTGAATTGACCTGTCTCGCGCTGCAAATTGTGCTGATGAACTACGGCCTGCTTGTATTTGGCATCCCGGATTACGTGGCACCCGGTCAGACGCTGCACTACGGCGCCATCTGCGCCGGGCGCCCGCGCAACGACGGCGAACGCGAAGCCTGCTGTCGCCTGGGCCGCCGCCTGTCGGAATGGGTGCAGACGTTAATTTGCCGGCGGCCGGAGCATGACCCGCGCCAGGCGACCTACGCCCGGTTTGCGGATTGAAGCCCGAGGTTTTAATCGCTGATTTGTGCCGACCATCGCTGATTGGTGAAATTTGCGGTTCACTCAAACATCCTCACCAAAGGAAACAGAGGGAACGGAGCATTCAAACCGGATCTCACGGACAGCTGTTTCATCAACCGCCAAGGCACCCGGTAAGCCAAGACTTAAAACTCAAAATTCTGTTGCGGTGGGGCGAGCGTAACCGCGAGCCGTCCTTCTCGGTTCGAGATTCAGTATTCGGTGTTCGATGTTGAAAGTTCGCCTCGAACCGCTTCTGGCTTCTGAACTCTGGCTTGTGACCTTCAACCCGGTCGAACAGGGCGACTCGTCTGTTCCAGCGCCTCGTCGCGCCCCATCGCCATGGCGGCCTCGACCCGCTTTTGGGTGAAGCTGAGGGCGCCGACCGGCAGCGGCCGCATTGGACGAAAGACTTTGATCTCGACGCCGGCCGGCGGCCGCTTCAGGAGATCGAGGGCGGCATTGTATTTCTGATATTGCCCGGCCGTCCAGGCCCGGGCCACCCGGGGGAATTTCGGGTAGGCCAGCCAGCCCATCCAGCGCGGCAGGGGTTTGAGCCGGAATTGGTAATTGTGCGTAAGCACCACGGTGATGTCGGTCGCGCCGTCCTGCAGCGCGCGTTGAACGGGAATCGGGTCCGAAACCCCGCCGTCGGCAAAGGGCCGGCCGTCCACGTAATCATACCCGCGCGTGGCCAGCGGCATGGTGGCGGTGGCGCGGAGCGCGGCAAAAACGCGCTCATCGCGGGCATGGAAATAGACCGGTTCACCGGTCTGACAATCAGTCAACACGATGAAGAAGCGGGTGGGCGCGTTTTGCAGGGCTTCGACCGAGAGCGGGACATGGTGCCGGATGATGTAGTCCACCAGGTACGCCAGGTCGATGATGGGTTTGCGGCGGAGCAGGTTGGTTTTGCGCACGACCCGGCAGGTGTGTTCGCGCCAGATGCGCAGGCTCGGTTCGACCGTGCCGGCGACGAAATAGGCCGCCGAACAGGCGCCGGATGAAGCCGCATAGACCAGGTCGTATTGCCGGCGGCCCTTTTCGTAAAGAAAGGCCAGCACGCCGGCGGCCCACGCTCCGCGCATGGCGCCGCCTTCCACAACCAGCGCCGTCGTGCGGCGGGAACCGGGCTCAGTCGAGCCGGTGGTGGGCGGCAACATGTATTTTCCTTTCATCCATGGCCGGGATGACCGCAATTCTGATACCAAAACCAATGCCGGTTACCGCCCGCAGGTTTTCGCGCTGAAATGTAATGAAGCCGGAATGAATGCCGATGGACGCAAATTTTATTCTGACTTCCGACTTCTGACTTCTGGCTCCCGACTTTCGACTCTGGTCTCTCGACTGTCTTTGCCGACCTTCAACTCCCATCTCCCCGGCGGGCATTAAAACAGTCAACCCCTTGCGTTCTCTGTGGGCTTTGTGGTTTAAAACGGGTCTGAAGGTTTCAAGTTTTCGGTTTTCAGTTTCCTGCTGGCGCGTCATAATTTTCCTTGGATCATGAGCGCGCCCCAAACCGCTCCGGCTGATGCCGCGCGGCCGTGTTCACCGGCCAATGCCCCGGTGCTCGCGGCGGTTTGCTGGAGCACCACGGCTGTCCTTGCCGCGTTCCTGTGCTTCACCCAGCTCGGCATGATGCTCAGCCTCATGGCCGGACGCGTCGGCATCTCCGCCGCGGCGCCGGCGGCCCTCGTCCTGGCATTGCTGGCCGGTGACATTCTCGCCTGGCGCTCCGGTCTTTCACCACGGCAACGGCTCTGGCCGGCCGGTCTTGCGCTCGGCGCCATCGCTTTCGCCCTCGCCGTGGCCGCGTGGTACTTCGACCTGTCCTGGGACGGCCAGTGGTATCATCAGACGGCAATTTATGCCCTGGCACGCGATTGGAATCCCTTGACCGACCCGATGCGCGGGTTTTTGACGCACCTCGAACTCTGGGTGCGGCATTATGCGAAAGGTCCCTGGTACGTGGCGGCGGCCATCTACGACACGACCGGCCAAATCGAGTGGGGCAAATGCACGGCGCCCATCGCCTGGGCGGCGATGAGCCTGGCGGTGTTTGCGGCCGGACTCGATTATGGCCTCCGGCGCCGGCACGCGGCGGCGCTCGCCCTCGTCACCGGACTCAATCCCGTTGTCTGGTGCGAATTCACCTCCTATCTCGTGGACGGCATCATGATCGGGTTCCTGACGGTGGCGGTGGCGGCGCTGTTCAGCGGGTTTCGGCGGCCGCAGCCGGTGGTCGTGTGGGCCGGAGCCCTCGCGTCGGCCGTCAGCATCAATGCCAAGTTCACCGGCCTGGTGTTCCTTTGTTTCGTCTTTGCGGCTGGCGGACTGTGGTGCCTGTTCCGACATCGCGGCTGGCTGCGGACGTACGCGGGCTGGACGATTTTGACGTTGCTGCTGGGCGCCGGCGGGTTGGGCTACAATCCGTATGCGACAAACTACATCCACCGTGGACAGCCGTTTTATCCGGTGCTGGGCTCGAGGGCGTACCCGAGCCTGACGGCGCAGGGCCGCGAGGGCATCGAGCTGTACGAGACGCCGAAGAACTTGATGGGCCGGAACCGGTTCATCCGGTTCTTTTACGCGACGTTTGGGCGGCCCGGCAACCAGCCTTATCGCCGGGAGCCGAACGCGCAATTGATGTGGCCGTTCACGGCGCGTCCGGCGGACCTGTTTTACTATCGCTACCACGAGGTGCGCGTAGCGGGATTCGGCCCGTTCTTCAGCGGGGCACTGTTGCTGTCCCTGGGGCTGGGCGTGTGGCTGCTGTGGCAACCGACGGTGGCGCGCGGGGCGCTGATCCTGACGGCGCTGACGATTCCGGCGTCGCTGTTCATCAGTCTGCACCTGTGGTGGCCGCGCTACGGGCCGCAGCTTTGGCTGTTGCCGATTGTGCCGCTGGCCTTTGCCTTTTATGGCGCGCGGTCGCGCTGGCTCCGGTGGGCGGCCTGGCTGCTGCTGGCACTGCTGGTGGTGAACGCCGGCATCGTCGCTGCCGTCCGGATGGCTTGGGAAACCGACGCCACCCGGACCCTGGAGCGGCAGTTGACCGAACTGGGCCGGTCGGAACAGCCGATTGAGATCAACCTGCGCTATTTTGAAATCCCGGTCGAGGAGCGGTTGAAGACGTGGGGCGTGCCGTATCGGAAGGTCAGCCGCAATCTCCGGAACGCAACGGAGCTGAAGAGCGTGGTGGAAGGGTATCCCGGCGCGGTGCGATACGTGAGGTCGAACCCCGATGCCGGCATCCCGGCGAAATGACGGGAAAGGTGAGCACGGATGCGAGGCGTAGCGGCGACACCGCTCTTCGATTGCGGAATGAACTCTCAAAGCGGCGTGGCGCTTCGCTTCCCGCCACAGTCCAAAAAAAGATCCGGTTGCGCTTCGCCCGTCCGGCGTCGCGGCCTGAATCCGCCCCATCTTGAATCCGGGAAGGTCATTCCGACGCGACGGGAAAGCGGCGCTGCCGTTCAGGGGTCACTTGCCCCTTGTGGCATGACCGGAACGGTGCTAAGAACAGAGATTCTTAACCCTAGGCAAATCGTCGGCCGGCAATGGATTATACTGGCGCTCCTCTTGGGCGCGCTGCCGGCCGGAGTTCAGGCGCAATTCGGCTACCAGACGGACCTCAGCCGCACCAAAGCTACCATCATCAGTTACTCCGGCCCGGGCGGCGACGTGGTCATTCCCTCCGTTATCAAGGGGGCGACGGTGGTCGCCATCGGTGATAATGTGTTCCTGAACCAATCCGCGATCATCACCATCAGCATTCCGGGCACGGTCACCGTCATCAGCAATAACGTGTTTTGGGGTTGCTCCGGCCTGACGAGCATCACGATTCCCGACAGCGTGACGAACATCGGTATCGGCCTTTGTTTCAATTGCACCAGCCTGACCAATGCCACGCTCGGCGGCGGCATCACCACCATCGGCACCGGCGCGTTCTATGGATGCTCGAGCCTGACCGACTTCACGGGCGCCGGTCTCAGCGCCATCGGGGACCACATGTTCGCCCATTGCGGGAGCCTGGCCCATTTGACGCTTCCCGCCGACGTCACGCTCGTGGGCGATTCGGCGTTCTTCCAGTGTTCCAGTCTGGCCCACGCGCCGTTCGGCACCAACACCACCTACATCGGGAACAGTGCCTTCACTTACTGCGGCGGGCTGACGAACATCACCATTCCTCCCGGCATCACCAACATCGCGAACAGCGCATTTGCCTTTTGCTCCGGCCTGACCTGCCTCGTGATTCCCACCAACATCGTTGTCATCGGCGACAGCGCGTTCGATTATTGCACCAACCTGACCAGCCTGACGCTCGGCCCCAACGTGACCAGCATCGGGCAATACGCCTTCGATTTCTGCTCCAGCCTGACCAACCTGGCGCTACCCAACAGCGTCAACTACGTTGGGCAACAGGCGTTCTATTTTTGCAGCAACGTGGTCAGCCTGACCCTGAGCACCAACCTCACGTACATCACCAACTGGGCCTTCACGTACTGCAACCCGACCAATGTCACGATTCCCGCTGGCGTCACCAACATCGGGGATTATGCGCTGGGCGGCTGGTATCACGCTCAAGGGATCTATTTTTTGGGCAACGCCCCGACGAATTTGGGCGCGGGACCCATCCAGGGTGACCCGGTGACGGTCTATTACCTGGCGGGCACCTCCGGTTGGGGACCGACTTTTGCCGGGCGCCCGACGATGCTCTGGAATCCGCAGGTCCAAACGCATGATGGCTATTTCGGGGTGCGGACCAACCGGTTTGGATTCAATATTACAGGCAACAATGGCCTGATGGTGAAGGTGGAAGCCTGCACGAACCTGGCCAATCCGGTCTGGTCGCCGGTGGGCACCCACACGCTCAGCGGCGGCTCGGCCTATTTCAGCGACGATGGTTGGATGAATTATCGCGGGCGGTACTACCGCCTCAATTTCCCGTGACCCAGCCCGGTCTGCGGAGGGCGGAGCGCCGCGACGCCCTGACTTCAAACACGGATACACACGGATGGACACGGATTTTCGAAACGGAAAACTTAAAACTGAAGACTCGAAACTGCCTCGATTCTGGCTTCTGAATTCTGAATTCTAACTTCGGTTCTCCCGATTCGAGGTAGGGCATTCGAAGTTGAATGTTGAATGTTTTTTCCTGATTCTTCTGGTTTCCCGCCCCCGCCGGATGCACCATCGCGTCATGGGCAATCAGAAGAGGATGACCCTGGAAGAGGTGCGGGAGCGGATTCATGCTTTCCGCGGCAAACAGAAATTCGACACCGACGATGAATCCTACGCCGAATGGATGGCCGACCTGAACCGCGAAGGCAAGGACCGGGAACACCGCAACCGCGACGCCTGACCATTTTGGGTAACAAGTGAACTTCTGACGTCCCGCCCTCAACCCGCAACTGGCATTGCAACCGCCAAGGCGCCAGGAACGCCAGGACCGAACACTGAAAACCTGAAACTCGCCCCGACTCGTTTTACCGAAGGAAACCGAGGCAACGGAGATTTTAACCGCAGCGAACGCCGAGGACACAAAGGAACCGCGCGAAGACGTCTGGGACTGCGGTGGTATGACACCGCTTTGGAAAGGCGCGGGGCGTCGGGGATGGGTGCGACGACCGGAGCCTTTAACAATTCGAATTTAGCTTTCAGCCTTCCTTTGTTCCTTGTCATCCTGGCCTGACCGGGTGCAATCTCCTCGCGTCACATGTCAGATGCACTTTTGGGAACTCGGTTCTAGGATATGAAAGTCGATGACATCATCAGCTACGCGCAATTGGTCCATGCCGAGGGCGCCAATCTCCAGCGGGGCATGAATTTCGGATTCGGCAAACGTTATTCGATATTCCTGATGTCGCTCCGCAAAAATGCGCCTTATGCCGATGCGATTGATCAGGCAACAGGCACGCTCGTTTACGAGGGACACGACCAACCAAAGACACAAGGGGGACTCGACCCCAAAATGGTCGATCAGCCGTTGCAGACGCCAAAAGGCGGATGGACCGAAAATGGAAAATTCTTTCGTGCGGCGACGGATTTCAAGAGCGGTCTTCGCAAAAAGCCCGAGCTGGTCAAAGTTTACGAGAAAATTGCTGACGGCATCTGGTGTTACAAAGGCTTTTTTGAATTGCTGGACGCAGAAATGGTTCCAAGTGGTGGTCGCAAGGTTTTCAAATTTCACCTCAAACCCGTTGAGAAAAAGATTCTAGGCCGCATCGAGGAACTGCCGCATACGCGACTGATTCCGACACATGTGAAAGTGGAAGTCTGGCGACGGGACAAGGGGTGTTGCGTGAAGTGCGGTTCCAAGATGAACCTGCACTACGACCACGATATTCCATTCTCAAAAGGTGGCAGCAGCTTCACGACAGACAACGTTCGATTGCTTTGTGCCAAGCACAATCTGGAGAAGTCAGACAAAATCATGTCTGTATTGCCTTGGCTTTTCGTCGGCACAGAAACAGCCATACATTTTAACCGCAATTAAAATTATCAAATGACGAACGACACGGTAGTCGATCATGCGCTAATGATGCTCGAATAAAGCATATTCGCTAGCCACGTAAAACTCCTGTCATGCGTTACACACCTCCAGCCTGTGCCCATCTGCCGCTAAAACCCCGAATCTCAGTTGTTATCCACGCCGGCTGGCAGGTCGTCCGGATCTGGGAATGTGCGCAGGCCAAACTGCCGGAAACCTGTTTAACGGAAATTGTGATGCAGTTGAGAATGAAGAGGTCGGGGTAAAGTTCTGAGATTCTTCTGGACAGTATGGACAAAATGGACGGGGAGAAAAACAAAAGTCCACCAAGTCCATCCAGTCCACGGGGTCCACGCAGTCCACCTACCCTGAGATAGCCGCCAATGGCGCGCTGGCGCTGATCATGGTGGCCAGGAGCTTGTTGAGCCGTCAGGTGGCAGCGCAAGCGACAGCTTTTGAGAAGGAAGGCGGTTTCACCGAGCGGCTTTACCGGACCCGAAGCCAGCGGCGGCAGACCAGCGCCTGATCCGGATTTGGGAAGGTGAGACACGCCAGCCTTCCATAGGCCCGGATTGCCCGGGTTTTGCTGGCTTTCCGGCGGTTCTGGCCGACCCGAAATTCTTTAAAAAAACCTCTTGCACGGGACGCAACCTTTGATATTTTATGCGCTCCGTTTCGCCCGCAAGGGCGGGCGGACAGCAGTTGTTGCAGACCGATAACTGATTCCCCGCAGGGACAGGAATGATGGCCTGCCGACTCCCAGAGTTGCTGCTGTAATCATTGTTTTTATGCCAGTCAAAACATTTAGACCGCTAACGCCGTCTCTGCGCTACGTCACGTACGCGGACTACAGCGATATTACGAAGACGCAGCCCGAGAAGCGGCTGGTCGTCACGCGGAAGAAGACCGGTGGCCGCAACCACTACGGTCGCGTGACCGCGCGCGGCCTCGGCGGCGGCCATAAACAGAAAATCCGCCTCGTGGATTTCAAGCGCAACAAGCATGGCGTGGAGGCGACGGTCGCAGCCATCGAATATGACCCAATGCGGTCGGCGCGCCTGGCCCTGCTGCAATACAAGGACGGCGAAAAGCGCTACATTATCGCCCCCACCGGCATCAAGGTCGGCGGTGCGATCTCCAGCGGACCCACGGCCCCGCCCGAAATCGGCAATGCGCTTCCGCTCAAGTCAATTCCCGTCGGGCTGGCCATTCATAACATCGAGCTGACGCCCGGCCACGGCGGCCAGATGGTGCGCACCGCCGGCGGCGCGGCCACGCTGATGTCGCGCGATGAGGGCTACGCGCAAATCCGCCTGCCTTCCGGCGAAATCCGCAAGGTGAATGAGAATTGCTATGCGACCATCGGCCAGGTCGGCAATGCCGAGCACGAAAACGTGATTCTAGGCAAGGCCGGCCGCTCGCGGCACCGCGGCATCCGCGGCATCAACCGCGGCGTCACGCGCAATCCGGTGGACCATCCGAACGGCGGCGGCGCCGGCAAATCCAAGTCCGGCGGCGGCTGGCAGCAGCTGATGTCGCCGTGGGGCAAGGTGGCCAAGGGCGGCAAGACGCGCCACAAGTACAAGTATTCCAACCGGTTTATCGTCGTCCGCCGCAACGGACGGCCAATGAAGCTCAGGTAATTTATGGGACGCTCGATTAAAAAAGGTCCGTTTGTGGATTTTCACCTGCTGGACAAAATCCAGAAGGCGAAGGACGCCAAGTCGAAGGCGCCGATCAAGACGTGGTCCCGGCGTTCGACCATCACGCCGGATTTTGTGGGCCTGACGTTCAACGTCCACAACGGCAAGGTGTTCAACCCGGTGTTTGTCACCGAAAACATGGTCGGGCACCGGCTCGGCGAATTTTCCCTGACGCGCACGTTCAAGAAGCACGGCGCGCATACGGCGAAAGCGGAGGCGAAATAACATGGAAGTTCACGCCATTGCCAAAAACGTGCCGATGTCGCCGCAGAAGATGCGCGAGGTCGTGCGGCAGATCCAGGGGATGCCCGCGCTGCAGGCGCAGGCGGTGCTCGCGGTGGTGCCGCGCAAATCCGCCCGGTTCGTGGCCAAGACCCTCAAATCGGCCATCGCCAACGCCGAGAACAACCAGAAACTCAAGCCGGAGGCGCTGCGCGTGAAGGAAGCGGTCACCGGCTCGGCCATGATCATCAAACGGTTTCAACCCAAGGCGCGCGGTTCCGCCGGACCCATCTTCAAGCGCCGCTGCCACATCAAAATCACCTTGTCGGACGAATAATATGGGCCAAAAAACCAATCCAATCGGTCTGCGCGTCGCCGTCAACAAGGACTGGCGCTCCAAGTGGTATGCCGACAAGAAGGAATTCGGAAAGCTGCTGGGCGAGGACCGCGAAATCCGCAAGCTGCTCAAGAAGAAACTTGAATCGGCGTCCGTGCCGAAAATTTTAATCGAGCGCGCCGCCAACCGCTGCCGCATCACCATCCTCACCGCGCGTCCGGGCGTCGTCATCGGCCGCAAAGGCGCCGAAATTGACAAGCTCAAAGAGGAAATGAGCCGCATGACCGGCAAGGAGGTCTACGTGGACATCGTCGAGGTCAAGACGCCGGAGACCGACGCGCAACTCGTGGCGGAGAATGTGGCCCTGCAGCTCGAACGCCGGGTGTCGTTCCGCCGGGCGATGAAGAAAGCCGTGCAGACGGCGAAGGATTTTGGCGCGGAGGGAATCAAGATCCGCTGCGCGGGCCGGCTGGGCGGCGCGGAACTGGCGCGGGTGGAGACGTATCACTGGGGCCGGGTGCCGCTGCACACGCTGCGCGCGAACATCGATTACGGTTTTGCCGAGGCGCACACGCTGTACGGCAAGCTCGGCATCAAATGCTGGATTTGCCGGGGCGAAAACAAGCCGACGAAGGAAAAGGCTCCCGTGGCGGCTGCGCCCATTGCGCCGGCCCCGGCCGACGCCGCCACCAACTGATTTTAAAGGATTTTTGTTATGCCATTGATGCCCGAAAGAGTGAAGTACCGCAAGATGCACCGCGGCAACCGCGCCGGCCTGGCGTACGCCGGCAGCACGGTGGCCTTCGGTGAATTCGGCTTGATGGCCATGGAACGATGCTGGCTCGACACCAAGCAGATCGAGGCGGCGCGCGTGGCGATCGCTCGCAATCTGAAGCGGCACGGGAAGATGTGGATCCGCGTCTTTCCGCAGAAATCGTTTACGAAGAAGCCGCTGGAGACCCGCATGGGTCACGGCAAAGGGCCCCTCGAATCCTGGGTGGCGGTCATCCGCCCGGCCAATGTGTTGTTCGAGGTGGACGGCGTGAGCGAAGTGGACGCGCGCGAGTCGTTGCGCCTGGCGGCGACCAAGCTGCCCATCCGCACCAAATTCATCTCGCGGCACCGGCGGGCGCGCTAGGCGGAAAGCAATTTATGAAATTTTCGGAAATGAAAGACATGACGCTGGTGGAGTTGTCGGCCAAGAGCCGGGACCTGCGCCATGAAATGTTCAACCTGCGTTTGCAGCAGGCGAGCGCCCAGTTGGAGAAGCCGGCGCGCCTGCGGACGCTGCGCCGGGACATTGCGCGACTGGAAACGCGCATCTCGGAATTGCGAAACAAAGCGAAAACGACGTGAGGGTTGAAGGATGGAACCGTTCAATCGGTTCATGATTCAACCAATTAACCATTTAACGGTTTAACGAAATAACATGGCTGACACTGTGACTCCAACGGAAGTGGCGCGCGGACATCGCAAACAGCGCGTCGGCGAGGTCATCGCCAACAAGATGGCCAAGACCATCGTCGTGCGGGTCGAGCGCCGGTTCCCGCACCCGAAGCTGCGGAAGGTGGTGACCGCCTACAAAAAGCTGTACGCCCATGACGAGAAGAGCGAGGCGAAGGTGGGCGACCGGGTGCGCATCGAGGAGACGCGGCCGCTGTCCAAAATCAAGCGCTGGCGGCTGATGGAAGTCGTCGAGCGCAGCCAGGGCGTGGAGCCGGTGGCGGCGGAATAACCAAATTTATGTTGCAAGTTCGATCCCATCTGGAGGTGGCGGACAACACGGGCGCCAAGATCGCCTGGGCGATCGGCGTGTTGGGCCGCAACCAGCGGTACGCGCGCATCGGCGACATCATCAAGGTGCACATCAAAGATGCCGCGCCGGACGGCCAGGTCAAAAAAGGCGAGGTCCACAACGCGGTGATCGTCCGCACGCGCCAGGCCATCCGCCGCAACGACGGCTCGTATCTGCGGTTTGACAGCAACGCGGTGGTGATCATCGACGCGGAATTGAATCCGAAGGGCACGCGCATTTTTGGTCCGGTGGCGCGCGAGTTGCGCGACAAGCGGTTCATGAAGATCATCTCGCTGGCGCCGGAGGTCATTTGAATTTATGGCGGCAAAAGTAAAAAAGAACGACGAAGTGGTGGTGATTGCCGGCGCCGACAAAGGCAAGCGCGGCAAGGTCATCGCCGTCCTGCCCAAGGGGCAGCGGGTGATTGTGGAAGGGGCGCGGATGATCAAGCGCCACATGCGCAAGAGCCAGCAGCATCCGCAGGGCGCGATTGTCGAGCGCGAAGGCACCCTCCACCTCTCGAACGTGATGAAAGCCGACCGGTTTGACGCCCGCGCGGCCAAGCGGGGGGTGACCACCGAGCCGGCCAAAGCCTGAGAATGAGGACGATGAAGCAGAGTCACGGCCCGATCCGTGACACCGAATGATGAAAGCCAGACTTTATACCAAATACGTCAGCGACGTGGTGCCCGCGCTCAAGGCGAAATACCAGTACGGGAACGTGCACCAGATGCCGCGCATCGTGAAAATCGTGGTGAACATGGGCGTGAGCGCGTCCCTGGAAAAGAACGCGATCGATGACGCGGCCAAGGACCTGGCGCTGATCACCGGCCGCAAGCCGGCCATCAGCAAGTCCCGGCACAGCATCGCCAACTTCAAACTGCGCGACGGCCAGCCCATCGGCTGCCGCGTCACGCTCCGCCGCGATGCCATGTACGAATTTTTCGACCGCCTGATCGCCGCCGCCCTGCCGCGCATCCGCGACTTTCGCGGGTTGTCGCCGCGCAAGTTCGACGGCCGCGGGAACTATACGTTCGGCATCGCCGACCAGACGATTTTCCCGGAAATCGAGCTGGACAAGATCAAGCGGACCCAGGGCATGGACGTGACGATTGTGACCAGCGCGCGCACCGACGCCGAAGCGCTGGATCTCCTGAAGCTGATGGGTTTCCCGCTCGCGGAGGTGAAGGAAGCGCCGAAAGAAACGGTCAAGGATGCCGCCATGGAAGAGGCCAAGGCGGCGGCCAAGGCGGCGGCCAAGGAATTGGCCAAACAGGAAGAAGCCGAACACGCCGCTAAGGAAGCGGCCAAGGAAGCGGCCAAAGGAGCCGCAAAAGAATAGACGAATTTATGGCCAAGAAAGCATGGTTTGAGCGCAACAAGCGCAAGGCGGAAACGGTGAAGAAATATGCCGCGATCCGCGCGGAATTGAAGGCGAAGCGGGACTACGCCGGTCTCGCCAAGCTGCCGCGCGACGCCAGCCCAACCCGGCTGGTGAACCGCTGCTCAGCCAGCGGCCGCCGCCACGGTTACCTGCGCAAGTTCGCCGCGTCGCGCTTGACGTTCCGCGAGGCCGCGCTGAACGGGTTGATTCCCGGCGTGGTGAAAGCCAGTTGGTGAGGATGAATCGTCCTCATCGTCATCCTCTTTCCCATGAATCGAGGATGAGCCTGAGGCAGAGAATGAGAATGATTTGAAAATATGACCGACCCGATTTCAGACATGTTGACGCGGATTCGCAACGCGGGCCGCGCGCTGTTGCCCACGGTGGAAATGCCGCATTCGCGGATCAAGGAGGACCTCGCGAACATTTTGAAGCTGGAAGGCTACGTCGCCGAAGTGGCCGTGGAAGGCAAGCCGTTCAAGAAGCTCCGGATCCGGCTCAAATATCAGGGCAAAAAGAGCGTCATCGAGGGCCTGCGCCGCATCAGCAAGCCGGGGTTGCGCCACTACGTCGGCGCCACGAAAATCCCCCGCGTGCGCGGCGGCCTGGGGGTGGCGGTGCTGTCCACGCCCGAAGGGGTGATGACGGGGAGCGAGGCGCGCAAGAAAAACCTGGGCGGCGAGCTGCTCTGCTACATCTGGTAAAACTGATTTTATGTCGCGAATTGGAAAACAACCGATAGCCATTCCCCCCAAAGTGAAGGTGGAGGTGAAGGGGCAGAAAGTGCTGGTCGAAGGCCCGAAAGGCAAGCTCGACTGGGAACTGCCGAAGCGCACCAGCCTGAAGGTGGAGGACGGCAAAATTGTCGTCAGCCGCGCGGGCGACGATGCCCAGGCCAAGGCGCTGCACGGCCTGAGCCGCGCCCTCGTCAACAACATGGTCAAGGGCGTCACCGAGGGTTTTGTCAAGAAGCTTGAAATCCAGGGCGTCGGTTTCAAGGCCGCCGTCCAGGGCAAGGTCGTCAACCTCGCGCTCGGTTATTCCCATCCGATCAATTACACCATCCCCGACCAGATCAAGGTGACGGTCGAGGAAAACACCAAATTGACCATCGAAGGTCCCGATAAGAAAGTGGTCGGCCAGGTGGCCGCCGAAATCCGCGGCTTCTACCCGCCGGAGCCTTACAAGGGCAAAGGTGTGCGCTACGTGGGCGAACACGTCCAGCGCAAGGAAGGCAAGACCGTCCAGTAACCGATTTTGGTTCACGGCCCAACCCGTGACGCATCAACATGAGAACGGAACAGAAACATCGATTGCAGCAGCTCCGCCGGTGGCGCATCCGCAACAAGGTCAGCGGAACGAAGGACCGCCCCCGCATGAGCGTCTGCTTCACCAACAAGAACATCCACGTGCAATTTATCGACGACCGCGCCGGGGTGACGCTGGCAGCGGCCTCGACGACGGGCAAAGCGACGCCCGATCGCGACCAGCTGGCGGCCAACGTGGCCAGCGCCGCGGTGGTGGGCAAGCTGGCGGCGGAAACCGCGCTGGCCAAGGGCATCAAGACCGTCGTTTTTGACCGCGGCGGCGCGCGGTATCACGCGAAATGGCTCAAAGGCAAGGACGGCAAACCGGCACTGGTGCTGGGCAAGGTGGCGGCCCTGGCCAAGGCGGCGCGCGAGGCTGGACTGAAATTTTGACCTATGATGCGTTGACTGGTTGAATGGCCAAACCGGTTCAACCGTTAAACAATTTAACAATTTAACCAACATGGCAGAGATCACCAAAACTGAAGAAGGCAGCGAACAGCAGCGCAATGCGCGCGGGCGCGGGCGTCGCAACAAGTCCATCGCCGAAGCCCCCGAGCTCGCCTTCGAGGGACAGGAGTCGCCGGAGCTGACCGAAAAGGTCGTGTTCATCAACCGCTCCGCCAAGGTCGTCAAAGGCGGACGCCGGTTCAATTTCAGCGCCCTGGTCGTGGTGGGCGACAAGCGGGGCAACGTGGGGGTCGGACTGGGCAAGGCCGGCGAGGTGGCGGATGCCATCCGTCGCGGCGGCGAGCTCGCCCGCAACCAGATGGTTTCGGTGTCGCTCAAGGACGTGACGATTCCGCACGAGGTTTATTGCACCTACGGCGGCGCAAAGGTCCTGCTGCGGCCCGCCTCGCCCGGCACGGGCATCATTGCCGGCCGGACGGTCCGGGCGGTGCTGGAAGCGGCCGGCGTGAAGGACATTTTGAGCAAATCGCTCGGCTCGAAGAACGCGGCGAACGTCGTCAAGGCGACGCTCAAGGCCCTGTTGAGCCTGCGGTTGCGGGAAGACATTTACTCCAGCCGCGGGTTGCCGCTGAAGAAGGCGGAAGCGCCGAAGGTTCAGGAAGCAGCACCTGCGGTTTAACGTTTTTTATGAAATGAGTTTCGAGTTTCAAAGATTCCGTTTTCAGAAAGGCATTCTGAAAACGTGAAACTGAAAACTGAAAACCAAAGAATTTTATGCGACTACACGATTTGAAACCTCGTCCGGGGGCGAAGCACCGCACCAAGCGGCTGGGGCAGGGTGAATCCAGCGGCCACGGCCGGACCAGCGGGCGCGGCGGCAAGGGCCAGACGGCGCGTTCCGGCAGCTCGATCCGGATCGGCTTCGAAGGCGGCCAGATGCCGCTCATCCGCCGCATTCCCAAGCGCGGCTTCAACAACGCCCGGTTCGCGACGCGTTACCTGGGCGTGAACGTCGGATCCCTGGAACAATTTGACAACGGGGCTCGGGTGGACGAGGCGGCGTTGCGCGCGGCCGGTCTGGCCAACGGGCGGGCCGCCGGCATCAAGATTCTCGGCGACGGCGAATTGAGCAAGAAGCTCACGGTGAGCGCCCACGCGTTCAGCGCCTCCGCCCGGACCAAAATCGAAGCCAAGGGCGGCGCCTGCGAAATCCTGGGGGCCAGGCCGGCAACCCCGGCGGAAGCGGCGGCCCCGGCCCCGAAGCCGGCCAAAGCGGCCAAACCCGCCAAACCGGCCCAGGCCTGAACCCGCGACTGAGGCATGTTCCGCTCCATTTTCAACACCTTCGCCAACTGCTTCAAAATTCCGGAGTTGAAATCCCGGATTTTGTTCACGCTGGGGTTGTTGGCGGTCTGCCGCCTGATGGCGTGGGTCCGCATTCCCGGTTTGAACGGCGAGGCCTTGACGGAGTTCTTCAAAAACACCGCGGGCGGCGGCGGCGTGCTGGGCATGTACAACACGTTTGCCGGCGGCGCCCTCGAACACTGCGCCGTCGGATCGCTGGGCATCATGCCCTACATCAGCTCGACCATCATTCTGCAATTGCTGACGGCGGTCTGGCCGAAGTTGAGCAAGCTGGCGCGCGAGGAAAACGGCCGGGCAAAAATCATCCAATACGGGCGCGTGGGGACGCTGCTCCTGTGCCTGGGGCAGGGCCTGTTTTTCGCCATGAGCTGGGAACACCCGCAAAACCTCTTCCACGGTTTCCAGGGACAGCTCGTGCTGGACCCCGGCTGGTGGTACCGCATTCAGACGGTGCTGATCATGACGACGGGCACGATGCTGCTGATGTGGCTGGGTGAGCAGATCACCGAGCGCGGCATAGGCAACGGCGTGTCGCTGGTCATCACGATCGGCATTGTGGCCCGCCTGCCGCGGGCGCTGGTTTCGGCCTACGAGTTGTTTTTCCCGCCCGGGCACGTCGAGTCCCAATATCATCTGGCCGGCACCGGATTGATGCTGTTGATTCTGCTGGTGCTGGTGATCGGCGGGGTGATCGCCATCACCCAGGCCCAGCGCAAGGTGCCGGTGCAGTACGCCCAGCGCGCGGTCGGCCGCAAGCTGTATTCCGGCGGCACGTCGTTCATGCCGTTGCGGGTGAATTTTTCCGGCGTCATGCCCATCATTTTTGCGCAGTCCATCCTCATGTTCCCCCAGCAGATCTTCCTGCGCCTGGCCAGTTTTGTCGGCCAGCCGTTCCTGAAGAATTTCTTCCTGGTCATCGCCCAAAACCTCAACACCGGGTCGGTCCTGTACCTGGTGCTGTATTCGCTGATGATTTTGTTCTTCGCGTATTTCTGGGTCGCAACGCAGTTCAATGAAATTCAGATTGCCGACGACCTCAAGAAAAACGGCGGCTACATCCCCGGCGTGCGGCCGGGGCAGGGCACGAGCGATTACCTGCACAAATCCATGAGCCGCATCACGCTGGCGGGCGCGTTCTTCCTGATGATCATCGCGACGATTCCGATCATCATGTCCCGCTTCATGCAAATTCCCTATGACGTGTCGCAATTTTTCGGCGGCACCAGCATTTTGATCACGGTCGGTGTTCTGCTGGATACCATGCGCCAGGTCGAATCGCATTTGATGATGCGCCATTACGACGGCTTTTTGAAGAAAGGCCGGTTGCGCGGCCGGTTTTAACGGCGCGGCCCAGAGGCAAATGATCATCCTGAAAACCGAGCGCGACCTGGAATCGATGCGTCCGGCGTGTGCGGTGGCGGGTCGGGTGCTGGAAGAAATCGCCGCCTTCATCCAGCCGGGCCGGACGACCCGGCAGGTGGACGAATTTGCCGCGGCGCGCATCAAGGCGCATGGCGCCCGGAGCGCGTTTCTGGGCTATCGCAAATACCCGTGCCACACCTGCCTGTCGGTGAACGACGAGGTGGTGCACGGGCTGGCGGGCGGCCGCGAGCTGCGGTTTGGCGACATCGTGAGCGTGGACGTGGGGGTGGTTTACCGGGGTTTTGTGGGGGACACCGCGCGGACCGTGGCGGTGGGGGGGTGCGGCGTTGCGGCGCAACGGCTGATGGACGTGACGGAGCGCGCCCTGTACGAGGGCATCGCGGCGGCCCGGTCGGGCAACCGGGTGACGGACATATCGCGGGCGGTCCAGAATTACGTCGAGGGCAACGGGTTCAGCGTGGTGCGGGAATTTGTGGGGCACGGCGTGGGCCGGTCCATGCACGAGGAGCCGCAAGTGCCGAATTTTGTGGAGCCGAAGAGCAACCAGAAGCTCCGGGCGGGCATGACGCTGGCCATCGAACCGATGGTTAATGCGGGCCAGGCGGCCGTAAAAATATTGAAAGACGGCTGGACAGTGGTGACGCAAGATGGTTCACTATCCGCTCATTTTGAGCATACGGTGCTGATCACCGAAGGTGAACCGGAGATTTTGACATGCCCGGAAACGAAGCCTTCCAGGTTGAAGGTCGGGTGATTGAAGCCAGGCCCAACCGCACCTACTGGGTGGAGTTGGGCAACGGGCACCAGTTGACGGCCTTTGTGGCCGGCCGGGCCAGGCAGTCATTCGCCGGCCTGGCGCCGGGTGACCGGGTGCAGTTGCAGTTGACGCCTTACGACCTGTCGGTCGGGCGGATTTTGGTTGAGCCGACAAAAACGATTTAAACATGAAAGTTCGCGCCTCAGTAAAAAAATTGTGCGAGCACTGCAAGATTGTGCGCCGCCGCGGCGTCATTCGCGTGATTTGCACGAACAAACGGCACAAACAGCGGCAAGGTTGACGATTTAACGAATTATGGCACGCATCATTGGTGTGGAAGTTCCGCCAAACAAGCGCATTGATATCGCGCTGCGCTACATCTACGGCATCGGTCCGACCAATGCGCTCGAGATTCTCGAGCGCGCGAACATCGACCGCTCCATCCGCGCGAAGGATTTGACCGAGCAGCAGCTTTCCCAGATCGTCCACGCGATCCAGGAGGGCAAATACGTCATCGAAGGCGATCTGCGCCGCGAAATCGGCATGAACCTCAAGCGGTTGCAGGGCATCAAATGCTATCGCGGCGTCCGGCACATGCGCGGATTGCCCGTGCGCGGCCAGCGCACCCAGACCAACGCCCGCACCCGGAAAGGCCCGCGCAAGACCGTCGGCGTGCAGCGCAACCCGAACGCCAAGACCGGCATCCACTAATCCACTTTTGATCTGCGATTTGCGATTTGAGCTATGGCTGACGAAACGAAAAAGAAAATTCCGGCAAAGAAAGAAGCCAAACCGGCGGCGGAAAAGACGCCCGCCAAAGAAGCCGCTCCGGTCGGGCAGGCCGATAAGGTGGAAAAAGCCGCCAAGCCGGCGGAGGAAAAGACGGCCAGGAAGGGCGCGCCCGTCCCGGAAGCTTCCGGGGCAGCCAAACCCGCTGATGCGGCGGGCAAACCCGCCGATGCCGCCGCCAAGCCGGCGGATGGCGCGGCCGTTCCGGCAGCGCCGACAGCGGCCGAGCTGTTGGGCGAAGACCTTGCGGCCAAAAAGATCGTCAAGGCCAAGCATGCCAAGAACATCAGCAGCGGCATTGCCAATATCCTGGCCACGTTCAACAACACCCAGGTCAGCATCACGGACGCGCACGGCAATTTGATCGGTTGGTCCACGGCCGGGCGCGTGGGTTTTAAAGGTTCGCGCAAGAGTACCGCCTACGCCGCGCAGCAGGTGGCGCAGGACGCCGCCCGCCAGGCCATGGCTCATGGCATGAAGGAAGTGGAAGTGCGCGTCAAGGGCCCTGGCTCCGGCCGCGAGTCCGCCATCCGCGCCTTGCAGGCCATCGGGCTGGAAATCAGCGCGATCAAGGACGTGACGCCCGTGCCGCACAACGGCTGCCGTCCGCGCAAGAAACGCCGCGTGTAACCCTCGACTTTCAACTCTCAATCTCAACCTAAACATGGCTCGTTACACAGGTCCTCGCGTTCGCATCAGCCGCCGGTTCGGCCTGCCGATCTTCGGCCCGTCGAAATATCTCGAGCGGCGCAACTACGGTCCGGGCGTCCACGGCCCGAAATCCCGCCGCAAAACCACCGACTACGGTCTCGGTTTGATCGAGAAACAGAAGCTGCGTTATTACTACGGGTTGCTCGAGCGCCAATTCCGCGGCGTTTACGAAAAGGCGCTGCGCCGCCGCGGCGTTACCGGCGAGCAGATGCTGCAGATTTTGGAGACGCGCCTCGACAACGTGGTCTTTCACCTCGGCTTTGCCAACACCCGCGCCGCCGCGCGCCAGATGGTCACGCACGGCCACATCACCGTGAACGGCCGCAAGGTGAACGTGCCGTCGTTCGGCCTGAAGGTGAACGACGCCGTCGTGGTGAAACATTCCAATGTCTCGCGCCAGTTGGCCACCAAAAACCTGGAAATCGCCACCAGCCGCGCGGTGCCGGATTGGCTGTCCTTGAACAAGGAAGAGCTCAAGGGCACCGTCATGCGCATCCCAACGCGCGACGAAATCCAGCCGATCGCCAACGAACAGGCCGTCGTCGAATTTTATTCCCGTTAAACCAAACCCGTCCCGTTCGCGCGGGACAAAAAACAATTACACGGACCCGGCGGCCGTCGGGAATAGCGGCGGCGGGTCAGATTAAAATTGTTGAAAGGAAACCATGCCAGTACGTCTAGGACGTTTCGAAATGCCCAAGCGCTTGCAGAAGGACGAAGCCAGCGCGACCCCGACCTACGCCAAATTCATCGCCGACCCGTTTGAAACGGGCTACGGCCACACCGTCGGCAATTCGCTGCGCCGCGTGTTGCTCTCGTCGCTCGAAGGCGCGGCCATCACCTCCCTGAAAGTGGACGGCGCCATGCACGAATTCGCCACCATTGAAGGTGTGGTTGAGGACGTGACCGAAATCGTCCTGAACCTCAAAAAGATCAAGTTCAAAGCCCACACCCGCGACGAACAGGTGCTGCTGCTTTCCGTGAACAAGGACGGCCCGGTCACCGCCGCCGATATCCAGCTCAACCAGAACGTCGAGCTGGTCAACCCCGACCAGATCATTTGCACGCTTGACAAGAAGAAGAAGTTCGAGATGGAGCTGACCGTGAAGATCGGCCGCGGCTTCTGCCCGAGCGACGAAAACAAGAAGCCCGGCCAGGCCATCGGCGTGGTGGCGATTGACTCGCTGTTTTCGCCGGTCAGCCGCGTGCGTTACGCGGTCGAAGCCGCCCGCGTCGGCAACCGCACCGACTACGACCGGCTGATCCTGGAAATCTGGACCGACGGCCGCCTGTCGCCCGATGACGCGCTCACGCAGGCCTCGGCGATTTTGCAGCATCACCTCGACGTGTTCGTCGGCTACGACAAGAACGCGGTGGAATTCGAGGAAGCCGCCGACAAGCAGGACGAGGAGAAGTCGAAGATGAAGAAGCTCCTCAATATGAGCGTCAACGAAATCGAGCTGAGTGTCCGCGCGGCGAACTGCCTGAACAACGCGAACATCACGACCGTCGGCCAGCTGGCGATGAAGACCGAGCAGGAGATGCTCAAGTACCGCAATTTCGGCAAGAAATCGCTGAACGAAATCAAAGACAAACTCCAGGCGCTGGGCCTGTCCCTGGGCATGAATTTCGAGCCCGGGCTGCTCGACACGCCGAAGGAAGAACCCAAGCCGGAGTAAGGAGCAGTTATGCGACATTTGAAACGAACGGCCAAGCTGGGCCGCACCTTCGAGCACCGCAACGCGATGCTCGCCAACCTGGTCTGCAGCCTCATCAAGCACAAGCGCGTCACCACCACGCTCGCGAAGGCCAAGGCCGCGCGGTCCGTCGCGGAAAAGATCGTCACCCTCGGCAAGCGGGGCACGCTCCAGTCCCGTCGGCTGGCGTCCGCGCGCCTGCACGCGCGGGGGCCCGCGGAGCAGCTCACCAAGGAACAGCGCCGGAAATGGCGCCAGGGCGAGGACGTGGTGCGGATTCTGTTTGAGGAAATCGCGCCGGCGTTTAAGGAGCGCAACGGCGGATACACGCGCATCGTGAAGCTGGAGCAGCGCCCGGGCGATTCCACCGCCAAGGCGATTCTGGAATGGGTGGATTACACGCCGCCGGCACCCGCCGCGGAGGAAGCCGCTCCGGCCGCCGAGGCCAAGGCTGCCGAACCGGCCAAGGAAGGCGAAGCCAAAAAGACCGAAGGCAAAAAGGCGGAAGCCAAGGCCTGAGGAAAATCAAAACGATTCTAGGCCCGCTCGCGAGAGCGGGCTTTTTGTTTTTGGAGTGCGGTGGCAGAGCGGAAGCGGCGACACCGCTTTTGGAATGCTAACTACCGTTGCAAGAGCGGCGTGGCGCTTCGCTTCCCGCCGCAGTCCAAAATCTTGCGGTGGGCGAGTGGTTTTACAGTTGCGACCTGCCATATGGACAAACCGCGCCCGCCGCCGTAATTTGCTTTCATGTGACCCTAAATAATCGGGACAAACTGTAAGAGGTCATCATAATTACGGTTTGGCTTCATGAATTGGCTCGATACACAAACTAAGGAACTCCTGCAAAAGGTGCCGGACGAGCCTTTGGCTCCCTCCAAGACTGCAGAGTTTGCGTTGATTCTGCTTCGCAAGGGACAAGACCGCCAAAGACTTGTTAATGCTATCATTGAAATCAACAAGTGCAGCAAGCCGACTGCTACTATTCTGGTGGAGAAAAGTACTCCGGTGACGATAAATCCAGACCTAACCGAGGATGAGGCGATTTGGGGGCAGTTCGAACTGATTTGTTGCGACGCGATCAGCGTGTTCCTTCGTAGTGAAGTAGTAGCGCAAAACGATCAATCCTATTTGTGGCCGCTTTTCAAGCGGGTCTTGGAAAGCAGAGAGTTCAAGCCAGCCACGGTCAGCATCACCGAAGTTCCGAATACTGAATCGGGTCGGCAGTTTGTTAGTCAGTTTCTTGCCGGTTCACAAACAATGCCGGTGACTCTTTCAGTGCCGTTTAAGAAAGCACGCATCATGGAGCATTGGGCTGCACGGGTCGGCGTACAATTAAGACTTGATTCTATTCCAAGCGAGTAACCGTATGAAGTTGTGGCTGGGAATTCATCTGGCGAATCTTGATAGAC
>DATJOW010000059.1:0-14680 GCA_035506715.1 Candidatus Acidiferrum sp. | reverse complement strand
ACACTGGCCTGTCCCTCGAACCGGAAAATCGAGCCATAAACATTCGGTTTTTTGAGCAGGACGCAGGCGTCGTTGGTGAGATAACGGGTCGGGAAATTGTCCGTGCCGTCCACCACGATGTCGTAGGGCCGGATGAGGTCGAGCGCATTTTCGGACGTGATGCGGGTGTTGTGGATGACAACCTCGCAATACGGGTTGATGCCCGCGATGGTTTCCTTGGCTGATTGCGCCTTGGGCCGGCCGACGTCGGCGTCGGTGTGAAGAATCTGGCGTTGCAGGTTGGAAAAGTCCACGCTGTCGAAGTCCACGATGCCGAGTTTGCCGATGCCGGCGGCGGCGAGGTACAGGGCGATGGGTGAGCCCAGGCCGCCGGCGCCGATGCACAGGACGCTGGCGCCCTTGATTTTCTTTTGGCCGGCCAGGCCGACTTCGGGCAGAATCAGGTGCCGCGAGTACCGGCGGATTTCGTCATTGTTCAATTCCATAAATCGAGCGAATGAAGGTATTGCAAAAAGCGAATAAATCAAGTCAACGCCGCATGAAAGAACACGCCACGCCCCAAGCCGCCGCCGCGCGGCTCAAAAAAGTTCCCTCTTTATGCCCGACGCTGGCCCTCGTGCTGGGCAGCGGGTTTCATCATATTCGGACAGGATGGCACTTGGCGAAAAGCCCGTTGCGATACGGCTGGGGCTGGATTAAAGTTGAGCCATGAGCACGGTAAAGGAAATCGAAGCGGCCATTCAAAAGCTGAAGCCGCACGAAATCCGTGAAGTTGCCGACTGGCTTCAGGAACTGCGTGAGGAGCTTTGGGACAAGCAGATTGAAGCGGATGCCAAAGCCGGACGGCTCGATAAATTGATGGAAGAGGCCAAGCAGGACTATCTGGCCGGTCGCTGCAAACCGCTTCCGTGAATAATTATACTTCTCCACGGTTCTGGCGGCATTACAACGCGCTGCCTCCCGGAATCCGAAAGCTGGCGGACAAGAATTTCCAGCTCTTCAAAAGCAATCCGCAGCACCCTTCGCTGCACTTTGAACGCAAAAAACCGGAGCTGTGGTCGGTACGGGTCAGTGACGGACATCGGGCCCTCGCCCGCCAGCTCGATGACAATTTGATTTGGTTCTGGATCGGCCCGCACGACGAATACGAACGCCTCCTGAAAGACCGATAAAATGACAACGCCCCAAGCCGCCGCCGCGCGGCTCAAAAAAGTCTCAGCCCTGCGCCCGAAGCTCGCGCTCGTGCTGGGCAGCGGATTCCATCACGTCCTGGCCGAGCTGAAGGTGGAAAGGAAAATTGCCTACGCCAAGATCCCCGGTTTTCCGGTTCCGGGCGTGTCCGGCCACGCGGGCGAGCTGTATTTTGGCCGGCTGGGCGGCACGCCGGTGCTGGTGCTCAGCGGACGGGCGCATTTTTACGAGGGCTACTCCATGGAGCGGGTCACGTTCGCCGTCCGGGCATTGGCCGCGTTTGGCATCCGCGACCTGCTGCTCACCAACGCGGCCGGCGGGATTAACCGGAAATTTCGCCCCGGTGATTTCATGGTGTTGACGGACCACATCAATTTGATGGGCACGAACCCATTGCGCGGTCCCGCGCTGGCGGGGTTGCCGCGCTTCGTCGATCTCACGCAGGTTTACGATCCGAAGTTGAGCGCGCTGCTGTGGCGCGCCGGGAACAGCTGCCGCTTGAAGCTGCAACAGGGCGTCTATCTGGCGGTGAGCGGGCCCACCTACGAAACGCCGGCGGAGGTCCGCGCATTCGCTCGGTTAGGTGCCGATGCGGTGGGGATGAGCACAGTGCCGGAGGCGATCGCGGCGCGGCAATGCGGTTTGAACGTGGCCGCCATATCGTGTATAACCAATTTGGCGGCAGGCATTAGCCAGGGGAAATTATCGCACGCCGAGGTGCTGGAAACAGCGGAGCGTGTGAAGACTTTGGCAGCCAAATTGCTGAGAAATTTCGCCAAGTTTTATGGGAAAAATTGACCGGAAGCAACTGGTGGCGGCAGCCGCCAAGGCGCGGGAAGGTGCGGTGGCGCCCTATTCAAAATTCAAAGTGGGAGCAGCCCTGCTTACCCGGGCGGGTGAGATCATCGGCGGCGCCAACGTCGAGAGTGCGAGCTACGGACTGACGTGTTGCGCGGAACGGGTGGCGCTGTTCAAGGCGCTGACGGAAGGAAAGCAGCATTTCACGGCGGTGGCCGTGGTGGCGCGCGCGCCCGGCGGCCCGATGCCGTGCGGGGCGTGCCGGCAGTTGCTGGCCGAGTACGCACCGGGCGCCACGGTCTGGGTTGCGGACAGCGGGAACCTGAACAAGGTCCGGGAATTCACGGTGGAAGAGCTGCTGCCGGCGGCGTTTGTCATTCCTTGAAATTTCCCGGAAGCAAGGTAGGCTGGGCGTCCCTGGCGGGTTGAATGAAACCGGAAATCATATTTGGTCTGGAGAGTGCGGCGTGGCCGGCCATGCTGGTGAACGCCAGTTGCGTGGTCCTGCGCGCCAACGCCGCCGCCACCACCACCTTCAGCGCGGCGCTGGTTGGCGACGCGCCCTCGCTGTCGTTGATCTGGGCGCCGGCCAACGGCGTGTCGCCGGAGGAATTTTTCGCCCGCTGGGAACAATCTCCCAAGATTGTGACGGCCCTGAAGCTTCGGGTCACAGGCGGCACGATCCTTAAATTCAACGCGGTGGTCAGCTCCTTTTCCCGCGAGGGCGGCAAATGGTATGTCCTGCAGTTGTTACCAGAATTGACCCCGGCCGGCGTGCCGCCGCCCGTGCCCGCCGCGGTGCCGGAACCCGCCGCCCCGGGCCCGGCGAGCGAGACGAGCGGGCTGATCCTCAAACAAAAGCTGGATTGCGCGCTGCAACTGGCCCGGACAGTGTCGCTGGATTTCAACAACGCCCTGACCATCATCCTCGGTCACACCTCGTTGCTGCTGAGCAAGGCGGAACCGACGCATCCGTGGCGGCATTCACTGCTGGAGGTGGAGAAGTCGGCTTCCCGGGCGGCGGAGGTTGCCAACGAGTTGACGATGTTCAGCCGGCAGGAAAAAGAGCCGCACCGCGCCGCCGAGGGAAATTTGAATCTGGTGGTCAACGGCTGCGTGGATTTTTTCCGGAACGAAAAGACCGCCAAAATCACCTGGAAACCCCAACTGGAGCGGGAACTGTTCTCAGCCCGTTTTGACGAGGCCAAAGTGCAGCAGGCAGTGACCAAACTGCTGGAGAACGCGGTGGAAGCCATCGGCGACCGTGAAGGTCAGATCTTTGTTCAAACCCGCAACGTGGAGCTGGCGGAGCCGACGCAGGACCGGAACGTGCGGCTGGCCGCTGGCACCTATGTGTGCCTGGAAATCGGCGACAGCGGCCCGGGCATTGCCGCGGAGGTGTTGCCCCGGATTTTTGAACCCTTTTTCACGACCAAAGGTTCCAGCCACCGCGGGCTGGGGCTGGCGCTGGTCTATGGCATTGTGACCAACCACGGCGGCGGCGTGGCAGTGTCCAGCCAGCCGGGCGCAGGCACCTCCGTTCGCGTTTACCTGCCCGCTGAAAAGCAATTGGTGGCCCAGGGTCCCGGGACGGACGCGGATTTGAACGGCTCGGAAACGATCCTGGTGGTGGACGACGAAGGCTTGCTGCTGACCATGGCGGAGACGATTTTGACCGATTACGGGTATGTCGTGCTGACCGCCAACAGCGGCCAGCAGGCGTTGGACATTCTTTCGGGGGAACACGTGCAAATTGACCTGATTATCACCGATCTGGTGATGCCGGCCATGGGCGGGCGGGAACTCATCGAGCGCGTCCGGCAACTGATGCCCGGCACGCGCATCCTGTGCACCAGCGGATATGCGCATCCGGCGGACAAGCAGGCCGACACCCCCTACCTGCAAAAGCCCTTCACCAGCCGCGAATTATTGGCCAAAGTCAAGCAGGTGTTGACCCCCACACCCGCTGTTGACTAGTGGCCGGGTTTTTGTTTAACTCTGCTTATTATGCAAATTGAAAGTTTAAAAGTATTCTGCGATCTGGCCGAAACGGAGAGCTTTACTAAGGCTGCCCAGATCAACGGCGTAACGCAATCGGCCGTGAGCCAGCAAATCAGTTCGCTGGAGCGCACCTTCAAATCGCTGCTCATCGAGCGCAGCAAAAAGAAATTCCGCCTCACGCGCGAAGGCCAGATGCTTTACGACTTCAGCAAGCAAATCATCCAGACCTACGAGTCGCTGCACAGCAAGCTGCAGGAATTGAAGGACATCATTTCCGGCACGATCCGCGTCGCGACCATTTACAGCATCGGCCTGCACGATCTGCCGCCCTACATCAAGAAGTTTCTCAAGAGCTATCCCACGGTCAATGTCCATGTCGAATACCGCCGGGCCAACCAGGTGTACGATGACGTGCTCAGCAACGTGGTGGATCTGGGCCTGGTGGCTTACCCCACCAAGGATTCCAAGCTCGAAATTGTCTCGCTGCACAAGGACCCGCTCGTGTTGATCTGCCATCCCCAGCATCCGTTCGCCCGGCAGAAGTCCATCCGCTTCAAGGCGCTCGCCGGACAGAAGTTCATCGGTTTCGAACCGGACATCCCCACCCGCAAGGCGCTCGACCGCATCCTGAAGGAGCACGGGGTGGATCCGAAGCACGCCATGGAATTCGACAACATCGAAACCGTGAAGCGCGCGGTGGAAATTGACGCGGGCATCTCGATCGTGCCGCGGGGGACCATCACCCAGGAAGTCAGCAAGCAGACGCTCACCGCGCTGGCGCTGGAAGATGGCGACTTCTACCGCCCGATCGCCGCCATCTACAAGAAGAATAAGGTGCTGTCGCCGGCCATGAAACAGTTCCTGGCGATGCTCAAGGAAGCGCCCTAGTCGGTTGTCCGTTTTTCGCGGCGGCTTGCCCGATGGCGAGCCGCCAATTTTTTTGCGGCGATTGCCCGCTACTTCAAGCTAGCCGGGTTCAGCCGATTGAGATCCCTGGGCAAAAACAGGCCGTTCTTGCGGATGAGTTCGCCGTCGAACCATACTTCGCCCCCGCCCCACTCCGGCCGCTGAATCAGCACCATGTCCCAATGCACCGCCGACCGGTTGCCGTTGTCGCACTCCTCGTAGGCCTGGCCCGGCGTGAAGTGCAGCGACCCGGCGATCTTCTCGTCGAACAGGATGTCGCACATCGGGTTCAAAATGTAGGGATTGAAGCCGAGCGAAAATTCGCCCACGTACCGCGCCCCGGCATCCGTGTCCAGAATTTCATTGAGCCGCTTGGTGTTGTTGGCCGTGGCCTTGATGATTTTGCCGTCCTTGAATTCGAGCCGGACGTTTTCAAACTTCGTGCCTGAATAAAGCGTCGGGGTGTTGAATTGGATGATGCCGTTCACGGAATTTTTCACCGGACACGAAAACACCTCGCCGTCGGGGATGTTGCGGTCGCCCTTGCACATTTTGGCGCCGATGCCTTTGATGCTGAAGGTGAGGTCCGTGCCGGGCGCCTTGAGGTGGACGCGGTCGGCCTTTTGCATGCGGCGCTGGAGCGGGATCATGGCGCGCGCCATCTTCGCGTAATCCATCGTGCACACGTCAAAGTACAGATCCTCGAATGCTTCGGTGCTCATGCCGGCGGCCTGGGCCATGCTCGGCGTCGGCCAGCGCAGCACGCACCAGCGCGTGCGGTTGACCCGGTAATTGAGCACCGGCCGGACGATGCGCGAATACATGGCCATGCGGGCGCCGGGCACATCGGCATTTTCGCTGGCATTCTCGCTGCCGCGGATGGCGATGTACGCCTGCATTTTCTTCATCCGGAACAGTTCCATGTCCCGCACCTGCCCGGCCTGTTTATCGGTCATCCCCAGCAGCAGTTCGCGCGAAACCCGCGTGCGCCGCACCTCGGCAAACGGCGTCGCCCCAGCCCGCCGGACGGCGCGGATCAACTCGATGGTGAACTCGTCCGGCACGTCAATCATGTCGAGCAGGATGCGGTCGCCCTTCTTGAGCGCGGTGGAATATTTCACCAGCAGGTTGGCCAGTTTGGTGTAGCGCGGGTCGGTCATAAATCGAGCCACAAGTTAATGGGGATTTCCAAGTTGTCGAGGCGGTTTGCGGGGAACCGATTCGGCTCAGTCAATTCACCCGTGCAAACTCATGGCAAAACGTGAGGCGGATTGACCATTGGCGCTCGCAGTCGGCTCAAGGCAAAACATGCCCCCAGCTGCCGTTTGTGCCTAGCGAACAGGTTGGTGTGTCGCCGACCTGCTTGACGGAATAAATGCCACCTTGCGGACATGGCGGAATTTTACCCTGACTGTTGAGTTTAATGTATGGCGTCAGGTCAGTTGGATAACTGATGGCTTCACCGTTGGTTTTGCGATTCTCCAGTGCGAACTCTTGGGCGGCAGCATCAATTTGCCGCAGGTTGTTGATACAGGCATTTGCAGCGCTGGTACTTCTGGCCTTGATGAAATTGGGGAAGGTGATCGCTACGAAAATCCCCAGGCAAGAAAAGGACACGAGGATCAGAATTCTGGCTCTTCGTGTGATTGGTGAATTCCTACGAGCAATCAAAAACCAACCCGTACCAATCAAACTTATGGCCAATGCCGCCAAAATCAAAGCGATGGAGAAAACTAGCGCACGCTGCGAGCCGCCCGATTGCAGGAACGTCAACAATGCGAGTCCGCCCGGTGGAAAAGCGGCAACCAAGCAAAAAATCCCGAGGATTAGTTTGAGCGTTCGCATTTAATCAATCCAACACCGCGCGAACAATTCCGTTCCGTCAAACTACCTTCTCCGTCCGCCCGGCGCGAAGTGGTAGCCGCCGCGGACGCGGCCGCCGCGCACCTTGCCGGGGAAGCCCTGCGGCTGTCCGGCCTTGGGCTCCTCGAACAGCGCCGTGTACCGGTAATCAAAGTTCTCCAGCTTCACCCGCGGGATCTTCTGGCTGATGAACCGCTCGATGGCGAACACGTGGCTCGCGTCCTCGGCCACCATGATGGTGAAGGCGTCGCCGCTCGCCTCGGCCCGGCCCGTGCGCCCGATGCGGTGGATGTAATCCTCCGGATGCTGCGGCACGTCGTAGTTGATGACGTGGCTCACGTCCGCGATGTCCAGCCCGCGCGCGGCGATGTCGGTGGCCACCAGCACCTCGTAGCGGCCGTCGCGAAAACCGCGCAACGCCTGCTCGCGCTCCTTCTGCGTGCGGTTCGAGTGCAACACGGCCACGGCATGATTGTTGCGCTTGAGCGTGTGGGCGATGCGGTCGGCGCCATACTTCGTCCGGCAAAAAATCAGCACCGAGTTGTAATTCACCCGCTTGAGCAACTCCAGCAGCAGCTCGGTCTTCTGCGCATCGGCCACGGGATAAATGACGTGCTTGACGGTCTCTGCCGGCGTCCGGCGCGCCCCGATTTCAATCGTTTCCGGATTTTTCATCGCCCATTGGATGAGCGTCTCAATCTGCGGCGGAATCGTGGCGGAAAACAACGACGTGTGACGCTGGCGCGGGCAGCGCTCGACGATGCGCCGCACATCCGGCAGAAAGCCCATGTCCAGCATCCGGTCAGCTTCGTCGAGCACGAGAAACTGGACCTTGTCCAGCCGCAGCGTGCCGCGTTCGAGGTGGTCGAGCAAACGCCCCGGCGTGGCGACTACGATGTCCGCGCCGGCACGCAACTCGTCGTTTTGCCGGCCGTAGCCGACCCCACCATAGACGACGGTGATCTTTAAATCAGTGAACCGGGCGTAGTCGCGGAAGGCGGTTTCCACCTGGGCGGCGAGTTCGCGCGTGGGTTCCAGGATGAGCGCGCGCGGGCCCGTCCTCCGGCGCGCCGAAGCGTCGTGAGCGGGATGTTTGCCTCCCGCTGTCGGCGCGTCTGCCATGGACGCGGGCTGGCTAGCTCCGGCTGGGTCAGCCGTAGTGTGCCGGTCCAACTTGGTGAGAATGGGCAGGGCGAACGCGGCGGTCTTGCCGGTGCCGGTCTGGGCGCTGCCGATGACGTCGCGTCCCGCCAGAATCAGCGGGATGCCCCGAAGTTGGATTGGGGTGGGCGTGACGTAACCGGCGGCGCGAACACCTTCAAGAACCGCCGAAGAAAGGCCTAATTGGGTAAAACCCATGAACAAAGATTAACAGCCCGGGCAATTAAGGAAAGCAAGGATTTTGCTGGTAGGGCGCGCCCTCCGAGCGCGCCGCAACCGAATCGGCGCTTTCGGAGAAAGCGCCCTACCGTAAGTCATGAAGCCGGCGGATTTTCTCCGGTCGGAGGCTCAGCGGGAGGCGCTTCGGCTGCCGGCTCCACTGGCGATTCAGACACGAGCTGTTCGGCGGCAGGTTCGGTCGGAACTGAAGTTTGCGCCGCGGCTTCCACGGCCGGCGAGGGTTCCGCGGGAATTTCCGCCTCGGTCAAAATCGGCGCCTCACCGGTGGGTTCGACCACCATGGTGGTGGTATCGCCTTCTGCGGCCGGCTTCGCTTCGGCCGCTTTCTTCTCCGGCTTTGGCGGTTTGGGTAACGGCTTCTTGGCCGTGTCCATCCGGCCGTCGGCAAATTCAATCACGTGCCCCTGATGCACCAGCCAGTGAAGGTCGGCGATGACGGCGGTCTGTTCGGGCGTCGGCTCCACGTTTGGCACAGCCACTTTCGGCTTCGCGGAGGCGACAGGCTCGCTGGCAGCGGCTGCCGGTTGTCCTTCGGCGGACACCGGAGCTTCCGGCTTGTTTTCGATGGGTGCCGGCGGAGGCGACGGCGCCAGCGCCTCGATCAATTGCCGGCGCGTGCACTTCGGATGCGCATTGATGAAGGCGATGATGCGTTTGATGCCTTCCGACACCGGCGTGGTCTCAAGGTCGAGAAAAAGCGGACGCGCCACGGACACGTGCGTGTAGGTCTTGTTGACCTTGAAGAAATGCAGGCCGTGCGAGGCGAATTGCCGGCTGAGACCCGTCGCCAGTTGGAGCGGGAAATATTTCTGCCGTTCCCAGTCGTCGCGCACCAGCCGCTGCAAGTCGCGGCTGCGCAGGTTGCGGCTCAACACCCCATTAACCGTGTGCTTTTCCGCTGGCTTGATGATCGTGTCCTTGTGAACGGCGCGGAAATGTTTCTCCACCTCCTCCAGGTTCGGGAGCTTGAGCGGCTCGGGCACGTTCAGGCAGATGTACTCGGTCTTGAAGCTCTGCTCCTCCACCCACTTTTTGACGACCTCCTCGTCGCGCACGATTTTCACGCGCGCCTTGAACACGTCGAACGGCATCCGGGAAAACCGCTCGGCGTGCAATTTGCGCAACTGGTTCTGGTAATCGTGATAATTCGGCGGGCCCAGGATGACCCCGCTCATGCCGCACTGGGCCACGAAGGTGTATTTGCCCTTGGGCGGCTCGGTGGCGGTGCGTTCGGCCTGGTAAAACGTCGCGAAATGAACCTTCAGCACGTGCGCCACCACTTCGTCTTCGCTCAGCCATGGTGTGTCGTCGAGCGCGCAGACAAACAGCGGCTGCTTGATCGTGCCGTCGGGGTTCTTCTTCACCGCAAGCTGCACCGCATACCGTTCCGGCTTCACCAGCACAATCTGGGCAATTTGGAACAGCGGATAGGCGCGGCCGGTCATGCGAATCTGGCGCGCGAGCGAATCAACACCGTTTTCGTCGGGCAGGAAAGTGACGGCGACTTCCGGCAACGGAGCCGGCGGTTCGGGGCGTTCCCGGCGCTCGCCCCGGTCTTCACGACGGGGAAATCCCCTCTTGCGGTCGCCGAACTTCGGGCCGCCGGCGCGCGGCGGACGGGGACCGCGCGATTCGCCAAACGGCTCGCGGCGCGGGCCGCGGCGGCCCTCGCGTTTGCGGTCTTCGCGCTCGGGAGGTTCGCCCGCGAACTTGGCATAGCGGTTGGCGGAAGCCGGCTCCTGCGCCCAGGCGGGCAGGAAGAGTTTTTCCAGATCAATTTCGACGTCAGAAATACTGCTCATACAACGAACGACCGGCGGCCATCAAGTGGCCGTGCGTTTGGTAAGAATAGCATCTGTAATTTTTTTGGCCAGCGCTGGTTTTTCGGCCAGCGCCTTTTGCGCGGCCTCCTTGCCCTGGCCGATCAATTCACCGTCGAACTGCAGCCACGCCCCCTTTTTGTCCACCACGCCGTTTTCAATGCCCACGTCGAGGATGCTGCCTTCCTGGTTGATGCCGTGATTGTAGACGATGTCGAATTCGGCTTCGGCGAACGGCGGGGCGACCTTGTTTTTGACGATTTTCACCCTCACGTGATTGCCGATGGCGTTGCCGGCGGCGTCCTTGAGCGTGTCCTTGCGGCGGATGTCGATGCGCACGCTGGCGTAGAATTTGAGCGCCTTGCCGCCGGGCGTCGTCTCGGGATTGCCGAACATGACGCCGACCTTTTCGCGCAACTGGTTGGTGAAAATGCAGGTCGTCTTGGACTTGTTCAAAATCGCCGTCAGCTTGCGCAGCGCCTGGCTCATCAGCCGCGCCTGCATGCCCATCGTGGCCATGCCCATCTCGCCTTCGAGCTCGGCCTTGGGCACCAGCGCGGCGACGGAATCAATCACGATCACGTCGAGTGCGTTCGACCGGGCGAGCGTCTCGCAAATCGTGAGCGCTTCCTCGCCGGAATCCGGTTGCGAGACCAGCAGATCGTCGAGGTTCACTCCCAGCTTCTTGGCGTAGCCCGGGTCCAGCGCGTGTTCGGCGTCAATGAACGCCGCCAGGCCGCCGGCTTTCTGGGCGTTGGCGATGACGTGGAGCATGAGCGTGGTTTTGCCGGACGATTCCGGCCCGAAAATTTCCACAACGCGGCCGCGCGGGATGCCGCCCACGCCCAGCGCGAGGTCCATGGCGAGCGAGCCGGTGGGGATGACGTCGATTTTGACCTGCGCCCGGGCGTCACCCAGGCGCATGATGCTGCCTTCACCGTAACTCTTGGTGATGGTGGAGATGGCGGCGTCTAGTTCGCGCTGGCGCGACGCGGCGGCCTTGGTTTCAACAGCGGGTTTTTCAGCAGTCTTCGGTGGCATAAAATCGGAGCCCTTGGTTGTTGGTTGTACAAAACGCGACGGTAATGAAACACCGCCAGCGTGTCAAACGCTGGATAACCCCGGAGCGCGCCTTTGCAGGGCTGACACGGCAGGGCATTCGAGGCTACTCATTCGAAATTAGTACATTGTGCGATTATTCACATCTTGTACACAAGCCAACCGTCCTGAGGTTGTAAGCCCTTTCTGACCGCGCCATGAACAGAAGGGCGGAGGGCCAGGTGCTATGTTAACTAAATTTACGATATTGGATTTACGATTTACGGTTACCCGGAGTGATGGAGCGATCCGTAAATCGTATATCGTAAATCAAAAATCGGCTCAGGCCCATTCGCATAATTGTTCGACGTGCGCCGCCGAGCCGTCGCGAAGCCAGCCGTCCAGTTGGGATTGGTCCTTGAGCTGTTGCCCGCGCAGGCGCGGCACCACCACAAAGCGGGATTTGATTTCCGGCAGCGCTGTCATGTCCACCCACAACTTTTCGAACTGGCTCACCGGGAAGATATCCTCCTGTCCCTGGCCCCAGCGTTTCTTCACGTCCTTGATGGTCACGTAAGTGGGCACACGCGCCGCCAGGGCGCGAACGGCCGTGGTGACCTTTTCCGTGTTGGCCAGGTCGCGCCGCCCCAGCCCGAAGGCCGCGAGCAGGCGGTCAATATCAATCCAGCACGTGTTCGAGTTGTAATAGCTGAGCGTGAATTCCTCCTCCTCGCGCGGCATGGCCAGCCCCTCGACCAGACGCACCTGGCCGTTGACCCGCGCCAGGCCGCCGCCGCGGTCCTCGAGCCGCCGCGTGATGACCTCAAACGTGAGGCAGGAGTCCTGCGCCAAGTGCAGCCCAAACATCGCCGGGTCGGCGTCGGCGCCCAGCGTGTCGATGTTGTGCAGCATCAGGTGCCGGAGTTGCGGCTGTTCGGCCAGCAGGCGCGTCAGCACGCCGTTGCGCAGCAGGTTGGGAACCTCGAACCAGTGGCCGACCGGATGCAGGCATTGGCCGGGCACGTTGTCGGTGTAATCGCTGCCCTCCCCGGCCGTCCGGGCCCAGTTGATGAGTGCCGCGCGGAGGCTGTCCCGGACCTTCTGCTGCTGTTCATCCAGCATTTGCTGGGGCATTTCCTCCCAGAGAAACCGCAGGTCGCGCTCCATCGGAATCATGCGCAATCCGATGGACCGGCCCGGTGACAGCCAAACCGGAGTCGGGTAGCCGCAATTTTTTTGCCGGGCGAGATAATCGGCCGTGGCCTGGTGGGTCAGGTAGCTCGTGGTGATGATGTGCGGCAAAGGCCGGCCGGTCAGGCGGCTGATGCGCCGGCTTTTGGCCAGGTGGGTCTCGAGGAACGTGCGGTATTCACCGCCCAGCCGGCAAAACGGATGCAGCGCCTTGACCACGCCCGCGCCCTGGGTCCAGCGACTGCCCACGCCGGCGGCCAGCGTCACCACGGCCAGTTCGCCCCGGGCCAGGGCGGCCAGGCCAGTATCGCGAAGCTCCTTCACCAACGAAAGCGCGGTGGCATCCAGAATGTCCTCCGCCCTGACATCCTTGATGTCGGCGCTGACTGGCAGGCGGTTTTGCGCCAAACCAATGCGGCCGGATTTGAGGTCTTCGCTGATGTGTTCGTGCTGGGCACGGTCAAAGCCGTTTTGCTCGAGCAGTTCGGCCAGGGTTTGTTGGCGGCTGTCTAATGCGCCGACCTGCGGCAACAGCCGGTCAAACAGCGTGGACATCATGCCGGCCAATTCGGGCCGCGTGTGACAGGCGGCGTTGAACTTGCCGATCTCGGAACGGCGCCCGGGCGGCAGGGTCTGGGGATCCGCCCGCAACCAGTGGGGCACATGCAGCGCGTAATAGGCCGCCGGCAGCAACGCCTTCTCGCCCGTCCGCAGATCGGCCCACGTGCCGCGCTCGTTGATGGCGAAGTCATAAACCACCGGCTCCATGGCAAACGGCAGTCCGGTCTGCAGTTCCGACTTGAGGTTTGCCATGATGGTCGCCAGGCGTTCCTGGGCCTGAACCCGGCGCCGGGGCTCAAAAATGAATCCCATCCCGCCGCCCGACATGCCGCCCAACATCCAGAAGCCCCAAAAATCCTGGCCGAACTCTCCACGCACCCGCCGGATGAGGGACTCGGTAAAATGATTGTTGGCCCACGGGATGATGGTCTGAATCGGTTCGTTGAAGTTGCGCGTGGTCAAGGCGCCGATCCGCGGCACGTCGCCGGCCCGCAACGCGCCGAGAATTTCATCCAAGATACCCATGGCCTGCTGGCGGGCGGCCCACTCAGCATCGGAGCGGAGCAGGTATTTCTCGGTCACCATTTCCAGAATCGGTCCGACGTTTTGGGCCATGCCGCCATGGACGAGCACCAAGCTTTCCTGCAACTGGCGTCGCGTTTCCGGTGACGCGTCGTGCGGGTCGAGGATTTTATGTGACGGCATCAGGCGGCCACGGCTGACGCCGAACTCCGGGTCACCTTCGCCGGCAGCCACGCCGCAAATCAGCTTCATCCCGGGCCACACACCTCCCGAATCCTGCCAGCCGCCGCCGGAGCCCCCCAGCCATTCGCCGAGCAGCGCGCGCGCCAGCACTAGGCGGCGCTCATCCTCCGCCAGCGGCCCTTCCAGGGACCGGGCCTGCCCCGTGGCGCGCATGCAAACCGAGATGAGCGAAGCCAGCAGGTTGGTGGAAACCGCCAGGCGCGAGCCTTTGGGAATGTTGTTGACGCTGCTCACAATTTCCAGTCCCCGGCCCGGCCCGACCACCCGGGCGAGCAGGTCCGCCAGTTGCTGGCCGGAGCCTTCGATGCCGGGGGGCACAATGCCGGCCGCGATGACCGCCGCCTTGAGCAGTCCGAGATAATCGCGGGCGAAATCAAAGACCTCGGCCAACTGCCGGATGTCGGCACTGGCCCCCAGGTCGGCGCTGGTCAGCCGCAGAACCGGTTCATCAACGACGCGCAGATACGCTTCCACCGGCGGGCGCGGCGCCGCATCCCGGCCATGCACGCCCAGATCAATCGAGACATTCAACACCCGCGCGCCCTCGGGAAAGTCCATGCCCAGGAAAAAAATGTCGCTCCAGCCGCTGTGGCTCAAATCCATGCGCACCGGCGTGCGCTCGCGCAAAATCGGGTAACCGCCGTCGGGGTCGCGCCGCAGCAACTCGGGCCGGACGCGCAGGGGATGGTCGGCCGGATGCCCCATGCGGAACATCCATTGGTTGCCGCGGACGGAGCGCACACTGCGCCGCACCTGGTCGGCCAGGGTTTGAAACGCGAGCCGTTGATAGGCCGCCGCCAGCGCGCTGGAAATGGGGTCGCTGGGGCCGCCGGCTTTTTGCACGGAAAGAAAATTTTCAATCGCCTCGGCGAAGCGGCGATGCAACAAGTGTTTGAAGCCATCAAACGGGATCAAGCCGCGCTGGCTGACGCCCGGCTTGAGTGGCAGATGAAACCGGTGGATGGCGTAGAGAAAGAACAACGCCCGGACCTGTTCGTACAGATTGTCGCTGTGCCGGCGGAAATCGTCGAGCTCGGCGCAGGCGGCAATGAGTCGTTCCAGAGACGCGGCGCGGCAGACAGAATCGAGCGACCGGTCCCGGACTTTTGCCTCGGTCGCGGTGATGATTTCAATCAGGGGGCTGG
>DATJOW010000058.1:0-5908 GCA_035506715.1 Candidatus Acidiferrum sp. | reverse complement strand
GTCAGCCGGTGGATCAGCAACTGGATGAAACGGCAAATCGCGTCAGAACCTCACGCTGCGGCGCCGATGAACAAATAAAACTTAACCATTAAAACCATGACATTCCATACCCGTCTCCACGCCGCGCTGGCGTCTAAGCTTATGAAACCAAAACTACAACCTGACCCTTTCGGACAACGTCCGTCGGTGCTGCGCCGGCGTATGACTCCTTCCCTGCTGGCATTGCTCGCCGCCGGCTTAACGATCACCGCCACTTCCTGTAAAAAAGCGGCACCGGCCGCCCCGCCGCCCACGGTGGTGGTGATGGACGTGGCGGCCACCAATGCGCCGGCTTCCGCCGAGTTCATCGGGCAACTCGATTCGCCCCAGAACGTCGAGGTGCGGGCGCGCGTCGAGGCGTTCGTGGACAAGATCATTTTCACCGAAGGCACGGAGGTGAAGGAAGGCGACCCGCTCTTCAAGCTCGATGACAAGCCCTTGCAGGAGAAGCTCGCCGCCGCCAACGGGTCGCTGGCCGAGGCCAGGGCCGCGTTGAACAAATACGAGAAAGACGTCGCCCGGCTGACGCCGCTGGCCGAGAAGAAGGCCGTTCCGCAGCAGGACCTCGACAACGCCATCGCCTACGTGGACGTGGGCAAGGCCGCCGTGCTTTCCGCCGAGGCGAACGTGCAATCGGCCGTGCTGGATGTCGGTTATTGCGATGTGCGCGCGCCCATCAGCGGAATGATCGGCGCCAAGATGGTCCAGATGGGCGAACTGGTCGGCAAAGGTTCGCCGACGTTGCTCGCCACCATTTCGCAGCTCGACCCCATTTGGTTCTACTGCAACGTGAGCGAAGTGGATTACCTCCGGGCGGAAGCTGACCGGCTGCGTTCCGGCAAACACATCGAAGATGTGCCGATTACCCTGATCCTTTCGGACGGTTCGGCCCATCCGGAAAAAGGGAATGTCATCTTCGTTGACCGCGCGGTGGACCCGAAGACCGGCACGTTGCGCATGCGCGCCGCGTTCGCCAATCCCCAGAGATTACTCCGGCCCGGCATGTTTGCGCGCGCCATCGCCGACCTCGGCGTCCGGCCCGACAGCATCCTGGTGCCGGAGCGTGCCGTGGCGGAGTTGCAGGGCAAGAACTTCGTATGGGTCATCAGTCCGGACAACAAGGCCGTGCAACGCCCGGTCGCCGTGGGCCGGCAGATCGGCGAGAAACTGCTCATCACCGAAGGGCTCAAACCCGGCGAGCGCATCGTGGTGGAAGGTTTGCAGAAGGTGCGCGACGGCCTGACGGTCAAACCCATGACCGCCGAGGAAATCAAGGCCGCTGAACTGGTTGCCAAAGCTGCCGAGGACGCCAAGGCGGCCGGAGCCAAACCCACCAAGGAATAACTGTTATGGCCGACTTCTTCATACGCCGCCCCATCGTCGCGATGGTCATTGCCATCCTGACGGTGATCGTGGGGGCCATCACCCTCAAACGCCTGCCCATCTCGGAATATCCGCCGGTCAGTCCGACGATGATCCAGGTCACGACCACCTACCGCGGCGCCGCCGCCGAGGCGGTCATGGAATCCGTTGCCACACCCATCGAGTCGAAGGTCAACGGCGTGGACAAGTTGATTTACCTTCAGTCCTACAATGCCAACGACGGCAAGCTGACGTTGAACGTCTATTTTGATGTCGGCACGGACGTGGACATCATGCAGGTCAACACCCAAAACCGCGTCGGGCAGGCCCAGGCGCAATTGCCGGAAGCGGTCAAGAAGGAAGGCGTGGTCGTCAACCGCTCCAGCCCGGACATCCTGATGGTCATCGCGCTCAATTCGCCCAAGAACACCTACGACGCCATCTTTCTGGGCAACTACTGCGACATCAATCTCGTGGACTCCATCAAGCGCGTGCGCGGCGTCGGCGACGTGAAAAACTACACCGCGCAGGATTACACGATGCGCATCTGGCTGCGGCCCGACAAACTCGCGTCGCTGGGCATTACGCCCCAGGACATCCAGAACGCCATCAAGGAGCAAAACGCCCAGTCGCCTGCCGGCCGCATCGGCGCCGAACCCGCGCCGCCCGGGCAGGAAAGCCAGTTTAACGTCCGCGCTCTCGGCCTGTTGAAAGACCCCAAGGAATTCGAAGAGATCATCATTCGCTCCAACCCCGACGGCTCGCAGGTGAAAATCAAGGATGTCGCCCGGGTGGAATTGGGCGCGCAAACCTACGACCTGCGGGCCCGGTTGAACAAATCGCCGGCGGGCTGCATCGGCGTTTTCCTCGCGCCCGGCGCCAACGCCCTCGAAACGGCGGACAACGTGAAGAAAATTCTGGAGGACGCCAGCAAGCGCTTTCCGCCAGACATGGAATACGACGTCACGCTCGATACCACCCTGCCGGTCAAGGCCTCCATGGAGGAGATCGTGCATACCTTGTTTGAGGCGGTGATCCTCGTGCTCATTGTTGTGTATGTCTTCCTCCAAAGTTTCCGCGCCACCATCATCCCGATGTGCACGGTGCCGGTGTCGTTGCTCGGCGCCTTCATCATGTTCCCGGTGCTGGGCTTCAGCGTGAACGTGCTGACGATGTTCGGCCTGGTGCTGGCCATCGGCATCGTGGTGGACGACGCCATCGTCGTCGTCGAAGCCGTGCAACACCACATCGAGCACGGCAAGGAGCCGGTGGAGGCGACCCGACTGGCGATGAAGGAAGTGTCCGGTCCGGTCGTGGCCATCGGGCTGGTGTTGTGCGCCGTGTTCGTGCCGGTGGCGGGCATGAGCGGCGTGACCGGCCAGCTCTACCGGCAGTTCGCGCTCACCATCGCCGTGGCGGTGGTCTTCTCGGTCATCAACGCCCTGACGCTCAGTCCGGCATTGTGCGCCCTGTTGCTTAAAAAGCCGGCGCCGGGCCGCGGTCCGATTGCGAAGTTCTTCAAGCTGTTTAACAGCGCCTTTGATTGGGTGACCAGCCGCTACGGCACCATCGTCGGCGGCCTGACGCGCAAGGCCACGCGTTCGATGCTGTTGCTCGTCGCGGTGGTCGCGGGCATCGGGATCATTGGCAAGTTTGTGCCCGGCGGGTTCATTCCCGAAGAGGACAAGGGTTATGTGTTTGTCGCCGTGCAATTGCCGGAGGGGGCGTCGCTGCAACGGTCGGATGAAGTGCTCAAACAGGTGGAAACCATCGTGGAGAACACTCCCGGCGTGCGTTCCGCCGTGGGCATCGCCGGCTTGAATGTTCTCAACATGCTGAACTTCCCCAACTCAGCGATGATGTTCATCGGACTCAAACCCTGGGAGGAGCGCAAGGCGCCGGAACTGCACGCCAGCGCCATCACCCGCGAGTGGACCCGGAAATTTGCCGCCATCCCCGGCGCCCGCGCCTTCGCGTTCAGCCCGCCGCCCGTGCCGGGTTACGGCATGGTGGGTGGCTTCAATGTGCAGTTGCAGGACCGCTCCGGCGGATCCATCGAGCAGTTGGCTGGCTACATGAAACAGTTGACGGAGGCGGTTTCCAAGCGGCCGGAAATCGGTCGCCTCACCACCACTTTCAATATCGCCACGCCGCAGGTGAAGGTTGAACTCGACCGCGAGAAGTGCCGCACGCTCGGCGTGCCGGTGGACGTTGTGTTTGCGACGCTGCAAACCTATTTGAGCGGGCTTTATGTGAACGACTTCGTCCGTTTTGGCCGCGTCTATAAGGTGTTCCTCCAGGCCGAACCGCAATTCACCGACAAGCCGGACGACATCGGCCGGTTCTACGTGCGCAACAACAGCGGCGGGATGGTGCCGTTGAACACGCTGGTGACGGTCAGCAAGATGTCCGGCCCAAACGTCGTCACGCGTTTCAATCTCTACAACGCCGCGGAGATCATGGGCGCGCCCGCGCCCGGTTACAGTTCCGGCCAGGCGATGCAGGCCATCGAGGAAGTCATGAAGACCATGCCTACCGAAACCGGCTACGAATGGTCCGGCCTGACGCTCCAGGAAAAGAAGTCCCAGGGCCAGGCCCCGGTCATTTTCGGCCTGGCGGTGTTGTTCGTGTTCCTGCTGCTGGCGGCGCAATACGAAAGCTGGGGACTGCCCTTCGCCGTGCTGCTCGCCACGCCGACGGTCATCCTGGGCACACTGGCCGGCATGTTGGTGCGCCACTTCGACTTGAATGTATATGCGCAAATCGGACTGGTGATGCTCATCGGGTTGGCGGCCAAGAACGCGATCCTTATCGTCGAGTTCGCCAAGGTGAAACGCGAGGAAGGCGTCTCGATTCTCGACGCGGCGGTCCAGGGATCGAAACTCCGTCTGCGCCCGATTCTGATGACATCCTTCGCGTTCATTCTGGGCTGCGTGCCGCTGATGCTGGCCACGGGTTCCGGGGCCGCCTCGCGCAGCACCATGGGCACGGGCGTGGTCTTCGGCATGACCATCTCCACCGCGGTGGGGTTGTTTCTCATCCCGGTCTGTTATGTCTTCGTGCAAAAGATCATCGAGCGCGGCAAAAAAACGGAGCCGGTGAAAGCGACGCCAAGTGCCGGCGAGAAAGGAGGAGTGCACTGATGAAAATGTCACTGCAAAATTGCACGGCCGCCGTCGGCGTTGTGCTCGTACTTCTGGCCGGTTGCGCGGTCGGGCCGAATTACAAGCGCCCGGCCATTGACACGCCGGCCGCTTATCGCACGGCCGCCTCGGACACCAATGCGCCCGCCGGCACGAATTCCTTCGCCACCCTCGGTTGGTGGGACGTCTACGATGAACCGCAGCTCAAGGCTTACATCGCCGAGGCGCTCACGAACAGTTGGAACATCAAGATCGCCGCCGCCCGCGTCCTGCAGGCGGAAGCGGCCGCCGGGGTCGCGCGCTCGCAGTTCTTCCCGACCGTGAATGCCGGAGGCGACCTGTTCAATGCCCGCACGTCCCAGCGCGGGCCGTCAGCGCCTCCCAGCGGAGTGAACCCGGAGGCAAAATACGGCGATGCGTTTCTCGCTGTGCCGGCCTATGAAGTGGATCTCTGGGGTAAAATCCGTCGCGCCAACGAAGCCGCCCGCGCCCGCCTGCTCGCGACGGAGGATGCGCAGCGCACGGTGCGCCAGACGCTGGTCTCACAAGTTGCGAGCACCTATTTGCTGTTGCTCAAGCTGGATCTGGATTTGCAGATCGGCCGGGACAGTTTGACCGTCAACACGAACTCGCTGGAATTGACCCGCTCCCGCCAGCAAGGGGGAGTCGCCTCGATGCAGGATGTGTATCAATCGCAGGTGCTCGTGGCGACGGCGGAAGCGTCCATCGTGAACACGCTGCGCCAGATCGAGCAGACGGAAAACGAATTCAACATTCTGCTGGGCCACAATCCCGGGCCGGTCAAGCGGGGCGCTCCGCTGGTGGACCAGACCTTGCGCTCCAGCGTGCCGGCGGGATTGCCGTCGGCTTTGATCGAGAACCGCCCCGATGTTCGCGCCGCTGAGGAGGAGTTGGTGGCAGCCAATGCAGACATCGGCCAGGCCAAGGCGGCTTTCTTCCCGCAGGTCACGCTGACGGGCGCGTTTGGCCACCAGTCCACGGCCCTTTCGGATTTGTTCACCGGACCGTCGCGGGCATGGCAGTTCGGTCCGGCGGTGACCCTGCCGCTGTTCACCGGCGGACGGCTGCGTTCCGAATACAAATCAGCCAAGGCCAGGTTTGACGAGTCGCTGGCCAATTACCAGAGCACCGTGCAGGAGGCGTTCCGGGAAGTGTCGGATGCACTCATCGAGTATCAGCGCAGCCAGGAGTATTATGCCCGACAGCAGGAACTCACCCAGGCGAACCGCGACGCGGCGAACCTCGCCAACGTCCGCTATGAAGGCGGCGTGACCAGTTATCTGGAAGTGCTCTACAACGAGCAGCAATTGTTCACCGCCGAGTTTGGCCTGGCCCAGGCGCGG
>DATJOW010000057.1:0-2544 GCA_035506715.1 Candidatus Acidiferrum sp. | reverse complement strand
CTCTTCCGCCGCTGCATACGTCGCGCATCGCTCGCGGGTGCTGTTGCCGCGGCAACGGCCGCAGCGTTTACGCCTGTATCCATATGAAACCTCTCTTAGAACCCGAAGCTGTCACCCGGTTAATCAGCGCCAGGGCAAAATAGCCCTTTGCTAAACCGTACAGTACGGTTATATGTGCCTGGATGTTGCCAGTCAACGGAAAACAATACAGTCTGGTACGGAAAAGGACCTGATATGCGTGTGAAGACGGAAAGCCGGCGTCAATTGATCATTGAAGCGGCATTGGTTGTGTTCGAGGAGGTTGGCTATGAGCGCGCGAGCATGGCCGAGATTTCAGCGCGGGTCGGCGGCTCCAAGGCAACCCTGTATAATTACTTCAAGTCAAAGGAGGAGCTGTTCGCGGCGGCGATGCTCGACGCGATCGAGGAACAAGGGTTGCAATTGCTCGCACTGCTTGACCGGGAGGATGCGGATGTGGCCTTGGTCCTGCGCAATTTTGGCAGCGCATTCATGCGCTTCGTCACATCCGCCAAGGTATTGTCCATCATCCGCATGGCGATGGCCGAAGGAGCAAATTCCAGCCTGGGCCCATTGCTCTATGCGCGCGGACCGCAGCGGGTCTGGCAGGAGATGGCCAGCCGCTTAGCGGGGCTAATGGATGCTGGAGTCTTGCGGAAATCTGACCCGGAAATTGCCGCGCTGCACTTTAAGGGCCTGCTCGAGGCTGGATTTCTTGAGCCCGCACTTTACGGCGCATCGCCGCGGCTTGACGAGGAAACCGGCACCCGCTGGGCGGTGGAGGTATTTCTCCGCGCCTATGGACGCCAATAACATGACGACACTCGCACTACTTTGGCATAAATTATTTAGCGGCGGCATTTTTAGCCAGCCGGAGGCCGCGAAATGACAGACAAGACCAAAAGCGGGGAGCAGTCCCCGCCGCGCTGCCGGCCACGATAAAACCAATAGATTGTCTACCCAATCAGGTGTAATAGCCTTCCCGATCGCCGCCTTAAAAAATGTCTCGCCGGACGCTCATCTCCGGGAGAATTTAGGAGGAAGATATGAAAGCACTTGTTTATCGTGGCCCCGGTAAAAAAGCGATCGAGGACCGCCCCAAACCGCAAGTCCAGGCACCTGGGGACGCAATCATCAAAATGGTTAAGACAACGATCTGCGGGACCGACCTGCACATCCTGAAAGGGGACGTCGCCACATGCGCTCCAGGCCGCATTCTCGGCCATGAAGGTGTCGGGGTGATTGATTCGGTCGGAGCCGGTGTAACATCATTCCGTCCCGGTGACCGGGTTTTGATTTCGTGCATTTCATCATGCGGCAAGTGCGAATATTGCCGGCGTGGCATGTATTCGCATTGTACAACGGGCGGATGGATTCTGGGTAACGAGATCGATGGCACCCAGGCGGAATATGTCCGGACACCACACGCTGACACCAGTCTCTATCCAATTCCTGAAGGTGCCGACGAAGAGGCGTTGGTCATGTTGAGTGACATTCTCCCCACGGGGTTTGAATGTGGCGTTCTCAATGGAAAAGTGGCACCTGGTTCAACGGTCGCCATTGTTGGGGCCGGTCCCATCGGCATGGCTGCCTTACTGACGGCACAGTTCTATTCGCCGGCTGAGATCATCGTGATCGATCTGGATGACAACCGCCTGGGGTTGGCCAGGCAGTTTGGCGCAACGCACACGATTAACAGCGCCGACGGGAAGGCCGCTGAGACTGTGATGGCGATGACTGGCGGGCGAGGTGCTGATACCGTGATTGAAGCCGTTGGCGTTCCTGCGACATTCTTGCTTTGCCAGAACCTGGTCGGAGCGGGCGGCACCATCGCCAATGTCGGTGTCCATGGCTCCAAGGTCGATCTTCATCTTGAGACATTGTGGTCACATAATGTTGCCATTACGACTCGCCTAGTAGATACAGTGACAACGCCCATGCTTCTGAAAACGGTGCAATCGAAGAAGATCGACCCAACCAGGTTGATTACCCATCACTTCAAGCTGGACGAAATTCTTGACGCCTATGATACCTTCGGACGTGCCGGCAGCACACACGCGCTAAAAGTAATTATCACTGCGTAAGTATAAGCATGCAAGGCAGAGTTTGATGCAGTTCTTCTGGCATGCCCGGTTAGCCCGGAGTCAATAGCGTGCGGAACAATGGGGCGGAACTCCTGGACGTAGTGTAGGAAACGACAATACGCGGCGGCCGAGGTACACCAGGCTACCCAGGCGCTGCGGAATCAGGCGGAACGGCAGGAGCGGGGCCGTGAGGCCCCATTTTTTCTGGGCATATGGTAGGAAAACGGCATGAGACTTGGGATCATCATTACCGGCGCCCTGCTGCTAGCTGCGGGCCTGTTTTGGCCGTGGCTTGGAAAGTTTGGGCTTGGGCATCTACCGGGCGATATCTCGATTCGCGGCGAACGCTTCTCCGTTTATTTCCCGATTACGACATGCATCGTTGTCAGTTTGGCGCTCTCATTCTTGTTCTGGTTGCTGAATCGCTGAAGTGATCAGCCGA
>DATJOW010000056.1:0-2921 GCA_035506715.1 Candidatus Acidiferrum sp. | reverse complement strand
CAGAAACCCTTTGCCGGCCGCAAGGTTCAACGGATCTTGCCCCCAAAAATCCTTTGCGTTCACGTCGGCGCCGCGCGACAGCAGGAGTTCCGCCATCCCTTTGTTGCCGGCCTGCGCCGCGTGATGCAAGGCCGTTTGCCTCTGGCCGTCCGCAATGTTGATGTCCGCGCCGTGGTCCAGAAGAAAACCCGCCACTTTCAACCAGCCTTTGTTGGCGGCGTTGATGAGCGGGTGCGGACCATTCGGGGAATTGATCAAATCCGGGCTGTTCTGGATCATCTGCTGAAGGCGGCGGATTTCCTGCTCTTCGTCATCCGTGGTCGGAGCGATCTGGAGCAAGGCAGGTCGGGCCGCCGCGGCCTGGTCGCGCAGGGCTTTGGCCGTGTTCAAATCCGTGTCCGTTTTGGCTTTCAATCCTTCAATCACTCCTTCCACCTGCGCGTCAATCTGACGGTCCAAGGTATCCTTCTTGGACTGGACACGGGTGATATGAAGATCGCTCGGTGCATAATCATTGGTAAGGCTCGCCAGTTCCACGTCCACCTGGCTCAATTGTTGCATCAACGAGGTCAGCACCGGGTTGGGATAGTTCTGCTGAATGGCGATCCGGAGATCGACTGGCGGCAATTGTTTCAGCTGTTCGATCTGCACCTTCAGGGAGCTTGCCTCCGCCTCCAACGCTTGCGCCCGAACGGTTGCGTCAACGGCGCTTGAACCGGATCCATCGTACGGACTCTTCGCAATGATAGCCTGCAACCGTTCTTGAAAGCGGGGCTGGGAGCCGACGCCCAATCCGGTCAAATTTTGCCGGCTCAGGCTGGCCAGGTTGGTTTGGTCGCCGAACTCGCGGACAACACGCTGGTATTGGATAACGGCGTCGTTGGTCTGGCCAAGTTTGCGGTAACATTCGCCCAGCCGGAAAATTGCCGTGGCTGCCATCGGCCGGTCCTGGTCGAATTGCGCGACCAGCGCCTGGTAATTGGAAACCGCCGCATCGAGATTGCGGTTGGCCTCCTCCTCGAACAACCCTTGCTGCAGCGCCGGGGTGAGGTTGTTGGTCTGGGCCGACGCGTTCGGCAAAGGCAGGAGGCACAAGGCCGAAGGCAGAAACAATCCAACCAGAAGCCACGTGACGGTTTTCATGACGTGATTTTCCTCCAAAAGTGCCCTTAGAATTGTCATTGTTTTGTAAAATCGGCACGCCATCCTGAAATCCGGTTTCATCCTTCAACTTTCTTCCTTCTGCCTTTCGAGCCGGTACCCCACCCCATGCACTGTGGTAATCCAGCGTGGGTCCTCGGGGTTCGGCTCGAGCTTGCTCCGCAGGCCAGCGATGTGGTTGTCCACTGTGCGCGTCGTCGGAAACGCCGTGTAACCCCAGACCACATCGAGGAACCGCTCGCGGGTGACGGGTTCGCCTTCGGCCTCGACCAGCAGCCGCAGCATGGCAAATTCGCGGGCCGTCAGGTGAAGCGGCTTTCGGCCACGGCGGGCCGTCTGGCGGGCCAGATCAATTTCAATTTCGCCCAGTTTGAATTTCTCCGCCGCCTGGCCGTGCCGCTGAAACCGCCGCAACAGCGCCCGCACCCGGGCCAGCAATTCCTCGGTGCTGAAGGGTTTGACCAGATAATCGTCGGCGCCGACATCCAGGCCCGCCACGCGGTCCTCGACCTGTCCCTTGGCGGTGAGCATAAGCACCGGCACGGTCCGGGAAAGCCGGCGCAACTCGGCACACAATGCGAAGCCGTCGAGCCTGGGCAGCATGATGTCGAGCAGGACGAGGTCGGGCTTTTCGTCGAGGGCGCGGCGCAGGCCGGTTTCACCGTCGGCGGCGGTGAGCACGCGATAACCTTCCGCCAACAGCAAATCCGTCAGCGCCATGCACATGGACGCTTCGTCTTCGACGATGAGAATGCGTTCATTCATCGTGGTGGCTGACCGGCAATTCGATCACAAACCGGCTGCCCCGGCCGGTTTCGCTTTGCACGAGCACCCGCCCGCCGTGGGCCTCGACGATGTGTTTGACGATGCTCAGGCCGATTCCAACACCTTGCGTCTCGCGCCGCAACTCTGAACCGCGCCGGTAAAACCGCTCGAAAATCTTCGCGTGTTCCTCCGGCGGAATGCCCGGGCCGTGGTCGCTCACGGACAAGACCAGACGAGAATGGAGGCTGGAAGATAGAGAATGGCCAGGAGTGCAGGCTTTTTCATTCCCCATTCTGCATTCCGCATTCCGCAATTCCAGTTCCACGGTCACCGCCTCGCCGGGCGGTGAATGTTTGATGGCGTTGTCCATCAGATTGACCAGGGCCTGCTGGATCGCGCGACCGTCCATTTCAATCGGTTGAGAGTTGAGGGTTGAAAGTTGCGGGTCATCCGGTTTCAACCCAAGCCGCACGCCTTTTTCCGCCGCTACCGGTTCCATCAGTTTCACGGTGGTTTGGACCAGGGCCAGAACATCCGTCGGCTCGAACTCGTATTGTTTGCGGCCCTGTTCGATGCGGGAGAAATCCAACACGTTCTCAACCAGCGCCGACAATCGGCGGCATTCCTGGACGATGAAGGTGAAATATTCCTTTTGTTTGTGCGGTTCGGGCACCTTGGCGCCTTCCAGGTTTTCAGCCATGAGCCGGACCGACGCGATGGGCGCGCGCAGTTCGTGCGAGACGCTCGAGACGAAATTGGTTTTCAATTCGCCCAGTTCCTGCTGCCGGCGGAATGAACGCCACGTGGCGAACAGGCTCATCACCGCCGCGGCCGTGGCGCCGACGATGAGCGCCCCGAACAGCCACGTCCGCTGGCGCTGGCGCGCGTAGAGGATTTCCGGGCTGGCCAGCAGAACGCGGACGTGAAAGGGAAAGCCGTGTCCAATCAGCGGGAGATCCTTTAACTCGCCATCGGCCTGACCCAGCAACGGCAGG
>DATJOW010000055.1:0-16608 GCA_035506715.1 Candidatus Acidiferrum sp. | reverse complement strand
GATTTCGCGATAGTGAAGTTCGGGCAATTATCAACGGAGTTGGAGTATGATTAATCACATTTTCAAACCAAAAGGCTCGCGTATCTGGCGCTGGAAATACCGGTTGCGGCCGGAGGATGGCAAAATCCTGGACATCTCGCTGGGCACGTCGGACAAGCAGGCTGCCGAAAAGAGGCGGTTGGAATTGCTTCGTGAAAAGGAACACGAGCGCGCGGGGCTGATGCCGGCAAAGGCGCTTCGGGACGCGGCCCAGCGCGATTTGGCAGGCCACGTGAGAGATTATGTGGCAGATCTGCGGGCCAAAGGCCGGAATGGGCGGTATGTGGACGGCGTCGAATTTTGCCTGGGGGAATTGAGCGGCCAGTGTAGTTGGACTGTTGTCCAAGATGTGACCGCTGATTCATTTGTCAAATGGCGAGCCGCCCAGACAAAGGCACCCAAGACGCTGAACGAATACCTTACCAGCGCAAAGGGTTTTCTGAACTGGCTGGTGGCTCAGGGGCGTATTCCAGCCAACATGCTGGCGTCAGTTCAAAAAGTCGAAGCGCGAGGCCGTGAAGTCCGGCCTCGTCGGGCGTACACGGATTTGGAGTTTAAGGAACTGCTTGCGGTGGCCGGCGCACAACGCATTGTCTATTTGACTGCCGCATTAACCGGGATTCGACACGGCGAATTGAAGCAATTGTATTGGGGTGATTTCAATCTGGATGGTGAAAAGCCTTCGGTGACAGTACGGGCGTCGGTTAGCAAGAATCATAAACAAGCGTGTCTGCCGCTGCATCCGTTCCTGGTGGAATCACTCTTGAAGTTTCGTCCGGTAAATACAAAGCCGGGTGACTTGGTGTTCAAGGGGCTTGTGCCACGTCCAAAGCAGTTCAACAGGCATCTGGAAGCCGCCAAAATATCCAAGGCGGACAGCCAAGGGCGGGTGGTGGACTTTCACTCGCTACGGCATACGTTCTGCACGAACCTCCACCGGGCGGGTGTGCCGCAACGTGAGGCGATGGAATTGATGCGGCACAACGATCCACGCCTGACGGCAATCATCTACACGGACACCTCCCTGCTGTCTTTGCAGAGCGCAGTTCAAAAACTCGGGTTTTCAGCCTCACAAATAGCCTCACAAAAATTAGGCGCAGAGGGTCAATCGCTGTCACAGCCTGTCACAGGTTCCGCAAGCTCGAATAATGGTGAAACCATTGAAAACAAAGGGGGAAAGTCGCTCTCTGACGCGGCGTGGCGTGTGTTGGCGAAAATCGAGGAATGGTGCGCGCTGCAGGGTTTGAACCTGCGACCCCTTCCGTGTGAAGGAAGTGCTCTACCGCTGAGCTAAGCGCGCAACCGCCATGGAAGTCCGTTCCCGACCCGCTCAATCATGGGTTTTTCGCGATTCAGCGAGTGCGGGAACATCCTCGTTTTGGGCCCAACAAGCAAGCCGAAAAACCGCTAAAACTGATCTTCCTTCTCCTTGAACAGAACGTTGAACGTGGTCAGCGAGCCGTAGCCGCGCGTGATGTATTGCTGCATCTCCACCTTTTCGCCGTCGCTGAGCTTTTCGTGGGCGTTAATCTTCTGCTCCAGCACGCGCAGGTTGTTCCGGATCATCACTATCTTGTGGAAAAAGGTTTCCAGCGGCACTTCCTTGGTCTGCAGCGTCGGGTCGGACGGATGCAACACCAATTTCCCGCCGTGCCAGCGCGCCCCGAGTTTGTCCACCACCGCGTCCGGCTTTTCCAAACCGAGCCGGCTTACGGCGGCATTCACGGTCTGCTCGACAAATTGTTTGAGCGGGACATTCAGGCCGCCCACCGCCGCCTGCGGTTCGGCGACTTCGAGGCCGGCAGCGTCTGGCGCCACCGCACGCTGGTCGCCGCCGTCAAATTGAATCTCGGCGGTGGTCTCGGAGATTGTTTTGACCGTGCCCGTGCCGTATTGCGGGTGGCGCACCCGCATGCCGATGTGAAGCGATTCGATTTTCATGCGGGAATTTAACCACGGCCTGCCGCGCCGGAGCAAGCAGCGAAGGCGGGATGCACACGGATGAACCCGGATTTTGCCGCGAAAAATTCTGCTGACAACGCCGCAAAACCCGTTAGGCTCGGCAGCAACAGCGGCTTTAATCGAATCAAACGCATGGCTCGCATTGATCAGGTTGACCGTTTTGAGTTTGAACGCGCCCTGTGGACACAGGGCCTGACCCGTGTCGCCGGCGTGGATGAAGCCGGGCGCGGCCCGCTGGCCGGGCCGGTGGTTGCCGCCGCCGCCATCCTGCCGCCGAAGTGGGCGGAAGCCGGCTTGCCGAGGGAACTTCAAGGTTTAAACGATTCGAAGCAACTTACCGCCGCCCAGCGCGAGCAATTCTTCACCTATCTGACCGCCTGCGGCGAAGTCGCCTTTGCCATCGCCCAGGTGGGCGCCGGGCAGATTGACGCCATCAATATCCTGCGCGCCACCCATCGCGCGATGAACGAGGCGCTGGCACAGTTGCAGCCCGCGCCGGAGCACGTGCTGGTGGACGGGCGGCCGGTCAAGACGATGAGCCTTCCGCAAACGGCCATTGTGAAAGGCGATGCCCGCAGTTATTCCATCGCCGCCGCCAGCGTGCTGGCCAAGGTCACCCGCGACCGTCTGATGCTGGAATTCGACCGGCAGTGGCCCAAGTACGGATTTGCCGAACATAAAGGCTACGGCACGGAAGAACATCTGGCGGCGATTGCCATCCACGGGCCGTGCCCCATCCACCGGCGCAGTTTCGCGCCCCTGCGGCCGGTCCAGCTGAATTTAATCTAGTTCATGTCGCTGGCCGAACAGATCAAGGCCATCTTCCGCGACGACCAGCCGGAGCACCTGCGGCGCGGCAAACTGGGCGAGCGCGCCGCCAGGCAACATCTGCAACGGGCGGGCCTGAAATTTCTCACGGCCAATTTCCGCTCGGACCGCGGCGAGATTGACCTGATCTTCCGGGACGCCGACTGCCTGGTGTTCGTCGAGGTCAAAACGAGGTCGTCCGAGGATTGGACGCGCCCGGCGGCGGCGGTGGACCGGCGCAAACGGCGGCTGCTCTCCCAGACGGCGCTGGATTATTTGCGGTTGCTGAAAAATCCGGCGGTAAAAATCCGGTTCGACATCGTCGAGGTGCTGCTGGCCGACGGCGCCGTGCGCGAAATCCGGCATTTACCCAATACCTTTCCGATGGAAAAGCCGTACCGTTACGGGTGAAAGTGGAGCGCGGCTTGTCCCAAGCCGCAGTCCTTGAAAATGTTCGGTCGTTCGAATAATTTTTGAGGCCGGCGTGATACCCGGGCCGCTGCGAGTTGAGACAACTCGCGCTCCGGGGGACAGTGCCCAGCCTGTGCCCCGAGTTCCATTCTCACCGGTTGCCGACGTGACATGGCCTCGCGAGCGCTGTCCAAATGGCGATGACTACGCCCGTCCACCTGCGAACCAGCCGGCTGATCCGGCCCGGACAGCCATGAACCGGATGGTTGAAATTCTCGGCGTGGTTTTGGGGTTGGTGATCCTGCTGGGCATCGCGGGATGGCTTCATTTTCGCCGGTCGAAGCGGGGTGTGGATTCCGAAAAAATCCCCGCCAAGCTGCTGCTCACGGTCGCGCTGGTAGCCGGGGAGATTTTCCTCGTTCGTTTCCTGAGCCGGTACCTGAGCGGCAATATGGCGGCGGATTTCGGCATGTCCCTGCTCATTATGTGTCCCCTCGTCGCCGGCGGAATCGTCCTGAGCATTCTCTGGACGCCGCAAATCAGCGCGTTGGTGAGCCGTCCGTTGACGGGTTTGTTTGACGGCGGCAACGAGCCGCCGGAGCCAAAGCCGGGATATTCCATCGCCATCACCAAGCGGAAGCAGGGCAAACCGCTGGAGGCCATCATGGAAATCCGCAAACAACTCGCCCGTTTTCCAAACGACATGGAAGGGGTGATGCTGCTGGCCGGCATCCAGGCCGAGGACATGAAGGATTTGCCGTCGGCGGAAATCACCTTGAACCACCTCTGTAGCCAGCCGGACGTGCCGCCGCCGCAGGTGGCAGCCGCATTTAACCAGTTGGCCGACTGGCAACTCAAGCTGGCGCTAGATGCGGACGCGGCGCGTGGCGCCCTGGAAAACATCGTCCAGCGTTTTCCTGAAACCGAGCTCGCGCAGATGGCGGCGCAACGCATTGCCCATCTGGCCGGGACGGAAAAAGCGTTGGCGGCCGCGCAAGACCGGCAGCCTCTGGCCGTGCCGGAAGGCGCAAAGAATATCGGCTTGCTGGCAACCCAGGCGCATTTGCAGCCGGCGGAAACCGACCCCAAACAGCTCGCCGCGGAGTACGTGAAACATCTGGAACAACACCCACTCGACACCGAAATCCGGGAAAAGCTTGCGATCCTCTACGCCGACCACTACCAGCGGCTGGACCTGGCCGCGGCCGAAATGGAGCAGTTGATCGCGTCGCCGAAACGGCCCGTCAAACAGGTCGCGCACTGGCTGAATCTGCTGGCCGACCTGCAGCTTCGCCATGGCGCGGATTACGACACGGTGCGCCGGACGCTGGAGCGGATTGGGGAGCGGTTTCCGGATTGGGCGGTGGCTGAATTGGCGCGCTCCCGGCTGAACCGGTTGCCGTTGGAATTCAAGGCGCACGGCCGGAGCCAGCCGGTGAAACTGGGCGTTTACGAACAGAACCTCGGTTTGAAATACGGGCCTCCGCGCCGGTCCTAGGAGAGCTCGCGGTTCACCAAAAGACCCACTTGCCAACGTGACATCGGCGGGCGAGCATTGTCCAAAGCTCAGTGAGATCGCTCATGCACCAGCAGGCCACGGAATCTGCGCCGGCGGCCGGGGCCCCTGCCGACCTGGGGTCCGAGGAATTCTCCAGCCTCTATACCGAGCACAGCCGGGCGATTTATTACCTGGCCCTCCGCTTTTTGAGTGATCCCCAAAAAGCCGAGGACGCCACGCACGACGTCTTTCTCAAGGCGTTCCGGAAGCTGGACCAGTTCCGGGGCGAGTCGTCGCTGCGCACCTGGCTGTATCGCATTGCCATCAACCATTGTCAGAATCTCCGCCAGAGCTGGCACGACCGCCACGTCTTTTCCAACGCCGATGATGCCGTGTGGGACAACGCCGTCGCTAAAACGGACTCGCCCCTGCGCGTCCTGGAAACCAAGGAACTGGGTCAGCGCATCCAGAAAACCCTGGATGGCATGTCGGACGAATACCGGCTGCTGCTGCTGCTGGTGGCCGATGAGGAATTGACCTATGAGCAGGTCGGCGCGCTGGTCGGGCAATCCCCCGACGCCGTGCGCGGCAAATTGCATCGCGCCCGCAAGGCCTTCGCCGTCTTGTTCGAGAAAACCGCCTGAAGCTGAATTATGAAACACCAGACCAAACTTTCCGAGGAGCAACAACAGGTTGCCGCCCAACAAACCGAATCGTCGGGCGCCCGCACTTTTGCCAGCGCGGAGGAGATGCTGCGCTACGACGCCAAACACACCACCGTGCCGCCGGCAGTTGTCCAGCGGCTCCAAAAATCCACCGGCGATCTACCCGGCCCCAAAACGTCGTGGTGGAAACGCTGGCTGGGAGGAAACGAACCATGAAAAACCTTGTCCAAAACTATTTCTCGACTCTGCCGCTGGGACTGCGCCTGTTTTTGCTGATTTTCGTGCTGGGGTTTCCGGTGGCCTGGGGACTCCATTGGGCGAAACTCTTCGATGTGTATTACTGGCTGGCGGTGGCGCCGGCCCTGGTGTGGCACGGGCAGGTCTGGCGCGTAATCACCTATGCCTTCCTGCCCGCCGGCATCCTGGATTGGCTCATCAGCCTGTTCTGGCTGGCGACTTTGGTGCCGGTCTTGGGCCGGAACTGGACTTCCCGCCGATTCTGGGGGTACAGCCTGCTGGGCGCCTTGGCGGGCGGCGCTTTCATCACGTTGCTCCGGCCAGGATGGGAAATCGGCGTGGCCGGCGAGGGCGCGATCATTTTTGCCCTGCTGGTGGCGTGGGACTGGATGTACCGCCGCGAGCGCCTGATCCTGCTTGGCATCGGCGAAATCTCCGTGCGCCAGGCGGCGATTTTAATCGCGGTCATCAACTCCCTCATCCTGTTCTTCTGCGCCGGCTGGTTCCTGATGCTGGCGATGTGGGCCGGCGGCGTGGCCGGGGGACTCTGGCTGTTCGTGCAGACCAAACTGCTCATGGGCAAGACGCCGCAACAAATCCGGTCTGAACGCATGGCCCGGCTGGAATTATGATTTTTGCCGAACAGGAGCGGCGGGCTCCACCCCGGCGCGAAGATGGCCCCCTGCCGAAACACGGCGGATCGGAAACCCACGGGTCGCGTCCTGTCCTGGCTCGCCACCGGGCGCAACTCGCGCAGGCCATGCTCGCCGATTGCCGGTTCTGCGCGCATGACTGCGGGGCCAACCGGCGGGCGGGCGAATTCGGTCTTTGCCATGCCGGCGCCGAGACGCGTTTCTTTTGCGCCCAAACCGAGGTTTCGGATGAACTGGAACTGATTCCCACCTTTGCGGTGGCCTTGAGCGGATGTGACATGCGCTGCGATTTTTGCGTCACCGGCGCCAGCAGCTGGAACGCGCGGGCGGGCGAGGCTCTGGATCCGGCAAGGATGGCGGCACGCGCCAGGACCGCATTACAGGCGGGCGCCCGCACGATCATGGTGCTGGGCGGGGAACCGACAATTCATCTGCCGGCCGCGCTCGAATTCGTGTCGCTGTTGCCGGAGACGGCCAGGCTGGTCTGGAAAACCAACGCGCACGCGTCGGCCTGGGCCCGCGAGCTGCTCGAGGGGATGTTCGACGTGTGGGTGGCGGATTTCAAATTCGGCAATGACGCCTGCGCCGGCCGGCTGGCGAAAACACCGGATTACGTCCGCGTCGTTCAGGGGAATCTGCTCTGGGCCAACGAACATAGCGAATTGATTGTCCGCCATCTGCTGATGCCGGGCCATGTGGATTGTTGCTGGGGGCCGGTGGCGGAGTGGCTCGCGGCGAATCTGCCGGGAGTGAAGGTGAATGTGCGCTCCGGTTTCTGGCCGGCGTGGCAGGCAGGGCGACACGCCGAATTGGGGAGGGCGGTTTCACAATCCGAGAGCGAACGCGCCGAACGCATCGCCCGCGCGAGCGCCTTGAACTTGATCCCTTGAATCCGCATGTCCAACCCGCTGTTCAAACCGATGTCGCCGTTAATCGGCTGGTTCATCTTGCTGGAATTGCTGACCCTGACATGCCTCATTGGATACTGGGTCGAATTCTTTCGGCTGGGCCCCCGGCCGTGGGACCATGTTGAAGTGGGCATCATTATGACCGGCGGTTTTATAATTTCCAATGTGCTCCTGTTGCGGCATCATCGCTGGGCCATTGCCGGCTTGATCATCTGCTGGCTGTTACTGGCCATGTCGACGACGATTTAGATGGAGATATGAAAAGCGACGATTCATTGCGCCATCTTCGGGATTTCGAGCTCACCACCGAGTTGCTGGTCCTGCCGGACGGGCGGATCCTGGTCCATAATCTGACCCCACCGCTTGCCGAACTGCTGCACGAACTGAATCCTGATGATGAGCAAATCGCCTCACGCCTCACGCCGCGCGCATCCGGCTCCATTTCTCATGAACTTCCAAACTGAACTCGAAACCCTGATCCGCGCGCGCTACCCGATCCTTTACGTCATTTCGAGCGAGGAAATGCGGGTGCAGAACGTCATTGTCGAGATCGCCCAGAAGCGCCAAAAGAAGGTATACGAGTGGACCTTCAGCAATGGCATCGTCCCCGCCGGCGCGTCCATCCAGTCGCAGAAAAACCGCAACGCCTCCACCAAGGACCCGCTGGCGGCGCTGGACCAGGTGATCGAGCAGGTCGAGCCGGCCATTTTCATCTTCAAGGATTTCCATCCGTTCCTCACCAAAAACAATTTCGCGATCATCCGGAAGCTCAAGGACATTGCCCTGCACTTGAAGAACAGCTTCAAAACCATCGTGCTGATTTCGCCGGTGATGGAAATCCCGGCCGAACTGGACAAGGAAGTCACCGTGATCAATTTCCCGCAGCCGACGAAGGCGGACCTGGGCGAGCTGCTGGACAAAATCATCGCGGAGGTCCGCGATCACAAACAAATCCGGATCGACCTGGACGGCGAAGGCCGGGAGCGGCTGCTCCAGGCGGCGATGGGGCTGACGCTGGGTGAAGCCGAAAACGTCTTCGCCAAAATCATCGTCCAGGGCGAACGGCTGAGCGGCGCGGACGTCAACGAAGTTTTCGCCGAGAAGCAGCAAATCATCCGCAAGAGCGGGCTGCTGGAGTATTACTCCGCCAGCGAGGATTTCTCCCATGTCGGCGGCCTGGCCGTGCTCAAGGACTGGCTGAACAAGCGCGCGGTGGCGTTTACGGACGAAGCGCGCGCCTTCGGCCTGCCGCCGCCGAAAGGCATTCTGCTCCTGGGGGTGCAGGGCTGCGGCAAGAGCCTGTGCGCGAAGGCGGTCTCGCGGCTCTGGCAGTTGCCGCTGCTGCGGTTCGACATGGGCCGGATGTTCGGCAGTCTGGTGGGTTCCTCCGAGGAGAACGTGCGCCGCGCCATCAATGTGGCGGAATCGGTCGCGCCGACGGTGCTGTGGGTGGATGAAATTGACAAGGCCTTTGTGGGCTCGCAAAGCTCCGCCGCGACCGACGGCGGCACCACCGCTCGCGTCTTCGGCACGTTTCTGACCTGGCTTTCGGAGAAGAGCGCCGCGGTGTTCGTGGTGGCCACGGCCAACGACGTCTCGCAGTTGCCGCCCGAACTGCTCCGCAAGGGGCGGCTGGACGAGATCTTCTACGTGGATCTGCCCTGTGAGGAGGAGCGCGAGGAGATATTCCGGATCCATCTGAGCAAGCGCGGGCGCGACCCGAAACACTTCGACCTCCCCCAGCTGGTGGCCGCGAGCAAGGATTTCAGCGGAGCGGAAATCGAAGAAGCGATTGTCAGCGCACTCTATGATGCGTTTTATGCCAAGGAGGAGCTGTCCACCGATTATGTGCTGGCGGCGCTGGCGGCCACCGTGCCGCTGGCCATCACCATGTCCGAAAAAATCAGCGCGGCACGCCAATGGGCCATCGGCCGCGCGCGCAATGCCAGTCAGGCCCAGACCCGCGTGCAAACCGTGGAGCCCAAACCATCGGAGTAAAATGAGTCTGTTCTGGGACCGCTTTTATGACACGTTCAAAGACCGCCGTTACGGCGCGCTGTTCCTGTGCGCACTGGTGTTCCTCCTCGCCGGGTTCGCCGGCCTGGCGTTGCTGGGGGTGGCTTTTGACGGGCTGGGGCTGGAAAGCTATTGGCGGGACCTCCTGCCAGGCTTTGGCATTCTGATGCTGGCGTGGGGCATCCTGAAATTCCGGCGGGCCCAAACCCGCAGTCGGGCCAGATTGTTGCCTTCGCCCTTGTCGCGTGACGAATTGCGCGTGGCCCGGTCCAAACTTCGGAATGGAATGAAGTCAATCAACCGTCCGGCGCCACGGGTTCCGGACACTAATCTGAAATACTAAGGTTATGAGTTGCGTCTGCATTTTAACCCCGGTGGTCATCGCCACGTGGCCACAGTTCAGCGCGGCGGTGGTGGCGGCCGCCACGTCGCTGGGTTACGCGATCGTGAGCGAAAAAGCCGAGGTGACCGGGGAGTCCGAACGGCAGATCAACCTGGAAATTGAACAGAGCGAGGTCGTCACCGGCCAGCTGAAGCGGGATCAACGCATCCGCGTCACCCGGGACGGGGTGACCGTCGAGTTTTCGCGCGACGCCCGCGGCAAGGCCGCCATATGCGTCACAGGCCAGGGCTACAGCGACGACGAACTGCGCCGGATCGGTGAGGAGTTGAGCCGGCGCGTCGTTCAGAAATACGTGCATCAGCGGTTGCTGGATGAAATCAAAGCCCGCCAGTTTCTGGTGGTGGAGGAAGCGGTGGACGAAAACAACGCCATCCGGCTCAAAGTCCGGCACTGGGATGGCTGAAAAGTTATAAGTTTTGAATTTTAAGTCGGGAAATGCGTGACTTGGAATTCAAAACTAAAAATTCAAAATTCGAGACTAGACGATATGCCGCAACGCGAATTTGACATCACGATCGCCGCGGACGGCAGCGTCGAGGTCCACGTCAAAGGTTACAAGGGCAAAAGCTGTCTCGAAGCGATGAAGATTTTTGAAAAGGTGGTCGGCGAGATGAAATCGCAACGCGAGACCAGCGAATTTTATGAACCGGACGAACAGGTGCGGTTCAACATCGAACAACGACACTGAAGGTATTTATGATTTGTGATTGATGATTTGAAACAACCGGCTGAGCGGTCTTCGAACAAATCATAAATCATCAATCCTCATTCCGGCGCGTGGCCAGAACAGATGCCAACGAAACCGACTCGCTTTACTACCCGCCCCGGGCGCGGTGGTACAGCCCGGTTTTCTATTGGAGCAACGCCCTCCGCCGGCGGCTGTGGCTGGACCGGATCCAGGTGCAACTGCCCGGCCGCATGACCTTCGCCGGCTCCGCCGCCAGCTCCCTGGTGCCCGGGCTGGGGTTTTACCTTCGTGAACCGAGGCGTTGGGCCCTGGCGGCCTGGCTGGGGTATGGATTGATGCTTGCCCTGTTCCTGGTGGCCTATGGTTACCCGGCGGGAAACTTTGCCCTGGGATTGCTGATTGCCATCCACGTCACCGGGTTCCTGTATTACTGCGGCCCGTTCTGGCAGCAGGCAAATCTACAGTCGCGGCTGTTCTTTGCGCTGCTGGCGTTGCTGGCCATCGGGCTGTCGGTGTATCTCCCGTTGCGGAATGCGGTGCTCCAACATTGGTGGGTGCCGCTGCGCTTGCAAGGGCGGGTGTTCGTCGTGCAACGCCGGTTTCCGGCCGAAGCGGTTCAGCGGGGCGACTGGATCGCCTATAGACTGGGAAACGGCCGGAGTGAGTGGGGAGGCGGCTGGGAGCACGGGGCGGTCTATGCCCGTTCCGGGCTGGGGCTGGGCCCGGTGCTGGCGGTGACCGGCGACCGGGTGGCATTCTCGACGAATGCGTTCACCGTGAATGGGCTGCCGCAGGCGCCCCGGCCGCACATGCCTCCGGCCGGCGAATTGATCGTGCCGAAAAATAATTGGTTCATCTGGCCGGACGTTGGTATAAGCGGGCATGGGCGCACCGCCGAAGCCAATATTTCGGGGGCCATGATGCAGTTGGCAATCGTGACCCGGGAACAATTCGTCGGAAAAGTATACACCCGGTGGCTGGGGCGGCGACAGATTACTCCATGAGCCGGTTTGTCAATCTTGAGTTCGGCGATCAGTCCGAAGACCAGCCGCAACAGAGCGAACGGAGGCTGGTCAAGGATGAGGCGTATTATTTCACCGAGGCGCGCGCGGCGTTTGAAAGCGGCAACTTCGAGCAGGGCCTGCGCTTCTATTCCAAGGTGCTGGAATTCAACCCGCAAAATGCCGCGGCTTGGACCGGCCAGGTGCGGATGCTCATCGAACTGGGTGAATTCCGCGAGGCGAAGCTTTGGGCCGACAAGGCCCTGGAACGGTTTCCCAACGAGCCGGAACTGCTGGCCGCCAAGGCGGTGGCGCTGGGCCGCAGCGGCGATTTGCAGGGGGCGCTGGCGTTCTCGGATGCTTCCATTGAAGAGCAAGGGGACACGCCTTACGTCTGGCTCGCCCGCGGCGACGTGATGCTGGCGCGCGCGGAGCGCCGGGCGGATTATTGCTTCGAGAAGGCGCTGCTGCTGGCACCCCGCGACTGGTTTATTGCCTGGCTGGCGGCCCGGATTCGATTCTACTATCAGCAATTCGTATTGGCGTTGAAACTGTTGCAGCAGGCCGTTGAAATCAACTCCGGACATTTTATTCTCTGGCTTGAACTGGGCCGCTGCCAGCAGGCGCTGGATTTGATCGCTCCGGCCCGCAATTCGTTCCGGCAGGCCCAACAATTGAATCCGCAGGCCCGGGAGGCCGATCTGGCGCTGCTGGAACTGTCCCGAACAGGTATCGGGGCACGCCTCCGCGGCTGGTGGCGGCAACTATTCAAATCATGAAGATGGAAAATCTGAACCGGCTGCTCTCCGCCGCCAAGGAATTCGACGCTTCGGACCTGCACCTGGTCGTCGGCGTGCCGCCCGCTTTCCGCGTGAACGGTGAAATCATCATCGCCGACGAGGACGTGTTGACCGAGGGCGATGTCACCACGATGGCGGAAAGCCTGCTCAACGAGCAGCAAAAGAAGAAGTTCGACCAGGAATGGGAACTCTGCATTTCCCTGCTGCACAGCGTGGCCGGCCGGGTCCGCACCACGTTTTACCGCCGCAACGGGCACCCGGAAATGAGCCTGCGCTTCTGCGGCGACAAGATTGCGTCGCGCGAGGAGCTCGGCTTGCCGGAAAAAATTGACGACCTGGGACGCCGGCCCAACGGCCTGTTTTTGATCACCGGGCCGACGGGAGCGGGCAAAACCACCACGCTCAATTACATGGTGGATCTCATCAACAGCGAACGGCGCTGCAAAATCGTCACCATTGAGGACCCGATTGAGTTCGTCCACGAGAACAAGCGGGCCATCGTCGTCCAGCAGGAGGTGCTGACCGACGTGCACTCCTTCAACCGCGCGCTCATCCATGTGCTGCGACAGGACCCGGATGTCATTGTGGTGGGCGAGATGCGCGATCAGGAGGCGATCGCCACAGCGCTGACGGCGGCCGAAACCGGCCACCTGGTCCTGGCCACCATGCATTCGCCCAACGTGTCGCACGCGCTCGAACGCATCATCGGCGTCTTCGATGGCGGCGCGCAAAAGCAGATCATCCTGCAGCTCGCCAACGCGTTGCAGGGGATCATCGCCCAGGACCTGCTGCCCGCCGCGGACCGCCGGCGCCGGGTGCTCGCGTACGAATTGCTGGTGGCCAACGGCGCGGTGCGCAACCTCATCCGGGAAAACCAGCTGCACCAGCTGGACAACACCATCCAGACGGGGCGCAAGGAGGGAATGGTCCTGATGGACAACTGCCTGTACGACCTGTACTGCAAGTGCGCCATCACTTACGACACCGCCGTCAGCCGCGCCAATCATCCCGACCACATCATCCGGGAAAAGTCGCGGTCCATTTAAAAGTCCCAGCCGCGCTCAAGGCCAGGCCGGAGCTTGCGGGCGAGCGCGTTAAACCCGCGTTTATGATCCGCCTGACTGGGTCTGCAATTGCAGCGCGATTTGCGTTTGCAACTGGCTCGCGAGTTCGATGTTGGCAGTGCCCCACTTCGTGAGGACCTGCACGACGGCCGAGGTGATTTTGGGGTCGTCCTCCGCCGACACGCTGATCCAGACATTGCACTGGTCCACCTTGCCCTGCAACGAGCGCACATTGTTGCTGGTATCATGGGGGATGTATTCCTGGACCACCACGCCGTTGGCGCTGACCACTTTGAACGCCGCCTGGTACACCTGCTCCAGGCTGCGCTCATACCGCCCCAGAACTTTGTCCTTGCCGACCGGCCAAACCGAAAACTTGTTCGTGTCGCTCACCGTTTTGACGCAACCCGCGGTGATCAGGACGATACCAGCCAACACTGCAAAAATTTTGGTCTTCATATTGCCGACACTCCAATCGAAAACGCCGGCCCGGTCAAGCACGATTATGATTAGGGCCGGGACCTAATTTGCCCCCCGCGACATTTTGGCCTTGGCGCGCAGCCGGTGCGGCGGGGGCCGAGGCCGGAGCCCCGCTTGCTTCATTTCACATTCAACTCGCGCTGAATGCGGAACTTCTCAATGCGCTTGCGCAGCGTGGCGCGGGTGATGCCCAGCAACTTGGCGGCATGGACCTGGTTGTGGTTGGTCTCCATGAGCGCCTGAATGACCAGTTCACGCTCGACGGCCGGGATGACCTTCAGTTTCGGATCGCGTTTGGCCCACTGGAACAACTGCCGGGCCAGCGCCGCTGCATCGGCCACCGCGGCTTCACCCGCGGCCGCCGGCAACGGCGGGGCGCCGCTTCCGCTCTGGCCGGTGATTTCCGGCGGCAGATCGCTCAGCAGGATGGCGTCACTCTTGGCCATGACATGCGCCCGGCGCAGGGCATTCTCCAGCTCGCGCACGTTGCCCGGCCAGTGATATTTCTCGAGCGTCTTGATGACGTTCGCGGCAATGGATTTGGGCGAGTGCTGCTGCTCGCGGCCGATCTTTTCCAGGAAATAATTCACGAGCCAGGGGATGTCCTCGCGCCGGTCGCGCAGCGGCGGAACATGCAGGCGCACGACATTGAGCCGGTAAAACAGGTCCTCGCGGAATTGCTTCGCCGCCACGGCCTGTTCGAGCGCTTTATTGGTGGCGGCGATGACGCGCACGTCCACCTGCAGCGGCTGGTTGCCGCCAACGCGTTCGAACGTGCCGCTCTGCAGCACGCGCAGGATTTTGGTCTGCGTGGCCGGGGTCATGTCGCCGATTTCGTCCAGGAAGATCGTGCCGTGGTTGCATTGCTCGAACTTGCCGATGCGCTGCAAGGTGGCGCCGGTGAAGGCGCCGCGCTCATGGCCGAACAATTCGCTCTCGAGCAACTGCTCGGGAATGGCCGCGCAGTTCACCGCGAGGAACGGCTGCCGACTGCGGTCGCTGTGGTGGTAAATGGCGCGCGCGACCAACTCCTTGCCGGTGCCGCTTTCGCCGGTGATGAGCGCGGTGGCGTCGCTGGCGGCCACCTGGCCAATAAGTTTAAAGATCTGCTGCATCGGCTCGCTGCGGCCGACGATGCCCAGCTCATAATCCTCGGATTCGAGCAACGGCTCGTAACTCACCACCTGCTTCATGTCGCGCGCGGCTTTGAGCGCATTAGCGACGATCTCCTTGAGCTTGGGCACGTCGAACGGTTTGAGCAGGTAATCGTAGGCCCCGAGCTTCATGGCCTCAATGGCCGTCTGGGTCGTGCCGTAGGCGGTCATCAGAATGACCAGCAGTTTGGGGTCTCCCTGGCGGATGCGGCGGAGCGTTTCCAGGCCGTTCAGTCCGCCCAGGCGCACGTCCATGAGCACGAGATCGGGCTTGAATTTGGGGATGACCTTCAATCCTTCCTCGCCGCTGGCGGCCGTGGCCAGCTCAATGTCCGGCGAATCAAAAATCCGCTGGATCGAATACCGCACGTCTTCTTCGTCATCAATCAGCAGCAACTTGCTCATCGGCGATTTAACATAGCGAATCCGGCCAAATGCGACAGGGAATTTTAAGCGCATTTTTGGTTTGAACTGGGCCGGCAGCCGGTGCGACCATTCCCGCCGTTCACCAAATCCATTGAATCATCATGAAAAGAAATCTTTTAGCCGGCCTGATCAGCTTGCTGGCGGTCCAGGTGCTCGCGGCTGATACGAACGTTCAGACCGAAGTCAGGAATGCCGCTGCGGCACTGGGCAATCAGGCCGGTTACAGTTGGAGAACGACCGTAGAGGTCGGCAACAACTCGCCATTCCGCCCCGGCCCGATGGATGGCAAGACGGAAAAAGGCGGTTACACCTACTTGATACTGAATTTCGGCGACAACACAAGTGACGTCGTGCTCAAGGGCACCAATGCGGTGATCAAGACGCCGGACAGTGGATGGTTGTCGCTGGCCGAAGCCGCCAAGGATGACGGAGGAGGGGGATTCAATCCTACGCTGTACCTGGCCCGTATGATCCACAATTTTAAAGTCCCGGCGGTGCAAGCCGCCGACCTGGCCGGGCAGGTAAAGGAACTGAAGAAGGACACCAACGGCATCTCCGGTGATTTCACGGAAGAGGGTGCGAAAAAGCTGTTCACTTTCCGGCCGCGCGGTGGCGGTGAAGCGCTCACCGTCAGCAATGCGAAAGGCTGGGTCAAATTCTGGATCCAGGACGGCAAACTCTCCAAGTACCAGTTTCATGCCCAAGGCACGGTCAGCTTCGACGGCAATGACCGGGACATAGACCGGACCACCACCGTCGAAATCAAGGACGTGAACGCGACCAAAATTGACGTGCCGGACGACGCGAAGAAAAAGCTGTAAGCCCCGGGGCGGTTGTGGGCCAAGACGGGAAGGTCCCTGCCGGATTCCCGGCTTTTTACTTGCCGCCCAGCCGGCCGCCACGAATTCAATTCCCAGTTGAGCCCAACTCCCCTGACACCTGGCCATTCCGGCACAGCCGCCGTTGATGTTGACACCAGCCGCCCTAGCCGTTCGGAAAGGCCGTCACTTAACTCGGCCGGCGCGACACGCGGCTTGCGTTCCTCCGGGTGAAAGCGCATTTTTCCTGACGCATAACCGGAACTGCCAATGAAAAAACAACTTTGGATCCTGCTCGTAATCGGCGTCGCCGGCTTGCGCGCCGCCGAAATGTCCAAAACCAATGCACCGGCCGGCGGCACCAACGAACCGCCCGCCGCGAAAGTGGAGGCCGGCATTATTCCGGACGCCACGCACAAACCGGTGCTGACCACCAATGCCGTCACCATCGCCGGCCAGCGGGTGACGTACGTGGCCGAAACCGGCATGTTGCCGCTGCTCAAGCCGGACGGGACTTCGCGCGCGTCGGTTTTTTATGTCGCCTATACGCGGGTCGGCCAGACCAACCCGGCAGCGCG
>DATJOW010000054.1:0-22191 GCA_035506715.1 Candidatus Acidiferrum sp. | reverse complement strand
CCGTGATTGCACACGATGTCGTCGATGACCAGCAACCCTTTCGCGTGCGCCGTCTGGATGAGATGTTGCAGATCTGCGAGGCTGCCCCAGTGCGGGTCAACGCGGTAAAAATCGCGGGCGGCGTAACCGTGAAATTGGCCGTGGCCGTTGAGGACGACCGGCGAGATCCAGATGGCCGTCGCGCCCAGCGCTTTGATGTAATCCAGCTTCTGCTCCAGCCCCTTGAAATCCCCGCCGTGCACCGAGGTTGTGCCGGACGGATTGTAATTGCCATCGGCATTGTTATTGGACGCGTTTCCGTCGAAGAAGCGGTCGGTGATCACCTGATAAATGCTCTGCGCCTGCCAGAAGCCGTTGGAGGCTGATTGCGCCGCTACGGGCGCGCTGGCGACCAGCCACCCCGCGAGCATCAGCAGCCATTCCAGCCGAGACAATAGTTTGATTTTCACAAATGCTTCTTTCCCGTCCGTTGCCGGCAAAGCAAGCGACGAGGCACCTAATTTAGCAGAATTCTACGCCACCGCCCTGCCGCACAAAGATGCGGGTGTCGGCCCGTCTGACCGCGAGGATTGTCCTTGACACCAGTTATAATTTATCTAATTTGAAAACAGCTCAATTGAAGCAATACTTTCGCAGTGTTTGGCTTGTCGGGTTGTGTTTGTTGATGGTTGGGTATGTCAGCAGCCATACCAACGATGTTCGAATTGAGGCCTGGCAAGGGATGGCCTGTACGACTCAGCTGTACTTAGTAAAGGATGGACGCCATGTAGTTATTGAAAGGGGTTTATGAAAGCACTAACTCTATCAGTCTCAGCTGTAACTTTCAGTTTTTTTGTTGTCCTGTTTGTTCGTGCGCAGGATACGTTATACCTCTCGACCCTCGGTAATCCTACAAGTGGTGCTAGTCCGGTAGGACATGATTCTTGGATTGGTCAATCATTTGTTACCGGCACAAATTCCGACGGGTATATTTTGGATTCAATCCAACTGTTAATGTCGGCGGCGTCGGGCCCAGCCAGCGGTTTTAGCGTTTCACTTTATGATTTTTTTGGCCAATATCCGCAGGACAATCTAGGCACACTTAATGGTTCGTCCGACCCTGTCTCGGCCGGCCTCTATACTTTTACAACCTCCGGTCTTACGCTTTCCGCTTCCACTCCATATTGTGTGGTAGTTACTGCTTCGACAACGGTCGCACAGGGAGCCTTCAATTGGAATGCTGAGAGCTCTCCCGTCGGCAATCCAAGCAGCCAAGGTTGGTTTTGGGGGCTTTATTACGATTCAAACGATGGCTTGAACTGGAGTTATCATCGGGGATTAATTTATCAACTCGGAGTTTACGGTACCCCAATCCCCGAACCTTCTACTTTTGCCCTGATGAGTTTGGGCGGGGTGTTCTTGCTTCTTTGCAGATCTGGCCTCAAGCGAGGAAGTGGATAATTGGCCAATGAGAAATCCGGGATGAGACGCCTCTCCTGTTCCCGAACCATCATAGTCTTCTATCATGCTTGCCGGCGGTCTTTTCATGTGCGCACGAAGCCTGCGGAAAAAGGTTTCGTGATTATAAGGCCAACCCTTAGCCTGGCCGGAGCCTGGGGGCTGCGGATCGAACATAGTCGTAAAAAACGCGCCGGAAGCGCTTGCCAAGCAGTAAATCCTGTTGCAGTTTCTGTGACGAAATTGATTCAATCGCCACCGCCAACCAAATCCTGAACCGTCACGCCGCCCGCCATGTGGTCCCTGATTAAAGAATTTTTCAAGTTCGCCCGCCAGGAAAAGAAATGGTGGCTCATCCCGCTGGTGGTGGTGCTGCTGCTGCTCGGGGCCATTCTGCTGTTCGTAGGCAGCTCGGGCATCGCCTGGGCGCTGTACCCGTTCCTGTGAACCATGCCCCCGCCGCGCCACGTCCTGGGCATCTCCGCCTTCTATCACGATGCTGCCGCCGCCTTGCTCCGGGACGGCCAAATCCTTTGCGCGGCCCAGGAAGAGCGGTTTAGCCGCCGGAAGAACGACGCCGATTTTCCCGCGCACGCCGCCCAATTCTGCCTGCGCCACGCCGGACTCGACGCGGCGCAGCTCGACGCGGTGGTGTTTTACGACAAGCCGATGCTGAAGTTCGCGCGGCTGCTGGAAACCTACCTGGCGGTTGCTCCCGGCGGGTTGAAAACCTTTCCGACCACGCTGGCCAACTGGCTGGGCGGCAAGCTCGATCTGCGCAAGACCATCCGGGCGGAATTGCCCGGACTGCGGCCGGATTGTCCGCTGCTCTTTACAGAACACCACCAGTCGCACGCGGCCAGCGCGTTTTATCCGTCGCCGTTCGAGGAGGCGGCGACGCTCACGATTGATGGCGTCGGCGAATGGGCGACAACCACCGTCGGTTACGGACGCGGGAATGAAATCAAGCTGCTCAAGGAATTGCGCTTTCCCCACTCGCTGGGCCTGCTCTATTCCGCCTTCACCTACTATTGCGGTTTTCGCATCAACTCTGGCGAATACAAGCTGATGGGCCTGGCGCCGTACGGCGAACCCAGGTACGCCGACGCCATCCGCCGCGAGCTGGTCGAGGTGAAACCCGACGGCTCGTTCCGGCTGAACCTGGATTACTTCAATTTCCTGCGCGGGACGACGATGACCAACGAGAAATTTCACGCGCTGTTCGGCGGCCCGCCGCGCGATTGGGAGAAAAAAATCGAGCGGCGGCACATGGACGTGGCGCGCTCCATCCAGTTGGTCACCGAGGAAATCATGGTCAAGCTCGCCCGCCATGCCCGCGAAATCACCGGCCAAAGGAACCTCTGCCTAGCCGGGGGGGTGGCGCTCAATTGCGTCGCCAACGGGCAAATTTTGCGCGAGAAAATCTTCGAGCGCATCTGGATCCAGCCGGCTGCCGGCGACGCCGGCGGTGCCGTCGGCGCGGCGCTGGCTGCGTGGCACCTGCACGCGGACGCGCCGCCCCGCCAGGCGGAACCGCAGGATTCCATGCAGTCGTCGCTGCTGGGACCGGAATATTCGGACGGGGAAATCGAGGCGGTGCTGCGCGCCAACGGAGCCGTGTACCAAAAGCTGGAAAAGGACGCACTGCTGGACTTCACCGTCAAGCTCCTGAAAGCGGAGCAGGTGATCGGCTGGTTCCAGGGCCGCATGGAATTCGGGCCGCGCGCGCTGGGCAGCCGCTCCATTCTCGGTGACGCGCGTTCGCCGAAGATGCAATCGGTGATGAACCTGAAGGTAAAATTCCGCGAATCGTTCCGGCCGTTCGCGCCGATTGTCCGCCGGGAGCGCGTCGCGGATTATTTCGAGCTGGACACGGATTCGCCGTACATGCTGCTGGTGGCGCCGGTAAAGAAGGAGCTGTGCCAGCCGCTGCCGGCGAACTTGAGCGGCATCGAGATGCTGAAAGCTGAGCGGTCCACTCTGCCGGCGGTGACGCACGTGGATTATTCGGCGCGCATCCAGACGGTTTCGCGCGAGGGCAACCCGCTGCTGTACGACCTGCTGCTGCGCTTCGAGCAGGCGACCGGCTGCGGCGTTCTGGTGAACACGTCGTTCAACGTGCGCGGCGAGCCGATTGTCTGCACGCCGGATGACGCCTACCGCTGTTTCATGAACACGGAGATGGACTGGCTCATCCTGGGCAGCTACGCCATCGAGCGCACGGCGCAGCCGCAGAAATCCGTGACGCGCCGCGTCGCGCCCCAGGCGGATTGATATGAACCGGGATTATGTCTTTGACAAGCAATCCGACGCTGGAGCATCTCCCTCTTCGCCGCAAAGCGGGGGAGAGGGGTGGGGTGAGGTGGCGCTGCCGGATATCAATACCAAGATTATGTGCCACTTGCGTTTAAGTCCCCTCACCAGTCGCTTCGCGACATCCTCTCCCCGCCCGGCAGGGAGAGGATATTAATCCGTTGTTTGTCAAAGACGTAATCCTAAAATGAACCTGAACCTAAAAGACGAACCGAGGGAATGGCGCAAGTCGGCGTTGCTGGCCGCGCTGGGGCTGGCCCTGGTCAGCTCGCTCCTGCGCTGGCGGCATGTTCTGGCCAACCCCGCCTGGCTGGTCATCCTGGCGGTGCTGGCTCTGGTCGCGGCGGCCGCCTTGCTGCAGCCGCGCTGGTTCCGCGGCTACCACCTGCTTTCGATGCGGCTGGGTTTTGCCATCAGCCGGGTTCTGGGCCGCGTGGCGCTGATTCTGTTTTTCGTGTTCGTCATCACGCCGGTGGGCTGGCTGTTGCGGTTGGCCGGCAAGGACCCGCTTCAGCTCAAGCGCCCGGACGAGGCGGCCACCTGCTGGCATCCGGCGAAGGAGTGCAGCCCGCTGGACCGGCTCTTTTGATTTATTGCAACCTCTGAAAAACTGGTTTTGCAGGCGAGGTAGAGTCCGGCCCGTGGCCGGAAACAGTAGTGGTACATTTTCACAAAAGGTAGGGACAGCGCGCTGCGCTGTCCGGACGCCGCAGCGCGGCGTCCCTACCCAAACGCACCACTACGCCGGAAACACCAGGTTGCGGGCAATGGTTCGAGGCACAGCCGCGACGCTGCCCCTTTTTTATTGCGAAGTCGTGTGCTGCTGCACCCAGGGAATGTCCCGCGGCGAATATTTGCCGTTGGCCGGGCACGGATTGACGCGCTGGACCGGCACCACGGTCTGCGGGTCGAGCCATTTCTTGATTTCCGAGTGACCGTCGCCGAAGGAAAACCCGCCGGACCCGGCGTGCGTGGAGGCGGGCACATCCGTCCAGGGCGCGCCCGGCCGCATGATTACCGAGAAGAAGTCGTCGTTCATGCTGTCGGGGCATTCGTCAATGAAGATCCAGGTGTTGACCGGGCCGAGGCTGGTCAGGTCGCTGGTTTTCAAGAGGCGCTTCCAGCCGGGGTTCATGCCGGACTGGCCGTTGATGTCCTGGTAATCGCCGACAAACCCGTTCATGGAGATGCTGCGCACGCGCGGCCCATTTTCACCGGGATAGATATCGGCAGGGCACTTAAACATGCCGATGTTCTTGCCGACGTAGGGCCCGATTTGCCCGGCCGTCAACAGAGCGTAGTTGGTGTTGTCAGGATTTGGCGCCGCGGGCGGGAAATCCCACGACAATTTGCCGCCGACCCAGGAGCGCAGGGTTCCGCTTGTGCCGCGGAGGATGATGCCGCCGGGGTTTTCGGGGAAATACTCGCTGTTGTCGGAAGCGTACATCAGGACGGCGAACTGCGCCTGCCGGAGGTTGTTGAGGCAATAGAGCATTTGCGCCCTGACCTTGGCCTGGCCCAGGACCGGCAGCAGCAGGGCTGCCAGGATGGCAATGATGGCGATGACGACCAACAGCTCGATGAGGGTGAACCCCGGACCGGCGGGACCCGGTCGGTTCGAAGGAAGTTGGGCGGACATACAGAAAACTTAGCGCCCCTGGGTATCGGCGCAACCGCATGAAGATGTCTGGTTTTCGGCCGCAATCGAGGCTTGCCGCTGAATCGGACGGCGTGGTTTAATTTGCGCTATTTGAAATCCCGTCCGTCCAAATCAAAAAACCGGCGGCCGGCCGGCCCGGCCCCGCCTCCGGCGGTGGCACTGTCGCCCGGCCGGAAATGGCTGTTCCGGTTGCTGGCGCTCGTGGTGCTGCCGCTCCTGTTGTTGGGCGGGCTGGAAATGGCGCTGCGGTTGTCCGGCTTTGGCTATTCGCCGGACTTCTTCAAGACCCTCCGCAAGGGCGGGACCAACTGCCTGGTCAACAACCCGGATTTTTCCCTCCGCTTTTTCCCGCCGCCGCTGGCGCGCTGGCCCGACCCGTTCCTTTTTCCGGCGGCGAAACCGCCGGACACGGTTCGCATTTTCATCTTTGGCGAGTCGGCGGCCATGGGGGATCCGCAGCCGGCCTACGCCGCGAGCCGGTATCTGGAGGTGCTGTTGCGCCAGCGCTACCCGCAGAAGAAATTCGAGGTGATCAACCTGGGCATCACCGCCATCAACTCGCATGTCATTCTGCCCATCGCGCGCGAGTGCGCCCGGCAGCATGGCGACTTTTGGATCGTGTACATGGGCAACAACGAGATGGTCGGGCCGTACGGGGCGGCGACCGTGTTCAGCGCCCAGGCGTTGCCGCTGCCGGCCGTCCGGTTGAATCTCGCCCTCCAGGGGACGCGCATCGGCCAGCTGCTGGTGGCCGCGTCGCGCAAACTGAGCCGCCAGGCGGCGAACCCGTCGTGGGCTGGCATGGAGATGTTTCTGGAAAACCGCATTCGCCCCGGTGACCCGCGCAAGGAGGTGGTTTATCGGAATTTCGCGGCCAACCTGGACGACATTGTCACCGCCGGAATCCGTTCCGGCGCGACGGTGATTGTGAACACCGTGGCGGTAAACCTCAGGGATTGTCCGCCGTTCGCGTCGCTGACGGACAGCAACCGGCCGGCGGCGGACCGGCAGCGCGCCGAGCAGCTTTTTGCCGAGAGCAAATCGTTGCAGGCCCAGACCAATTATCCGGCCGCGGCCGCCAGATTCACCCAGGCGCTCGCGCTGGATTCGCAAATGGCGGAGGCGCACTTCCGGCTGGCACAGTGCCAGCTCGAACTGACCAACCCGACGGCGCCGGAACAATTTCAAGCGGCGTGCGACGATGATGCTTTACCCTTTCGCGCCGACAGCCGCATCAACGCCGCCATCCGACAGGTGGCGCAGCAGCACGGCGGCGGTCGGGTGGCGCTGTGCGATGCTGCGCAAGCCCTGGGGCGGGCCGCCCCCGGAGGTCTGACCGGCGACGAAACCTTTTACGAGCATGTGCATTTTAATTTCGACGGCAATTACCGGCTCGGAAAACTCTGGGCCGAAGAAATCGGGCGGCAATTGACGGCCGAGGGCATCGCGCCGGCCACGCCGGACTGGGCCTCGGTGGAAGCCTGCGACCGCGCCCTGGGGCTGACGATCTGGAACCGCCATTTTGTGTTGCAGTCGGTGCTGCGGCGGCTGGGGGCGCCGCCCTTGAACGCGCAGTTCAACAACGGCGAACGACTTCGCCGGATTGGCGCTGAAGACATGAACCTGCGCCGGTTGCAGGCCGAGCCCGGCGCAGTCCAGCGCGCGCGGGACGAGTACGCGGAGGCGTTACAGGCGGCGCCGGCCGATGCCCGCCTGTACGAGGGGCTGGCGAATTTTCTCGAAGCCATTCTCGACCGTCCAGGCGCGATCGCCGCGTATCGCCGGATGCTGGAGCTGCTGCCGGAGGATTTTTATGCCAATTTGCAGTTGGGGCGCCTGCTGGGCGAGGTCGGGCAGCCGGCGCAGGGACAGCCGTTCCTCGAACAGGCCGTCCGGCTGCGTCCCAGTCTGCCGGAAGGCTGGTTCGAGCTGGGCAACGTGCTGGCCGCCCAATCGAAGCTGGCGCCGGCGCTCGAATGCCTGGAGCGCGCGGCACGCCTTCGACCGTCGGACGCGTCCTCCCTCGCTTGTGCCGCCCAGGTGCTGGGCAAACTCAACCGGCATGCCGAGGCGATTGAAAAATACCGCCAGGCCATCCAAACCGATCCGCAGTCCTGGGAAGCGCATTGTGAGCTGGCGGAGGAGTTGGTTGCCGTTGGTCAACCGGAAGCGGCCCTGCGGGAGTACGCCGAGGCGCTGAAACTCAATCCCCGCCACGTCATCTCGCGAATCAATCTCGGCGTGTTGCTGGTTCGCTTCAACCGGCTGGATGACGCCATCGCGGCCTTCCAGAGCGCGCTCGAGCTGGAGCCGACCAACCGGATCGCGCGGGAATACCTGGATTCGGTATTGGCGCACAAGACGCAAAACCGCTGAGGGCATCGGCTTCGGGCCGCCGCTTGGCGCAGAGGAGTTGGCGACTCCCTTAGTTCGGGGCCTGCCCTTGACCGCACAAAGATGCGGTAGACTAAAAATGGTGATTATAGGAGATTAACACCGTTCACTAAAATGACTCAACAACCCATAGCCTAGTAATCCCAATGAAACAAATCATCCCTCGTTGGTTCTCCCGCGCCTGGTTTTGCGCGGGAATGTCACTCGTGACCGTCTTGACGGTCAAAGCTTCTACCGATGTCGAATTCCAGGTTGACGTGGGTTCTGCGACCCCCAGCGCCGTTTACATTCGCGGCAGCTTCAATGGCTGGGGCACCGGCAACCCGTTGATCAACACGTATGGCAGTGTTTGGAGCAATACCGTTACCATCGCCGACGCTGCGGGCACGGTGGAGAGCTGCAAGTTTTACTATGATCCCGGCGCCAATTGGGAAAGCATCAACAACCGGCAATTCCTGTTGAGCGCCAGTTCGCCGCAAATTCTGCCCTTGCAGAACTGGAACGTAAACACCTGGCCGCAACCCACCAACCTGGTGACGTTTCAAATTGACCTCACGCCCGAAGTGATCACAGGCGGATTCACCAATGGTGATCCCAACGGCAAAATTACCGTCTCGGGCGATTTTGAGGGTTGGGATAATGGCAAGGTCTTGACCAACAATCCCACGACCGGTGATTACACGTCGAATTACTACACCGGAACCTTTCCGGTCATCGGTTTTCCCGGCGGGACGACCATTAATTACAAGTTCCGCATGAATGGTGGATGGGAAAATCCGTCATCCACCGGCGGCAACAATCGCCAGGCGGCGATCAACAACACCACGTTGATCAGCGGCGAGGGCAATGGCACTTTTGGTCCAAACGTGCTGCCCTTGGTTTATTACAATGACAATACCTTCTTTGACCTGACCCAGCCGATTGACGTGAAGTTCTCGGTGATTGTCACCAACGGTGAACCGGATCGGGATAATGTTCCGTTCATCAAAGGGACAACGACGGTCTGGATCAACGGTGACTGGCTGGGCTGGTGGGCTTGGAACGGCGGCGCCGGCGGCGGCGCACCGGCCGTATGTGAGCTGAAAGAATCTGAAATTCCTGATGTGTACACGAACACGCTGCGGATCCCGGGCGGTAACGGACTGGCCCTGACGTACAAATACAGCATGGATCAATACGACGATGAGAACGGGTTTGCCACCAATCACATGCGCCTTATTCGCGGCTACCCGCCGACGTTTAATATGCCCCTGGACCGGTTCTCCTGGAGTGTGTTGCAGCCGGGTCTGGAACCCTATCCGAATCCGGGTATCACCTCCACGAATATCCAGGAACCGAACTGGGGACTTTTGGCCATCGGCGCGCCGGCAGCGGGCAATTTCCCGATCACCTGGCTGGGGCGCCCGGGGGTGGTTTTGGAAGACAGTCCCAATGTGACGGGCGGCAACTGGAATATTAATGCCTTGACGGATTCGGCCCAGTCGTATAGCTGGCCCAACACGGGCTCGCAACGGTTCTTCCGCTTGATGCTGAAGAACCCGGCCCCCGGGTCAAATCCAAACACTTGGTTCTAAACGGAATGGTGTGGGGAACATAACTGAAACGTAATTAAACAATCCCCGGCCGGGTGGAGAGGCGACTCAAAACCCGGCCGGGGAAACACGCAAAAAGACCGGCGCAAAAAAGATCTTAACCTGAACGATATGAAACCGAGAATGGGAGCAAAAGGATCATCTGGCGGGTTTACGTTGATTGAATTGCTGGTGGTCATTGCGATCATCGCCATCCTGGCGGCGATGTTGCTGCCGGCGTTGAGTGCCGCCAAAAACAAGGCCCGGGCGCTCGAATGCATGAGCAATAACAAGCAGCTCGTCACGGCCTGGTTCATGTACGCGACGGAAAACAACGACAACCTGGTGATGAACATGGATCTTTACCGGACCTCGGTCGGCCGCGGCACCACGTATTATAATTGGGCGGTTGGCATTGAAGATTGGACCACGAGTTCGGTGAATACCAACTTCGCCCAGTATGCGAATAATCCACCGTCACTGCTGGCCGACTATACGGCACATCAATACAAGATTTTCCATTGCCCGGCCGACATCTTTGTCTCCCAGGATCAGGCGGCGGTGGGCTGGCAGTATCGCGGTCGCAGCGTTTCAATGAGCTGTGCGCTGGGAGCGGGCGTGCCGGGTAATGAACGGGCGCCGGAATTCCCGTGGGCCTTGAAAATCCTAAAGAGGCTGATGAGCCAAATCCGGAATCCCGGCCCTGCGGACGTGTACGTATTCATTGATGAAGCTGATGACAGCATCAATGACGCCATGTTTTACAACAATCCAGATAATACGGGAACACTAACCGGAGCGCCCAATAATGGCGATTGGATTGACTATCCCTCGAGTGTGCACAGTGGCAGTGGCTCGCTGGCCTTCGCTGATGGACACGCCGAAATTCACAAGTGGGTGAACTCGAATACGAAGGCGACCACGCCGCCGGCCTACACCAAGGGTGTATCCTCGACCTATAAGCATGCCCCTGAAGACGTGACCTGGCTGGCGGTCCGTACTCCATTGCCCTGAGGACGCCGGTTGCGAAGGTTAATGTCCGGCTCACAACGCTTGGATAATCACTCAAAGCGGATCGTCGGGCAAATTACCATGGACCGGCCGTTGGCGTCGGACTTCGGCGGGAGGACAGGGGTCCCGACCTTCTGTCGCACCGACCTTCGGTGAGCCGATCGGTCCCGGCAAACGGTTTCGGAGGTGGTTGGCATGATCTGGAACAGCGTGGTGTGCAATAACATATTTATGCGATTGCGGTAGGTGACCGTTACTTGTTAACTGAATCGAATGAAGCTTGGGACATTGAGAAATCGAGTGGTGGTTTTAGCCACGGCGGCGGTTCTGTTGTCGCCCCGCGTCTGGGGCGCCGTGGAACCTTCCGCCACCGCCACCAATCAGGGCCCGCAGTGGCTGCGCAGCGGCGTCATCTACGAAATCTTTCCCCGCGATTTTTCCCGGGCCGGCAATCTGGACGGCGTCACCGCGCGGCTCAATGATCTCAAGAAACTGGGTGTGACCATTCTCTGGCTCATGCCCATCCAGCCCATCGGCGAGAAGGGCCGCAAGGGGGACTTCGGCAGTCCGTATTCCATCAAGGATTATTACGCCATCGATCCCGCGTACGGAACGCTGGAGGATTTCAAACGGCTCGTGAGCGAGGCGCATGCCCGCGGGCTGAAAGTCATCATGGACCTGGTGATCAACCATACCGCGTGGGACAGCGTGATGATGACCAACAAGGGCTTTTACAAACAGGATGCCCAGGGCCGGGTGATCCCGCCGATGCCGGAATGGACCGATGTGGCCGGCCTGAACTACAACAATCCCGAGTTGCGCGCCTACATGCTCCAGATGATGAAGTACTGGGTGCAGACTTGTGACATCGACGGCTACCGCTGCGACGTGGCTTACGGAGTCCCGACGGATTTCTGGGTGCAGGCCGGCGAGGAACTGAGAAAGATCAAGCCAGATTTCATGATGCTGGCCGAAGCCAGCAAGCCCGAGCTCCTGGTCAAGGCATTTGATGTGGATTACGACTGGCCGTTGATGGCCACATTGAACAAAGTTCTGATCGACGGGGCTCCGGCGACAGAACTGGCGGCGACGTGGCAGGCGAGCCGCGAGCAATTTCCCAAGGACAGCCTGCACATGCGGGTCTCCGATAATCACGACGAGCCGCGGGCCGTGGCGCGCTTCGGCATCAACGGCGCCCTGGCCGCGTCGGTCCTCATGTTCACCCTGGATGGCGTCCCCGTGCTGTACAACGGCATGGAAGTCGGCGACGCCACCGAGTCCGGCGACCCGGCGCTGTTCGACAAGCTGCCGATTTTCTGGCAGCCCAAGGGGCGCCCGCCGCTGCGCGAGATTTACCGCGGGCTCATCGAGCTCCGGAAGTCCAATTCCTGCTTCTGGAACAACCAGGTGACCTGGCTCACCAACTCCGCTTCGGCGGATGTCGTCACCTTCCTGCGCGCCAACGACCGGGACCAGTTCCTGGTGCTCATCAATTTCTCCAACCGGCCGATGGAGGCGACCATTCAGGGAAACCTGCCTGAGGGATTCCAGCCGGTGCGGGTGGATGGCATGCCGTTGCCGCCTAAATCCGGCCTGCCCCATTTCCGCCTGGGCGGATTCGAGTGGCGCATCTACCATCGCTCGCTCAACGCGTCCCCGGCCAAATAGGGATTCGCCCAACCGCCGATTCAAAAAGGGTATCATGCAAAAACCGCGGCTTTCGTTCTGGCAAATCTGGAACATGAGCTTCGGTTTCCTCGGAATCCAGTTTGGCTGGGGACTCCAAATGGCCAACATGAGCGCCATTTACGGCTACCTGGGGGCGAATCCCGATTCCCTCGCCATCCTCTGGCTGGCCGCGCCGGTCACCGGCGTCATCATTCAGCCCCTGGTCGGGCAATCGAGCGACCGGATCTGGACGCGGCTGGGGCGCCGCCGGCCGTTCATCCTGGGCGGCGCGATCCTGGCGTCGCTCGCCCTGGTGTTGATGCCGAATTGCTCCGCCGTCTGGATGGCGGCGGGCTTGCTCTGGGTTTTGGACGGGACCATCAATGCGAGCATGCAGCCGTTCCGCGCGCTCGTGGCGGACAATTTACCGGAGGAGCAAAACGCCCAGGGCTTCGCCGTGCAGTCGCTCTTCATCGGCCTGGGCGGTACCATCGCGTCGGCCCTGCCGTGGATGATGACCAACTGGTTCGGCCTCGCGGCGGACGCCGGCGGCACCGGCCACATTCCCCAGTCCGTTCGGCTGTCATTCTACATCGGCGCGGTGGCGTTTATGGGCGCGGTGCTCTGGACGGTTTTCAGCACCTCGGAATACCCGCCCACCGACGCCGAGCTGGTTGAACTCCGGGCGCGGAAATTTGACTGGACGCTCGGCCTGGGCGAAATCGTCGCGCTGGTTTTTCACCTGCCGCGCCGGATGTGGGAGCTGGGGCTGGTCCAATTCTTCACCTGGATCGGGATGTTTTCGATGTGGGTCTATTTTTCGCCTGCAGTGGCCAAAGATATTTTCCACGCGGCGCCCGGTTCGCCGGAGATGGAAGCGGCCGGGGCCTGGTCGGGCTTTTGCTTTGCCGTGTACAACGCCGTCTGCTTCGGGTTTTCCTTCGCCCTCCTCTGGGGCACGAAGTACACCGGCCCCAAGCTGATGCATTTTCTCTGCCTGGCCGTAGGCGGGCTTGGGCTCGCGACGGTTCCGCTCGCGACCGAGAAGCATCAGTTGCTGATCGCCATGACAGCGGTCGGCATCGCCTGGGCGAGCATCCTCTCGATGCCGTACGCGATGCTGACGCCGGCGTTGCCGAAGGAAAAGGTCGGCGTCATGATGGGCATGTTCAACCTGTTCATCGTCCTGCCGCAGATCACCGCGTCCAGTTTGCTGGGCTTCGCACTGAAACATTTCCTGCACGATGAGCCCGTGAACGTGGTCGTTCTCGGCGGGGTCAGCATGGGTGTGGCCGCGCTCCTGAACTTGCTGGTGGTGAGTTTCAAGCAGGGCGGCACTGCCCCGCTCCCGTCCGGCGGCGGACATTGATTTTCCAGGTAGGACGGGCACTCCGCTGCCCGCCGCGGCGCGCCCTACCAACACGCCTACTCCCCATCCGGCCACCGTATTTTTGAACCCGCTCTAATTCCTGAACAGCAGCGGGGCGAATTCGTTTAGATAACGCCGCCAGACGCGGAAGCTGTGTCCGCCCGGCGATTCCACCCAGGTGTAGCGGATGCCTTTCGATTGGAGCCAGTCGCAGAACTGCTGGTTGGCCTTGAGCAAGCCGTCTTCCTTGCCGCAGGCAATCCACAGCAGCCGCAATGAGTCATTGGCTTTCGCGTCCAGCTTGGGGAACTGACCCGCGTAATTCGTGTTCAACCCGCCCGAGCTGAAAGCGCCCACCCACGCGAACCGGTCGAGATGGTTCAGCCCGACGACCAGCGACTCGTTGCCCCCCATCGAAAGTCCGGCGATGGCGCGCGACTGGCGTTCCGTCGAAACCCGATACTCCTTTTCCACCTGCGGCATGACCTCCTCGAGCAGGGCCTCGCTGAATTTGTCCAAGTTGAGCTGCCACAATTCGGGGATGCGCCCGCGCGACCGGCCCGGCTTGACCACGTCCATCGTGCCGTATCCCAGCGGCATGACGATGAGCATGGGCTTGGCCTGGCCCTGGGCGATGAGATTGTCGAGGATGACGTTCGCGCGGCCGACGGCGGTCCAGGCCGTCGGATCATCACTATACCCGTGCAGCAAATACAGCACGGGATAGCGTTTCTTCGCCGTCGGGTCGTAACCGGGCGGGGTGTACACGATGAAATCGCGGTCGTCGCCGGCCACGGCCGACCGGTAAAAATGGCGATGCAGGATTCCGCGCGGCACGTCTTGAACTTCCCAGATTTGGGGTTTGGGTCCGGGCACCTCCACCTGGCTCTCCGTGTTGAGCAGGTTGTATTTCTGAAAAGGGTTGGACGGGTCGATAACGCGCAGCCCGTCCACGTTGAAAGAATAGGCGTAGATGTCCGGTTCGAGCGGGTCGGTGGTGAAGGTCCAGACGCCCCGGTCATCCTTTTGCATGGCGGAATGGCTGACGCCTTCGCAGCGCAGTTGAACTTCCCTGGCGTTGGGCGCCGACAGGCGGAAAGTGACCCGTCCGTCCGGCTGGACCTCGGGCGACACCACCGGCTGGGCGAGCGCCGGGACGGCGAACAGGAAAGAGGCGAGCAAGAGATATTTCATCAACCGATGATTACATCTTTTGCAGGCGATAGAAAGCATTTCCGCTCGGCGGGTTGATCGTGACGGAAATGGTGGACGCGTTGGTTTGGTATTGGGACGCCGGAACTTGCACCCAGTTGGGACTGGCCGGCAGGCCCGGGCTCGTGAACAAGGTCCACTCGGAATACGCCACCGGCCAGGAAACGGTCACCGCGCCGTCGGCTGGGGTGATCGCGAGCTGGGGCGGCGCGTCGGGCGTTTGCGACAGGATCAACGCGCTGTATGGCCCGATGGTGATACTGGCGGTGGCCGGATTGCCCGTGGCGGTCACGACCGTGCTGCCAATGTTCCCATAGTCCGAGCTGTAATTGGTGGAATCGCTGTTGAGATGGACATACCAATTGCCGGCCGCAGGAAACGTCAGAACATAATTGCTCTGGGGAGCGTTGACAAAGTTGGCAGCGACCACCGCGTCCTGACCGGGAGCGGTGGATTTCCAGCGGTGGAAGGCGATCACTTTGCGAAGGTTGTCCACCTGCAGCATGGCGCATTGATCGCCCTCGAGTCCGGGCGTGTAGCCTTTTGCATCACGACGCGCTCCAATGAGATCGCGATAGAACTGGACGATGCCGCTGTACGTGTTGGTTTTGGTCCAATCCACCGTCAGCGTCGAGCTAAAGGACTGGTTTTCGAGCATCTCCTGTCCCTGAAAAATCATCGGTACGCCCGGAGCCGTCAGCGTCACGGCGGCGCCCAGCGTGGAAAGTTTTCGGGCCCGGTAACTGTTGGGCGTGGTCGGGTCAATCGCAGTCACCAGGCGCTTGCCGCTGTTCAAATCGCCGACCACATCGTGCGATTCCAGGAACGCCACCCGCTTGAACCCGGCCGTCCCGCCGTAGCGCACATTGTACTGTATCGCATTGGCAATGACATTCATGTCCCGGCTGGAATCCACGGTATTGGCCAGCACCGGCGTGACGGACCCGGGATAGCTGGTGTCCCAGGTGCTGTCGAAGCCGTCGTAATTATAAACATCCTCGGCGATGCTGATTTTGCCGGGGTAACTGGTGTGCATCGTGTTGTTGATGGTCCAGATGAGGTTGTCGGCGGCGGGAATGTAGGTGTAGTCGTTGCCATGCATCATGCTATCGGGCGTGTCCCAGCGAAATCCGTCCAGGTGACATTCATTCAGCCACATCGTGAAGTTGTCTTGGACAAAGTTGCACACCGGCTGGCTGTTGAAATTCGGCCGCGTATTGCCCCAGGGCGTCGCCTGGAGGTTGGTGTTGACCTGGTTGAAATAGATGCCGCCTCCCAGCGCGCCGGGACCTGACCAGCCGTCGAAGTTCCACATCTCCAGGTCGCCGGGTCCGTAATGGTTGTGGATGACATCGAGGAAGACAGCCAGGCCGCGGGCATGACATGCCTTGACAAAGGTTTTAAGCCCGTCGGGGCCGCCATACCCGACATTCTCCACTGCAAAAATCTGGGCCGGGTTGTAACCCCAACTGTTGTCGCCGGGAAATTCGGCAACCGGCATGAGCTCGACCGCGTTGACGCCGAGGCCTTTCAAATAATCCAGTTTGTTGGTGGCCGCCAGAAACTTCGTGAGCCGCGAGCTGGTGTTGAACGTGCCGATGTGAAGCTCATAAATGACCAGGTCCTTCAGCGCCGGCGGCGTCAGGCTGTCACCGCTCCAGTTGAAAGCGTCCGGATCGTAAATGATGCTGTTTCCGCCGGACCCGGAATACTGGACCAGGCGGGCCCGCGGATCCTGCTTCCAGACGCTGCCGCCGCTGTAATTGACATAGTATTTGTATTGCTGCCCGGGCACGGCGCTCGTGACATCCGCCGACCACACGCCGGTCCAAACACCATTCGTCAACTCCTTGGCCAAAGGCGTTGCGGCGGTGGACCAACTGTTGAACTGGCCGGGCACAAAGACACTTGTGGCATTGGGCGCCCAGACGCGGAAGGTGACGCCGGTGCCTGAGTTGTCATGATAGGGAATCGAGCCCCAACCCGGACGGCTGGATTGGACTTGGGCATGAGCGGTCAACGACAGGCTGGCGGACAGCAAGGCGGCTGGAACTCGAAACGTCTTCAAATACATCATTAAACGCCTTAAAATCGCCCAACTCCGACCCAAAGTCCATCGCATGGTCATGCGGGATAACAGGTTGGAATCGGCTGGAGGCAGGAAGCCGCTTCTCACGAGTTTTGATTAGCACCGCGTTTTAACGCGGTGAACGCCGGCGGCAACTGGGGAAAAACCGCTTAAACGGTTTTTCTCGCACTGCGCCACTGGTCACCCGGCTTCAGCCGGGTGTTAATGACATGTTTTCGACAAGGCACCCCAACGTTCTGCCGTTCAAACCGGCCGGAAACGGCGCTTGATTGACCCGGCCAACTGGAGCACCCGCTGGCGGGATTATTTGGCCGCTGTCCGGTGATAAATGTACCAGCTATATCCGCCGAGATTGAATTCGGGGAGGTGGTAATCGACCGGATTGGTCCGGCCCTTGATCGTGACGAGTTCAAAACCCTCGGGGTTGGACATTTCAACCGACCCGGTCACCCGCCGGCTGGAAAAGTTGATCAGGACCAGAAACTCGTCCTTCGCATCGCGGCGCAGAAAGCTGACGACTTCGCCCGAGGCGGTGTTCTCCAGCCAGGTCACTTCGCCGCTGTACAGGGCGGGGTATTGCTTGCGCAGTTTGATCAGGTCCCGGTAAATGTCGCGCAGCGGAGGGCGTCCGCCGGGACTCCAGAATACCGGCATTTTTTCAAATAGCGCCGGGTCGGTGGACTCGGTGGCGTCGCCGACTTCCATGCCGTTGTAAAACAGCGGCACGCCATCGAGCATCAGCATCAAGACCTGGGCCGCGAGGGCGCCGTCAATGCCGAAGCGGGCGATGGCCCGGGTTTGCTCGTGATTGTCGGTAAAGCGCAGGTGCAGGGCGCCGGCGGGAAATTGCTGGCTGAGATAAACCCACTCTTCCTTCACGTAGTAGGCTGGCACGAGGCCGCTCATGACCCGGTTCAACGTGCTGATCATGCCCCAGGAGGAATCCACGTCAAAAGCCTTGACCAGCAGGGCAGGCTTGTTGCCCGCGTCCGCCAGGACAATGACCTGCGGATTGATTTTCTCCAGCTCGGTCCGGGCCGCTTCCCAGAAATCCAGCGGTACCGTCGGCGCCACGTCGGTGCGGAATCCGTCCACGCCGTAGTCCTTCAGCCAGTGCGCCATCATGTCAATCATGTAACGCCGCACGTCCGGGTTCGCATAGTTCAACCCGGCCACATCCGTCCAGTCCGCGACCGGCGGGATGATGGCGCCGTTCGTGTCCTTGAGGTAATAATCCGGGTGGACCATCAGCACGCTGTCCCAGGCGGTTTGCCCGGCAACTATGTCCATCACCACCTTCATGTTGCGCTGGTGGGCTTCGGCAATTAGGCGTTTGAAGTCATTGGTCGTGCCGTAGTCGGGGTTGATGGCGTAAAAATCGCGCACCGCGAACGGGCTGCCGATGGAACCTTTCTTCATTTTTTCGCCCGTCGGGTGAATGGGCATCAGCCACAGAATATCCACTCCCAGGTCCTTCAGTTCATCCAGATGGGCGGTGATGGCGTTGAGGTCGCCTGCCTGGGAGAAATTTCGGGGAAAAATTTCATAGACGACGGAAGTGCGCAGCCAGTCCGGCGATTTGCGGGTGCTCGAAGCGGTCGGGGCCGCCTGGGAAATGACGGCGAGGTTAAGTGCCAGCCAGACAACAAAAACCGCGGCCAGCCGATAGGGCATTTGGGGGTGAATTCTGTTCATGGCGTTTGAGGTATTGAGTTGGTTTTTACACGCTTTTTTACGCGTTTTATTTAACCAAAATCGCGCCTTTTTATCAAGGAATATCACCGCTGAAAATCAGGCCGGCCGGGCGATTTTTGGCTCGTAGAACTCGTTGTGGGACAGCAACTTTTGAGTTTAGCATTGACTCCTTGGTTTCAATGGCGAGCATTCGTCCATTCCATGAACAACCGACACGAAAAAATTCTGTTCTGGGGCTGCTTCATCGCCCTCATTACCACCAGCTACGCCTTTATCAGCCGCATGATTCTGTGCGGCGGCCAGTTCGTCACCGACTTCGGCCTCGACAAGGTCGCGGTGGGCGAGCTCCAGGGCGCGGGCATCTGGCCCTTCGGCGTGAGCATCATCGTGTTCAGCCTCTTCATCGACCGCATCGGTTACAAAGTGGCGATGATTTATTCCTTCGTCAGCTACCTGGTTTACACGGCCATGGCGATCGCGGCGTATGGTTGCATCCACGGCGTGACCGGCGACGCGCTCGTGGCCGGCCAGAAACACGGCCACCAGTTGCTCTACTGGGGCAGCATCATTCTCGGCCTCGGCAACGGCAGCGTGGAGGCCTACGTCAATCCCATCGTCGCGACCATGTTCAGCACCGACAAGGCCAAATGGCTGAACCGCCTGCACGCCGGCTGGCCCGGCGGCCTCGTCATCGGCGGCCTTTGTACCATCGCACTGGCGTCCAATCCCGACTGGCGCATCACCCTCGGCCTGATCCTGATTCCGGCCATCATTTTCTTCCTCGTCCTCGTCGGGCTGAAATTCCCCAAGAGCGAGCGCGAACAGGCCGGCGTCAGTTATTTGACCATGCTGAAGGAACTCGGCATGTTCGGCGCGCTCGTCGGCTTCGGCCTGGTGTTCGCGCAACTCGGCCAGCCCGATGTCTTCGGCTGGGGAACAACGGTTTCGTGGGTCCTGACCGGAATCGTCGTGGTGGTTTTCGCCGCTGTCACCCGGTCGATCGGCCGGCTGCTGGTCGCGTTTCTCATCATCATCATGATGCCGCAGGCGACCACCGAGCTGGGCACCAACGGCTGGATTACCGCGCTCATGGAGGACCCGATGAAGGCCGCCGGCTACAATTCCGCCTGGGTGCTCGTTTACACATCGGCCATCATGCTGATCTTGCGCTTCTGCGCGGGGCCGCTCATCCACAAGTTCTCGCCGCCGGGCCTGCTGTTGGCCTGCTCGGCGCTGGCTGGCCTGGGTCTGCTCGCGCTGTCCCATACCGCCCACGCCGGCACAGGAGTCATTTTTGTCGCCGCGACCCTGTTCGGCGTCGGCATCACGTTCTGCTGGCCGACGATACTCGGGTTGACCTCCGAGCAATGCCCGAAGGGCGGGGCGCTCACGCTGAACTCGATGGGCGGCATCGGGATGCTGGCCGTGGGCATTCTCGGCGCGCCGTTCCTGGGCTACATGCAGGAAATGTCCACCACGCAACAGTTGCGCGCCTCGAATCCGGCGCTCTACCAGCAGGTGACCGTGCAGAAGAAATACCTGCTCGGCGCCTACGAGGCGATTGATCCGGCCAAGAGCGCTGCCATCGCGGATGAGAAATCGCAGGCCGAACTCAAGTCGGCCGAAAGCGCCGGCAAATTCAGCGCGCTGGGCCGGATGGCGATGTTCCCGCTCTTCACCTTCACGTGTTATCTCGTGTTGATTGGCTGGTTCAAATCCCGCGGCGGCTACAAACCGGTGCAGATTGGGGAAGCGCGGGCCGCGAAGTAAATCATTGATTATTTCAACGGCGTCGCCCCAATTATCAATTCACGCGTCCAAGCCCGTTCCGGTAGAATGGCGCCATGAAAACAAAAACATCTACAATTGACGCTGCCATATGTCGCTGGACGGCCCGGATGCTGGGCACATCGCTGGTCCTGCTGACCTTGATTATTGCCATCGGCGAGGGGATGCCGAATCTACTGGCCCAGCCTGTTGGGGTTCAGGTCGGGTTTCTTGCCTTGGCGCTTATGCTCCTGGGCATACTTGCCGGGTGGCGGTGGGAACTTTCAGGGGGAATCATATCGCTGTTCGGTTGGTGTTTGTTTTTCGTGGCGGTAATCAATTCGCCGCGAAGGCTGAACTGGTTTGTCGTCGCGCTGGCCTTGCCGGGGATACTTTATGTGACCAGCGCGCTCTTGCGGCGCTACCATGAAAAGCGCCTTTCGGCCTGACAATCGCCGATCGCAATTGGCGGAATTGCATTGAACGACAAAGATCGCAAAGTACTGTAGCGTCGAGCCTCCGGCTCGAAATTGTCGCTAGAGCGAATCTCCAGACGAGCCGGGTTAAACCCAAACTCTCAGCTCCTTGCTCTTTGGGCTTGTTTTAAACGCTGGACATCACCCGGCAACGGGCGTATTCAACTATCATTTGGGAAATCCGGGCCTCAACTAATGAAACCTGCTATTTATTATTTGCCGTCAGCAGATAATTCTGCATGGAAGGATGGCACTTCAGAAACAGACCAGCTCCCAGTCTGAGATAGTGGTGTGTGGATTGAAAAGAAACACAAGCCGCTGGTTTACTATTCGGAAATTTTAAACCAGGCGATGAAGGATAAACCTTGGGACCACAGGATTTATTTTGAGCTTTTTGCTGGTCCGGGACGTTGCTTTGTGCGCGAAACAAAAAAGGAAGAATTGGGTTCGCCGCTCCGAGTGCTTGAATCCAACTATACGAAATACATTTTCGTTGAGATGAATAAAGCCGCCGCAGAGGCACTGGCAGCCCGGATAGACGGACATCCAAATGCTGCAAAGGTGGATATTTGGTGCGGCGATTGCACTGAAGCAATCGAAAAAATTCCCATTCCACCCAAGTCTTTGATTTTTACTTTCATTGACCCAACGCGCATTGGGCATGCTCCTTTCAAATTAGTTTCAGCTCTCGCAGCCAAAGCTAGGTCTGACATTCTGATCAACATTCCAACCGGTACAGACATCAAGCGCAATTTGCATACTTACCTCGCCCGGTCAGATTCAAAAGCCCCTTTGACAAAATATTTGGGTTCTGAAAAGTGGAAACAACTGCCGACAAATTCTCCGTCAAATTTTTGTCGCGGATTTTTGAAATTGTATGAAACGCAATTGCGTGAAATCGGTTACACGTTCATCGGAAATCTCCAACAGGTTACCACACCCGGCAACGTTCCGCTTTATTACCTCTTTTTTGCGAGTAAGCACCAACTTGGCGAAAAGTTTTGGAATGACACGTTAAAACGAGTCAACGAACCGGAATTATTTTAATCATTCACCTTGGACAGCATTTGTCCTATCGTTCGTGCGAAACTATCATCAGCAATGAGCGACAAATCAAAAATCGAGTGGACGGACGCGACGTGGAATCCCATGCGCGGCTGCACCAAAATCAGTCCCGGCTGCCTCCATTGCTACGCCGAGACGTTTGCCGAGCGCTGGCGCGGCATTCCCGGCCATCCATTTGAATTCGGTTTTGACCTCCGCTTGGTGCCGGAAAAGCTGGGCGATCCCATCCGCTGGGGTGCGCCCCGGAGAATTTTTGTCAATTCCATGAGCGACCTGTTTCACGAGGATGTGCCCGACCATTACATCATCAAGGTCGCGCGCGTGATGGTGGCGGCGAACTGGCACACCTATCAACTCCTGACCAAGCGCGCCGGTCGAATGGCGGCTTTGCTCAAAGGCAAACTGCGCTTTGCCGCCGGGCAATCGCATATCTGGTGGGGCGTGAGCGTGGAAAACAAAAAACA
>DATJOW010000053.1:0-89483 GCA_035506715.1 Candidatus Acidiferrum sp. | reverse complement strand
CCGGGCACGTGTTTTGCTCTCCAGCGGCTGTGTTGTTTTTGTTGTGATGAAAAGTCTGGTCGCACCGGTCCTGGTCTGGCTGTTGTACACTTTCCCCCTGTACGCCGCGAACGAACGTATCAACCAGGAAGGCCGCCTTCTCGGGCCCCCGCCCACCGTCACCGATGCCATCCTCTTCAACACGTCGAACGCCGACGCTGTGGTGTCCGCGGTGCAGATTTTCCCGGCGACCAACCCGTGGAACGAGTGCGTTTCCAACCGGCCGGTGCTGGTGAACTCGGATGCGATGATCGCGCAAATCGTATCGGACTTGGGCACAAGTCGGGCCGTGTTGACGCCCGAATTCGAGATGAATTTCGTGCTGGTGCCGGACAGTCAGCCGCGAAAACAGATCGCCTTCTTCAATTACGCGGATGAATCGGACTTGGACGGCGGCACGGGTACGAACGGGCTGTATCCCATTCCCACCAACCTGCCGATCGAGACCTGGCCGGCCGGGACCGCCAACACGCTGCTGCAATGGCAGACGAACAACGATGGCAGCGACCGGCACGCCATCATGGTCGCGCCCGGCGGCGGATTCATCTGGGAAACCTGGGAAACGACGCGGGTGGGCACAAACTGGGAAGCGTCCAATGGCGCAAAATTCAACCTGAACACGAACGGGCTGCGGCCGGCTGGCTGGACCTCGGGTGACGCGGCGGGCCTGCCGATGTTCCCCGCCTTGGTCCGCTTCGACGAGGCCGAACGCAGCATGGTGGAGCACGCCTGCCGCATCGTGGTGAAAAAATCGCGTTACCAGAAATACCTTTATCCGGCGACGCATTATGCCGCGCCGTCCGGCAACACCAGCACCAACCTGCCGCAGATGGGCCAGCGACTCCGGCTGAAAGCCGGCTTTGTCATCCCGCTCGGCTGGACCAAAGAGGAAAAGGCCGTGTTGCTCGGATTGAAGAAATACGGCGCGCTGGTGGCCGACAATGGCAATTACTTTTCCATCTCCGTGACGCCGGACGACCGCTGGCCGGCACACTGTTTTGACCACCTGACCGGCGTCAGCGCCACGAACTTCGAGGTCGTCCAGTCCACGGGGACGAACGAAGGGCCGCGATCGGCAGGGGCGCCGGTGGCGAATGCCGGGCCGGACCGGACAGTGCCGTTCGGGCAGGCGGCAGCGTTGATGGGGTTTGTGAGCTTTTCGAACTCAGCTCCGGTGATCCAATGGAGGTTGTATTCCGGCCCGGGTACGGTGACGTTTGGCAATGCAACGCAGACGAACACGACGGCGACGTTCAGTGCGCCGGGTATCTACACGCTGGAATTGAGCGCTGACGACGGCATCCACGCCGTGGCTTACGATGCGGCGGTGATGACGGTGGCGAACGGCATCAGCATGACCGCGATGCGCAGCGGGATGAACCTGAACCTCAGTTGGACCGGCGGCACGCCGCCGTTCGTAGTCGAGCGGGCGGGCGCACTGCCGTTGGGCTTGTGGAATGGGGTGGTGACGACGAGCCTGCAGAATGCGAGCGTGCCCATGACCAACGCAACGGGATTCTTCCGGGTGCGGGGGCAGTAAACGCGGGCACGCATTCGGCCTTCCTTGTCCTCTTTTTGATTCGATTACCGGTCAGGGCTCCGGCATGTTACGGCTCTGAAAATGTCCGGCCCAGTCAGTTTCCGGTCCGCTGACGAACGGTATCCCACGGGAGAACTGATTCGCCGCCTGCTCGCGCTGGCGTGGCGGTTCCGCGGGGATTGCCTGGTGTCGCTCGGATTGAGCGTGGTGCTGCTGCTCCTCGGCATCGCCGGCCTCAAATTGCTGGGCGTGGTCATTGACGTCATCCGGCATTCACTCGACCCGTCGCTCTCCGCACCGGTGTATCCGTTCGGCTGGCTGCCGCCGGTGAGCTGGTCGGCGCTGCAAATCGTCACGGCATTGGCGCTGGCGATTGTGGCACAGGCGGTCCTGCGCGCGGTGCTCACCTACGCGTACAACATGGTTACCGCTCGGCTGACGCAGGGGGAAATCGTGCCGGAACTCCGCGCCCAGCTTTACGCCAAGCTCCAACGGCTCAGTTTCACCTTCTTCGACACGCACGGCTCCAACTCGATCTTCAACCGGGTGACCGGCGACGTTCAGAACACGCGGCTGTTCGTGGACGGCGTGCTGTTGCAGGGGGCGACCATGCTCCTGACGCTGGGGGCGTACGCGGTGTTCATGTGGCGCATTCACCCGGCGCTGACGATGGCATGTCTGAGCGTCTCCGCGCCGCTGTGGGGGCTGACGCATTATTATTCGGCACGGCTGCGGCCGGGTTACCTGCGCAACCGTGAATTGACCGACCACATGGTGTTGCTGTTCAGCGAGAGCGTGCGCGGCATGCAGACGGTCAAGGGATTCGCCGCGGAACCGCACCAGGTCCGGCGGTTCGAGGAGGCCAATGACCGGGTGTCGGCGCAGCAACGGAAAATTTTCTGGGATTTGTCCGTGTTCACTCCGGGCACGCAGTTGCTGTCGCAGTTGAGCTTGGTGATTTTGTTCGCGTACGGCGGCTGGCTGTACGTGCAGGGAAAGATCCCGCTGGGGGGCGGGCTGATCGTCTTCGCGGGCCTGCTCCAGCAATTCACGGGACAGGTGGCGAACATCTCAACCATTGCCAACTCGGTGCAGCAAAGCCTGGCGGCCGCCCGGCGCGTGTTCGAAGTGCTGGACACGCCGGTGGAAGTGCAAAGCCGGCCGGATGCCGTCAAGCCGGGCCGGCTCACGGGGCGGATGGTGTTTGAACAGGTAACATTCGGCTACACCGTGGATCACCCGGTGCTGACGGAGGTATCGTTCGAGGTCAGGCCCGGCCAAGTCATCGGCATTTTCGGCATGACCGGCGCCGGCAAGAGCTCGCTGCTGGGTTTGATTCCGCGGTTTTACGACCCGCAGGCGGGCCGGATTCTGGCGGATGGCAAGGATTTGCGGCAACTGGACCTGGACGCCTACCGGCGGCAGATCGGGATTGTGTACCAGGAAAGCTTTTTGTTTTCCAACACGGTGGCGGCCAACATCGCGTTCGGGCATCCGCACGCCACGATGGAACAAATCGAACGCGCGGCGCGGATTGCGTCGGCGCACGAGTTCATCCGGGCGCTGCCGCGCGGTTACGAAACAGTGCTGGGCGAATCCGGCGTGGATTTGTCGGGCGGCCAGCGCCAGCGGCTGGCGCTGGCACGGGCGCTGTTGCTGCAACCGCCGATTCTCATTCTCGACGACCCGACGGCTTCGGTGGATGCGCGGACGGAAAGCGAGATTGTGTCGGCGTTGCGTGAGGCGATGGCCGGCCGGACGACGTTCGTGGTGTCGGGCCGGCTGAGTTTGCTGCGGCGGGCAGATTTGGTTCTGGTGCTTGAAGACGGCCGGCTGACGCAGTCGGGGACGCACGCCAAACTCGTGCATCAACCCGGACCGTACCACGAAACGGCGCTGCTGCAGATCATGGATTTGGACGAAGACGCGGACGGGGATCGAGAGGCGAAGGGCGAGGGCCGGGAACTTTCTGCAACTCCGAACATTGAACACCGAACACCGAACGTCGAACTGTCGGATGGGCACAAATGAGCGCGTCAGCAAATAAACCATTGCCCGCCGCGAAGGAAGACCTTTCGGCGCGGGAGGCGATTACGTATTACAATCCGCTGGAAGAACGCGAAGCGGACAAGGCGCCGCTGCAGATAACGCTGATTCGCCGGATTTTCGGTTACACCCGGCCCTATGCCGCCAAGCGGAATGCGCTGTTCGCGTTGACGTTCATTCGCGGCCTGCAATTGCCGGCGCTGGCCTGGCTCATCGGCCGCACCATCAATGGCCCGATTACCGGGCAGGACCTGCCGGGGATCTACCGCTATGCGGCGGGGTATTTCGCGTTGGCGCTGGTGACGGTGGGCTGCTTTCACTTCCGCCAGCGGTTCGCGCTCGAACTCGGCGAGGCGGTGGTGCACGACATGCGGTCGGACTTGTTTCGCAAGCTGATGACCATGCCCATGGCGTTTTTCAACCAGACCAAGTTCGGCCGCATCATCAGCCGGATGACGTCGGACATCGACAGCGTGCGCGCCGGCGTGCAGGACGTGGCCTTTGTCCTGGTGGTGCAGGGACTGCAAATGACGACGTCGGCGGTGTTGATGGCGTGGTACGATTGGAAACTGTTTTCGCTGATGGTGCTGCTGGCGCCGATCATCTGGGTGGTGAACGAGAATTACCGGCGGGAGATGAGCCGGCGGCTGCGCCTCGTCCAGGAATCCTGGAGCCGCGTGTCGTCCACCCTCGCCGAGTCGGTGAGCGGCATCCGGGTGACGCAGGCTTTCGTGCGCCACGAAATCAACGCGGGTTTTTTCCGGAAGCTGATTGACGTGCATGGCGAAAACAACGTGGGCGTGGCCCAGGCCTCGGCGGTGTTCGTGCCGCTGCTGCAATTGAAAAGCCAATTTTTCCTTGGTGCCATGGCGCTGGTGGGTGCGTTCGGAGCCTTGCGCTGGCACGGGTGGCTGCACATGGAAGTGGGCGACCTGGTAATGTTCTTTTTTCTCGCCAACCTGTTCTTCGACCCGGTGCAGGTGATCGGGAACCAGTTGAACCAGGCGTTTATGGCCATGGCGGGGGCGGAACGGCTGTTCCGAATGCTCGACCAGCAACCGGAATGGGTGGACGCGCCGGACGCGAAACCGCAGCCGGCCATCCAGGGCCGGGTGGAATTCCGGGACGTGCATTTTGAATACCAGCCGGGGCGGCCGGTGTTAACCGGCATTTCCTTCACTGCCGAGCCCGGCCAGACGGTGGCGCTGGTCGGCCACACCGGCAGCGGCAAGACGACGCTGGTGGCGCTGCTCCAGAAATTTTATCTGCCCGGCAAAGGCCAGATCCTTGTGGACGGCGCAAATTTGAACGGGGTCACCGGCGATTCGCTCCGTTCACAAATGGGCAGTGTGCAGCAGAACAATTTCCTGTTTTCCGGCACCGTGCTGGACAATATCCGGCTGGCCCGCCCGGCGGCGGCGGAAGCCGACGTGCGGGCGGTCCTGGCGGCCTTGGATTGCGCCGAGCTGCTGGACGGCCTGCCGGACGGGCTGCAATCGCAGGTTGCCGAGCGCGGTGCGTCATTGTCGTTCGGCGAGCGCCAACTGGTATGCTTCGCCCGCGCGATGCTGGCCGACCCGCGCATCGTGGTGTTGGATGAGGCGACGAGCGCAATTGACACCGTCACCGAGGCACGGCTGCAGCGGGCGCTGGAGCGGCTGCTGCGCGGCCGGACGGCCTTCATCGTGGCGCACCGGCTGAGCACCATCCGGCGGGCGGACCTGGTGCTGGTGCTGGACCAGGGCCGGATTGTGGAGCGCGGCACGCACGAAACCCTGTTGCGGCAGGGCGGCGTTTACGCCCGGTTGCATCGGGAATTTGTCAGTGCGCAGCCGGAAAAGTGACCAGTGACGGTTGACCCGTGACAAGTTAGCAAAGGGGGATTCCACAAATTTCTAAAGAGCGCAGGTTGAGACGTACACCTGTCTTCGTCCTCGCGGCCAAAAGGTGCTGGACAAACCGGACGAACCGGAACAATTTTCCGTCATGCACAGGATTCAACCCTATCCGGCTGACGAGATCACCGGCGGTTCGTTTTAAAACCGCTTATGGTTCCACCCACCAAATGTTCCCAGTGCGGCGGGGAGATGGCGGAAGGATTCGTGCCTTCTGAGAGCCAGAGTGGCAATGGCATTTCCGTCTGGGTGGCCGGAGCGCCGGTCATCGGGTTTCTCGGCCGGGTCAAGACCGAAGGCAAGGCCATCTATCGCATCCGAACCTTCCGCTGTGCGCAGTGCGGCCGTTTGGAGTCGTATGCGCTGGACAAGGAATGACGTGTGAAAAGCAGCCAGTTAGCCCTCACGGCTCCTGTTCGATCAGCTTTACCAGTTCCCGGGGATGCGACCGCTGCACGTTGTGGTCGCCTTCCATGACCATCGCGGTCCAGCCCCGGGCCTTGGCGCGTTCATAAAATGGGTAAAAGGCGTCCTGTTCCGGAGACTTGCCGGGATCCACGGTCAGGATATAAGTGACCGGTAATCTGCCGGCAACGGCCTGGTTGGTCAGGACGATGGGCTGGCTGAAGGTCTTGGCCGGATGCGGCACATCGTGCGGCGGCGGTGGGTTGCCCTTGACCCACACCGGGGGGATGAAGCCGTTGGTCGCCGGCAGATCAATCCCCGTGTGACCGCGGATGGCGTCAGCGCTTTCGCCATTGTTGGGCACAAACGCATCAAGGTAAACCAGGCGCTTGATCCGGTCAGGCACGCGGTCAGCCACACCGGTGATGACCATGCCGCCGTAACTGTGGCCGACCAGCACCACGTCATGGAGGTCCTCCCACTGGATGATGTTGACGATGTCCTGGATGTGCGTGTTCAGGTCAATGTTCGTGTTGGCGAGGTGGGAACGCTCGCCCTGCCCCGTCAAGGTGGCGCGATAAACCTTGTCGCCGTCAGCCGTCAGCAACTGGTCCACCGGTTTCCAATCCCAGCCTCCGCCCCACGCGCCGTGGACGAGTACACAGGTAAACGGTTGGCCGGCGGTGACCGGTTGATTGGTGCTCCCGGCCGCGCGCGCGGCAAACGGTTTGGCTGCGGCGAGCGCCAAGACGAGGTGGAGAAGGAATAATTTGTTCACTTTCGTTGTGTCTGGTGGATTGACGATTGACCAATTCAAAAAATGACCGCCATTTAGAATTTCGCCTCGGTCTTTTTGGAGCGTTCCATATTCTCCTGATAAAACATCTTCACCGGTGCGCCGCCCATGGCGATGGCGCACCAGGCCGCCTCGTCCAATTCTGTCTCGGTAAGACCCAGTTCGCGCGCGCGACGGAAGTGCGCATCAAAACACGGCTGACACCGGCTGTGCACGACCAGGCTGAACAGGATCAGCTCTTTGGCTTTCTCGCTCAGGGCGCCGCCGGCCTGCACCGACCGGAGCAGGGCGCCAAACGCCTTTTGCGTTTCGTTGACGGAACTGCCCGCGCTGTCGCCTTTGAACAGGTCCGCGCAACAACCTTCGTGATGAGGATTGGAATCGGTAGCGGAGGATTTCATGGATTTGCTTTCAGGTGAATGAATCTCAGGTTTGGTTTTGTCTTTAGTCGCGCCGCCCGGCAGAACCACGATTTGTTTCTCCGCGTCTGCCGCAATTCGCCCGATCACAAACGCGCCTGCGCCACACCGGGCCAGGGCCTCGCGCAGCGCGTTCAATCGCTCGGGGGGGATGGCAATTAACAAGCCTCCGGACGTTTGAGCGTCGAATCCCAGGTTGACCAACGCTTCGTCCACGCCGGACGCGATGCGGAGAGCTTCTCCCACGTACTCGCGGTTGCGCTCGACGGCGCCCGGAATGACGCCCTGCCCGAGGGCCGCCATCACGCCGTCGAATGCCGGCAAGGCGTTGGCAAACACCTCCGCTCCCTGTCTGCCTTGGCGCAGCATGCGATACAGATGCGCGAACAGCCCGAAACCCGTCACGTCCGTGCAGGCCGAGGCGCCGGCTTCCTTCATCGCGGACGCCGCCCCCCGGTTCAGCGTGACCATTGAGGCTTCCGCGGCCGCCATGCCTGGCGAATTGCTGCGCCCGATTTGTTGGGCAAACGTCAGCACGCCGGTGCCCAGCGGCTTGGTCAGTACCAGCACGTCGCCGGCTTTTGGGGTTTCCAATTCGGCGGCGACTTTGGGATTGATCAGGCCGGTGATCGCAAAACCGAGTTTGATTTCGTCGTCTTTGACGCTGTGTCCGCCCACGAGCGCCACGCCGGCTTCCTCAAAAACGTCCATCGCGCCGGCGAGCATCTCGTACATCACTTCGCCCGGGAGTTTCTCGGTCGGGAACGCCAGAATGCTCAGGGCCGTGCGCGGCTCCCCCCCCATCGCGTAAACGTCCGACAGGCAATTGGCCGCGCAAATCCGTCCGAACAAATGCGGGTCATCCACGCACGGCGTGAACACATCCACCGTCTGCACCAGGCAGAGGTCATCGGACAGCCGGTAAATCGCCGCATCGTCGCCAGCCGCCAAGCCGGATATCACCGCCGGATCGTTCACGGCGGGCAACCGGCCCAGCACCGCGTCAAGTTCCGCCGGGGCAATCTTGGACGCGCATCCGGCATTGCGGACGAATGACATCAATTTCACCTGCGACAGGTCCACCGGGTCCGGGCGCTCGCCGGCACACGGGCAGATGCCGTCGTCGCGAAACACGTCGCACGGGCACGGCCGCCGGACGTCACAGATGCAATGTCCGAGCAATTGCGACCGCTCCATCACGCGCCGGCGTCGGGCCAGATCAATTTTCATTTTATATTTTGTCGTGGCGGCGTCTCGGCAGAGCGCCGCAAACGTCAAAAATAATCCGGCTTTCTGCCGAAAGCCGCTACGGTTTCAACAGTTTCTTCGCCTCCATCCCCGGGGTCCGGTGGTTGCCGGAACGGACGGTGAATCGGATTTTATCCAAATAATCCACCAGCGGCACGGCGTATTTACGACTCACGCCGAGGGCGTCCCGGAAGTCCATGGTGGAAAACATCGGCGCGCGGGCAAAAAGTTTCAAGGCGGTTTGTTTGCCGGTCTCCACGGCGTCACGATGCATCCAGATCCGGTCGTCCAGCCGCACGACGAGGCCACGCTCGGTCAACAGCCGGATCATCGCCGTCACGCGCGATAACGGTTCTCCGAGCGCTGCGGCCAGTTCCTCCGGGGCGGGTGGTGTCCAGCCGGACTGCTGCAATTTCGCGGCAATCCGGTCACACAACTGCTGGTCGCGCCCGGATAACTGCGCGCTCGACCCGGCCTGTGCGAGAACCGTTCCGTTCCGCTCGATCTGTTTTGACTGCAGCAGCGATTCCACGGCCGCGTCCAGCAACAGCCCATCGGTTTTCAGCCTGGCGAGCAATTCCTCCCGTCCGAGGCCCGACCGCTGCGGATTGGCGGAATGGAACGCTTGAATGGCGGCGAGGATGTCGGTCGCGGTTTTCTGAATGACGTCGCGGTGCAGCCAAGCGCCGCCGGGGGTCGGCACCGCGCGGCCGTCGGCGCGTAATGAATCCAGCAGGGCGGTCATCCCGTCCGGGCGCATCAGGCATTTCTCCTGCAATTCGGCCATGCTTGCGGGCCGCGTACTTTCCCGCAGCATGAGTTCGCCCCAGCGCACCGGGTCGCCGATGGCGTTGCGCCGCGCTGCCAGCAGATCGAGCGTCCACTGTTTTTTCCGGCGCAAGCGCACGTTGCCGATGCCAAGAATCTGACCGCCGCCGATGGTGGTCAGGCCGATGCCGGAGCCGGCGACATTGGCGCGGATGACAAATCGTTCGCCGGGTGCCAGCGCCAGCGGTTCCGCCAGCCGGAGCTGGATCATCTGTTTCTGGCCGCCGGCCATTTCGGTGTTTTCGAGCATTGCCAGATGGGCCGATACCGCTGCCGTACCGACGTGCAACTGCGCCTCAAGGTAATCGGGAACCTTGCCTTTGACGGCATCGAGGATGCGCAGTTCGGCTTCGGCCATGGTCACCGGGGCCGGCAACTTCGATTCGCTCAGGACCATGCCGCGCCGCACCGCTTCGTGGTCCAATTCAGGAATGTTCAATGCCACGCATTCTCCGGCGCGTCCTTCCACCGCGTCTTCACCGTAAACCTGCATCCGCCGGACATGCCCGGACAAGCCGGCCGGCAGCAAATGCAGGTGATCGCCCGGCCGGACGCGCCCGCGCGTGGGGATGCCCGTGATGACCGTGCCCGAACCGCGAATGGTAAACACATCCTCCACCCACATGCGAAAACAGCCGGCACAGGGACGATCCTCGCAGCGGGCGACCACGTCGTTCAACGCGTCGAAAAATGCGTCGAACCCTTCGCCGGTGACGTTGGACAGCGGGCAAATCGGCGCTTCGGCCAGGAACGTGTTCGCGAGCAATCGCCGCAGGTCCTGGAGCACGAACGCGCGCCGGGCCGGATCCACCAGGTCAATCTTGGTCAGCGCCACCAAGCCATGGCGCAGGCCCATGAGCGTGAGAATGTGGAGATGCTCGTGGGTTTGCGGCATGATGCCGTCATCGGCCGCGACGACAAAGATGACGACATCAATGCCGTGTGCGCCGGCGGCCATGTTGCGGATGAAATCCACGTGGCCGGGCACGTCCACCACGCCGACAATGCGTTTGTCCGCCAGCCGGCAGGGAGCGAAGCCCAGGTCGATGGTCAAGCCGCGTTGTTTTTCCTCGGCCAGCGTGTCGGTTTCGCAGCCGGTGAGCATTTTGACCAGCGCGGTTTTGCCGTGATCCACGTGCCCGGCCGTGCCGAGCATGATGTTGCGGCGGGGGGCGTTCATAAAATCCAACATGGAACGCTCAACCTCGAACCTCGAACCTCGAACGAATGACCGCACGGGGCCGGTTTGCAAGTTCGGCGTTCGCCGTTCATTGTTCGTTGTTCGATATTCCCCATCACGCCGCGATCCTTCCCATGGCCCCGGCGATGGCCGGCAACTGCTCATCGGTGATGGTGCGCACATCGAGCAGAACCTGGTCGCGCTCGATGCGGCCGAAGACACACGCCGGGTCCAGGCGCAGCGCGCGTGCCAGATCCGCGGCTTTCCGCCCGGGCAACGAGACGCTCACGACCAAACTGGGGATGGCCTGTTCCGGCAGCGAACCGCTGCCCAGGTAGGCACTGCTCTCCTGAATTTCTGCGCTCGCCCTAGGCGCCTTTTGCCGGATGGCTGCGGCAAGCGCCTCGGCGCGCTTCTGCAAGACGTCCGTCGGTGTGGTCAACATGCGATACGTCGGATGTGCGCGGCGCAGGAGGTCCGGGTCACGGAATAGACGCAGGGTGCGCTCGAGCACCATGACGGCGGTCTTGTCCACCCGCAGCGCGCGCATCAGCGGATGCTTTCTGATTTTCGCAATGGCCTGCTTGCGGCCGACGATGATGCCGCTTTGGTTGGCGCCGATCAGCTTGTCGGCGCTGAACAGGACCACATCCGCCCCGGCCGCGATGGATTCGCGGACGGTCGGTTCGTGCGGCAGGCCGAATGGTTTCAGATCGAGCAGCGCGCCAGCCCCGAGATCGTCAATCAACAGCAAGCCCTTGCCGTGCGCCAGTTCGGCCAGTTCGGCCAGCGACACTTCGCTGGTGAAACCGGTGATGCGATAATTGCTCGGATGCACGCGCATGAGCGCCGCGGTCTTTTCCGTGATGGCGGTTTCATAATCCTTGAGGTGCGTCCGGTTCGTGGTTCCCACCTCGACCAATTTCGCCCGGCTTTGCGTCATCACATCGGGCAGCCGGAACGAGCCGCCGATCTCGATGAGCTGGCCGCGCGAGACGATGACCTCGCGCCGGGCGGCGAGCGCGGCCAGGACCAGCAACGTGGCGCCGGCATTGTTGTTGACGACGGTGGCCGCCTCGGCGCCGGTCAGTTCCGTGAACAGAGGTTCAACCAACTCGTCCCGTTCGATGCGTTCGCCCGTATCGCGATCCACGGCCAGGTTCACGTAACCTTTCAGCCCGGGAACGATCGCGTCCACGACGCCGGCGGGAAACACCGCGCGCCCCAGGCCGGTGTGAAGGATGATGCCGGTGGCGTTGATGGCTTCGCGCACGCGGGGTTCGGCGGCTCGTTCCAGCAAGCCGGCGGCGCGGTTTAACAGAGCATCGGCGCTGATGTCCGGTGCGCTGCCCGGGCGTTCGCCGTCAAGAATCTGTTGTCGGGTTTCGGCGAGAGCGCGGCGCAGGCAATCGGTGACGAGCGGCGCAGGCTGTTGTTGAAGCCAGCCGGCGACAGTTTGGCTCTTCAGCAATTCGGTGACCGAGGGCAGGTTACGGAGCAGTTTCTGTTTTGGGTCTGACATTGGTTTTGCCTCGCGGGCCGGTTTCAGGTGAAGCAACCCGGACAGAATGACTCCCCGAATCGGCCAGGTCAACCTTGCTTGCGGGTCCGCAGTAGCGGTCTTGCCCAGAGCAGGCTGCGGCATGAAGCAGTTTGTAGAAAGCGGCCGCTCTGTCAGACGCGGTGCTTATTGCGGAGCCTTCATTCTGTGCCGGTCGCCCGCGAGCAGCGCCGCGCCGAGCGCGCCGGTGAACTGCGGCTGCGGCGCCACGCGGAGCGGCGCGGACAGGGCTTCGGCCAGCGCGCGCGACATGCCCGGTTGCAGGGCCACGCCGCCGGTGAAATAGACCGGTGGAACGGCCGAGCGCCCGGCCAGCGCGACCACCCGCGTCGCCATCGCATTCTGCACCCCGGCCACCACATCGGGCACCGGCACGCCTTCCGCCAGCAGCCCGATGATTTCCGTTTCGGCAAACACGACGCACATGTTGCTGATGAGCGCCGGCTTCTGACTCGCCTGCCCCAGCTCCGCCAGTTTCGGCCAGTCCACCCCCAGCCGCGTTGCGACCATTTCCAGAAACCGGCCCGTGCCGGCGGCGCACCGGTCGTTCATGGCAAAATCCCGGACCCGCCCGCCGTCCTCAAGATGGATGACCTTGCTGTCCTGGCCGCCGATTTCGATGATCGTGCGCGCGTCCGGCGCCACGTGATGCACGCCGCGCGCGTGGCAGGTGATTTCGGTGATGGTGGTGTCGGCGAAGCGGACGGCATTGCGGCCGTACCCGGTGGCCACCACGGCGGCAACGCGCGAACGTTCGAGGCCGGCGTCCCTCAGCGCCTGTTCAAAAAGTCCCCGCGCCAGTTGCTCTTGGGCCACGCCCTGGTCACCGATGCTGCTGGAGAGAACGCGCTGCTGCTCGGTGTCGAACAGCACCACCTTGATCGAGCGTGATCCCGCATCTATGCCGGCGCAAATCATTTTTTCCTCCGGGCGCGCGCGGTTTCCATCAACGCCTGCAACCGCGAGCCCAGCGTCGGCAGCATGGCATCACAGATCGGCGGGATTTCAAGCTCGATTGTCGGGAGACCCAGCGCTTTTTGCACGATTTCCCGGATTATTTCACCTTCGCGCGCGCAATGGCTGGCCCCGGGAATGCGCGACACCGCCACGGCTTCCGCACCGAACTCCCGGCAGTCGGCCACGATACGCGCGGCGCGGTCCGCGGTGGAGCCGACCATCGGGTCCGCCAGCGCCGTCCGGGCCAGCGCTTCGAGCGGGGGCAGGTCTTCGGGGATCAAATCCAGCGCGTGCGCGAACATGTAATCCGAACCGCAGACGCGCCCGCCCCAGTCCTCCAGCAGGTTCATGGCCCGCAAATCCGCCACCGGGTTCACCCAGAATATCCGCACGGCATCCCCGCCGATGACGAACTGGCTTTGCCGGACGCGTGCTTGCGCCACGGCCAGCAGTTCGCCGAGCACCGCGATGGTTTCCTCACGATCGGAACAAAAATGGATGGCCAGCATTTCCGCGACCAGCATTTCCAGCGCCGGCAGCGGAGCGCCGGGAGCGGAATACGCGACGGTCCGCAGCGCCTGAAGCCGGCGGCGGACTTCGTTCGCCCTGCGGATTCCGTCCGCGAGCATCGCTTCCTCCAAGGGCCGGCCGGCCAGGCTGCTCAATGACTGGCCAACGCGCCGCAATTCCTCGCGCACGCAATCCACCTGGAGCTGCGGAGCGTTGAGATTTCCCGGCAGCGCGCAGGAAGCTTCGCCGGGATCAGGCCGGCGGCGGCGCGGCATTTCCCACCATTCGACCGGGAACCCCATACGTTCCAGCCGCTGGGCGATGGCGGAGAAATCGTCACAAACGGCGCCGGTGCTGCAAATCAACAGGTCCGGCCGCGGGAAATGTTCGCCGTTCAAAAACGCTGGCAGCATGGCGCGCACCGGACAGAACGACGCGTCAATGCCCAGCCCTTCGGCCTGTTGCAGCAGCCGGTCGCTGCATTCCATGAGGCACGGCGTCCACCACGCTCCGTCGGGATAAAACGCCCGCAGGCCGGGCAGGGCATAAGCCATGACCGGCACCGTGCCGAGGTCCTTCATGCTGCCGACGATTTTTTCACCGCGGGCGCGGGCCTGATGCAGGCGCTCATTTTCAGTGAGCAGAAAATTCCAGAGCCGGAGCGCCGCCGGCGAATTGTCGAAGCGCAACTTTTCGAGGCGATAATCCCGCTCCTGGGCGACGTGACGGCGGAGCGGCCCACCGTAAGGCGGTTCACGCAGGCCAGTGTGCCGCAGTTGGACGTAACGCTCGTCCCAGTCCGTCAGGCTCAGTTTGCGGGGAACCGCGTTCATCGCCGTGTCTCCACAAATGCCTGGATCCGGTCGGCCTCCCGCCGGGAGCCGCCGGACATCTCGTCGGCTTCCAGCACCAGAACCGGCAACTGGAAGGTCTCGCGCAAGCTCTGGGCTTCAGCGCGCCAAAGGTCGCAGCCGGTGTGGACCCAGAGCACGATGCCGCGCGCGCGGCGGGCCGCCAGACGGTCCTTCAACCAGGAATACAGGCGGGTGTTGGGTCGCTGGAAAACGTCCGCAATATTCTCAAAACAGTGCCGCGCCAGGGCGGCGAAAGGATGGTCACGAAAGTCTCCCGGGGCCAGGACGGGCAACAGGCTGCGTTCGCCGGTTTCGGTGGCGTTGAGCACAACGCGCGCGCCGGCAGCTTCGATCAGATCCAGCACATCCCCTTGCGCCACCGTCAGCGGACCGCCAACGAGGGCGAGCGGAATCGCGCCGGCGGCCGGCGGCAAAACCGGATCGGGCGCGGCGCAGGATCCGTTCTCATGAAACCGGGCAATGGCTTCGGCGAACTGCCGGGCAGAACAGCGCGGCGCCAGTTCCAGCAAATCTTGCCGGACCCGGCCACGGTGTTCGATGATATTTGCCAAATCTGTCGTGCTTGGCGAATGGCCACCCAACTCTTCGAGAAAGCGGCCCAGCCGTTCCAGTTCCGATTGAAACATCCGGTCGGCGGCGGTGGATTGCCAGGTGGCTGGAATATTGAAGAGAAAGGCACGCCGGCCAGGCGTTGCGGCGAAGACATCAAAACTGCGCCGCAGTTGATCGCAGGTCGTGGTGAAAATCATCGCCGCTTCCGAATGGGTTTCGGCAAAGCGAAGCACGGCTTCAGAAAAAGCACAGACGCCGGCGGCGAGTGGCAATGCGCCCCGGCCGAAATCTTCGGCAGCCCAGGCGCCGCGCGGTTCGAAGCCGTGGGCTTGAATCCATTCCGCCGGAATCCATGGGCTGCTGTAATAAACGTTCATGGTGGCGGAGGGCAAACCAGATATGGAGATCGGAACCTAAGCGCTTTTTTGGGCGACAATCAGGCCCTGGATAATCTTCCGATTTTCCGCCAGGCATTGGAGAAACCGCATTTCCCCAATCAATGCCTGCGCCAGCACCATGTCAAAACCGATAATTTTCAGCGCGTCGTAGGTCAGTTGCTTTTCGAGCATGTCGAGGTAGAGCGGCACATATTTCGGGAACCGTCCGGTGTCCTGGGCGATACGCACGCGGCAGCCGTTGGCCTCGAGGCTCGCGGTGTATTCCTTCAGGCTGAGCACGTTGGGAAATTTCATGAAAGTCAAATACCGCGCCGCCTCGTCGGCCGTCAGTTCCACTGGGCCTTCCATCCAATCGGTGAAGGCAATCAGCCCGTTGGGTTTGATGAGTCGCGCGGCTTCGGCAATCAGTCTGGCCTTGTCCTCGACGTAACACCACGCGTCTTCGCCCCAGACGAAATCGAAGTTTGCCGCTGGCAGGCCGGTGGCGCAGACGTTGGCTTCGACGAAGGATATCCGGTCCGAGAGACCTTCCTCGCCGCAGCGTTGGCGCCCCAAATCCAGCACGGTCCGCGTGGCGTCCACGCCGGTCATACGGGCCACGTTGAGGAAGCGCACCAGAAACCGCATGCCTGCGCCGGTGCAACAGCAGAGATCCGCGCCTGACCCGCCGGCGGCGATGCCGGCCTGCCGGGCCAAGTCCATGGAGGAGGCAAACCCTCCGATGTGGATTTGCTGGCCCATGAGCAATTCCCAGAGCCGGCCTTCCGGTCCGGAGTAAACGGTTTGCACATCGGACAGGTGAACTTGCGGTGCGGATTTCATAATGGCGGTCGGGCGCGGACGGTTTCCAGCAGGGCTTCGACGCGCGCCGCGATGCGCGCCGAGTCGGACGGCGAATAATCCGTCGTGATTTTCAAGTAGGGCAATTGAAGTTCCTCCTCGGCCAGCTTGCGGACCTGGAGTGACTCAATGTCGTAGGTCAGACACGCCTGCCAGACGAGTTCGATGACACACTGCGGCCTGAATTTGGCCGCCAGCGCGCGGAGCGTTTCGAAACGCCGGGTGTTCGGCGTCAGGACCGAACAAGGAAGATGGTAATATTTATGTGCGATGGCGCGAACGGGGTCCGGCGCCTCCGGGTCCACATCGTCGAGAATGGGTTTGAGGCCCGTGCAATTTTCCATCGCCACCACCACGGCGCCCGCCTTTTCGATGATTTCCAGGACGCGTTCCGCGCCGTGAACCAGCGGTACGCCGGTCAACAACACCCGGACCTTTGCCGGAGCGGGCAAACCCGAAGCGGTGGATTTTGAATCTGCGCCATCAAAAAAGGCCAACGCCTTTTCGTATTGTTGGAGGTCGGCCTCAATGCCGGAGATGATGCCCTTGAACTCAATCAATTGCCGGCCGGTGAGCGGCGGCCGGTCGCGAGCCATCAGGTCGGCCAGTTGCCGGCGTAAGCCGCGCTCGCGATTCATCAGCCGGATGGCGGCACGGAGTTTTTCTTGGGTGATACGGGTTTGGAAGCGCTGTTCCAGATGCTCCTTGAACTTGCGCACTTCCTGCGTCCAGTGTTCGAGCGCATCGGCGTCATCGGCCTTTTGCGGCAGTTCGAGCACATACATCGGTTTCGTGGCGCCCAGCAGCTCGAACATTTTCTTCTTGCCGTCGCAGGTCGTTTCGGCCACGACCAGGTCCGCCCATTTCAGAAATGGGTTCGTGCCTTTGATGTGGTAGCCGAAAGTGGATTTGATGAGGGGACACAGGTTGGCCGGCAGAAACTGCTCGGCCTCGGGAATGGTGGCCGCCGAGCCGCCACACAGGCAGACCGGCACCGCCTCGGCGGCGAGGATGATTTCGCGCGGGGTGAATTCACACATGATGCCGACGACCGGCCGGCCTTGCGCTTTGGCGGCCTCGGCGAAATCGCAGCAGTGATCGATCATGCTCTCAAACCAGGCCAACGGGCCGGGCTTGCCCGGGGAATGGGCCGAAGAGCGGGAATCAGACGCGCAATCCATAATTGAAAACGGCGAATCGGGTTTGGTCTTAACCGTGAAGAGCTTATCACGCGTTAGGGGAGGAACCAGCGAAATCAGGCGGCCGGAAAGTGGCAAACCGCCCCGGGAATTTGATGGCCGTGATGTCGGCACGCCGATAGATTCCCACGCCTCAACTGCACGGAATAACCCCACCTGGGCGACGGATTTCTTTTCACCGCGAGGACTCCTTTCGCTTGCGCCCGTGCCGGCTCCATATCAGCATCGCCCGGTAGCCGCCTTGGCGGTTGCCCGCAACATGAATATCCCCACCAGATTTTGCCGTGGGCCAGGGAAAAACCGCGTCTGTCTTCCCCGCGCCCTCAAAACGAGCGTGCGCGTTTTTCGCATCTCGGACTACGACGCTGTACTCGCTCTCTGGCAGGGCACGAAAGGTGTCGGGCTGAACGAATCCGATACGCGCCCGGCGATCATGGCCTACCTGCAGCGCAATCCGCGTCTCAGTTTTGTGGCAGAGCAGCGAGGACGCATCATCGGCGCGGTTTTGGGCGGTCACGATGGCCGGCGCGGCTACCTGCATCATTTGGCGGTGGCCAGCGGCCATCGCCGGTGTGGCCTTGGCCGGCGACTGGTGGAGGCCTGTCTGGCGAAATTGCGTCGGGCGGGCATCCCCAAGTGCAACATTTTTATCTTTGCCACCAATGCCGCCGGGATGAGATTCTGGAAACAGAACGGCTGGCGCCTGCGAAAGGAATTGCGGCTGATGCAGATCCAACTGGACGCTCATCGACGGGCAGTGCGGGACCGCACGTGCTGACCCATAGCCGGCCGAGAAGGAACCGTTGTTTCCGCGGGACGGGGATGTCCCAAGGCGGACCCCCCCAAGGTTTGGGTGATATTCTAATACCATCCATTAAAATCAAAATAAACCGCTTGCGGAATTACCGCTTGCGGCCGACCGACCCGCGCTTGGCCTTTGGGCCAGAGGCAGATACATCAGGAGAAATGTTTTAAATTATTTATGTTGACTGTAAGGATTGTTTATGATAGAAGCCTCGTCAATCCACGCCAATGGGAATTCAGGCGAGTTCCCCCGACCTGCCAAGCGGGTGGACTGTCGTAACCGGGTTCCCGGCATTGGTCGAGGACACAGTCGTGGAGAAGCAATCCGTATGACATACCAAATACCTGACAATTGTATGATCACTCGTAAATCTGTTCGACTGACATTACCCGGAGGCCTTACCAAGCCTCGTAGCTTGGGTTTTCTTCCCCTGCTCGTCCTTGTCCTGGCCGGGATGGGGCTCCGGCCGGAGGCGCTCCAGGCCGCTCCGGTCAGCAGCCCGCCCCGCGTCCTGATTCTGGATGAGACGGTGTTGTGGGGCACGAACAGTTGGGAGGCCCTGGCGGCGCAAGCGGCCATCCCCGGCTGTGCGGTGGACGTTTGCTCTGCAGCCAACTGGTATGGCATTCCCGGTACGGGCACGGGCGGCCCCACCGGCTTTGGCTTCGATCAATACCGCGCCATTATTATTGGAGACCCGAGCTGCAATACCAGCACGTCAAATTACCTTGCTGCCCTCACCGCGTTGAACGCCACTAAAACCCTCTGGACGCCGGCGGCAAACGGCAACGTCATTCTCATGGGCATCGACAATGTCTGCCACGCCTGGACCACCAACGGGGCGGCCAAGACGATCAACCGCGGCGTTGCTTTTGCCGTGAACGATCCCACCAAAACCGGCTTTTATTATGCGATCAGCTGCTATTACGACTACACGGCGCCCGCCACGAACGCGACGCTCGTGCCGCATCTCACCGGCTTCGGCACCTTCCTGACCCGCAATTATCCGAACCAGTGTTTCAACGACGCCCATATTGTGGCCACCCATCCGATCTTTACGACAGCACCCCCGCTGACCGACGCCGAGCTGAGTAACTGGGGTTGCTCGACGCACGAAGGTTTCGATGTCTGGCCGTCGAGCTTTGTGGTGCTGGCCATCGCGCTGACCAACGGGATGTACACAGCCACCGACGGCAGCAACGGCGTACCCTACATTCTGGTGCGGGGTGAAGGCGTCAAGGTCATCAGCACGATCGAACTCGGGCCGCCGGCAGCCACCAACAATATCGGCACGCCGCACACCGTCTGCGCGACCATCGCCACCAACGTCTTCCCGCGAATTGGCGTGCCGGTGACCTTCACCATCTCCAGCGGGCCGAACGCCGTGACCAATTATACGACTTTGACCGACTCGAACGGCGTGGCTTGTTTCACCTACGTGGGCAACGGGGGACTCGGGGTGGACTATATCACCGCTTCCTACACCGACAATCATGATCACGCAATCACTTCCGGCACGGTGACCAAACTCTGGCAAGGGGCGTGCGTCGCCATCGGTTGCCAGAGCCTGGAATGCGTCTCGGACGGCACGTGGATTTATAATTTCTGCGTCACGAATCTGGAGGGTGTTCCGCTGACTGCCCTCTCCCTTCTGAATCCTCCTGCCGGTGTCAGTTTCACCCCGGGCGGTTTCAACTTCATTCCACCCTTGGGTATCGGGCAAGGCACCAATCTGTCGGTGACCATCAGCGGCCCGGTCACCTTGTCCAATGTCTGTTTCAAGATCGGCGCGTTTGCGGGCTCCACCGGCGTTCTCGATTGCAGCATCCCGAATTGTCTCAACCTGCCCGCGTGCTGCAACCGCGTCATCACCAACTCGCTCACCTTCCTGTACACCGTGGGCCTGGTCAGCACCTACAATTATTCGATTACCATTCAAAACGTGACCGCCTATCCGCTGAAATTTGTCGGCTTCGGAGCCGATCAATCCTGCGTCACGTTCCTCCCGCCGCTGGTGGATCTCACCTTGCCGGCCTATGGCGGGAGCCTGCTGCTGCCCAGTCAGACCCGCACCCTGAACCTGCAGGTACAGCGGACGGCACCGTGCCCGGGAACGAACACCTTCCACCTGGCCACGTTCGACAGCAATCTTGTGGCCTGTTGTTCAACCAAGGTGACCATGCCGCCGGCCAAATGTGTGAGGATCATCTCGCCCTATGACGGTTCCGTGATCCTGACGAACACCGCCGTGCTGGCGCGTGCCATCGCTGTCGGGCCGTGCAATTTGAAATGGGTGAAATTCTACGATGGTCCGACGTATCTGGGCGACGCTGTGCCCAGCCCGGTCGGTGGCGGGTACGATCTCACTCTTGATAGCCTCCCGGCGGGAACGCATTGGCTCTCGGCCGTGGCAGAACTCGACTCAGGCACGGGCGAGGTGGGCGAGGTTGAAAGTTCCGACCCGGTGGAATTGACGGTTCTGGCGCCCGGGCCCAACCCGGACCAGGATAATCCCAATCCTCCGGTGCTCTCGGCCGGAGTGACCGGCGACACCATCCTTCTCAGCCTGCCGACGACCTCCGGGCACCAGTACACGGTTGAATACCGGACAAACCTGGTCGCCGGGGATTGGCAGACGCTGCAAACCTTCAGCGGTAACGGTTCGGTAAAGATTGTCACGGATTCGGTGACCAATGACGACAGCCGGTTTTACCGGGCCGTTGTGCAGCCTTGAGCCGGCAACGCCGGCTTGAATGACAGGCTCGGTATGAAAGCCATGCAAAACTTTTGGAGATTCAACGGTGCCAAAATCGTCCGGGCCGCCGCCCGCCGGGGCGAGCGTACGCTCATTACCATTTTGACTGGTCTGACGCTTTTCCAGCCTTGGTTGGGACGCGCCACGCCGACCAATTCCCCGCCGCGCGTGCTGATCCTGGACGAAACCGTCGTTTCCGGCACCAACAGCTGGGAAGCGCTGGCGGCGCAGGCGGCCATCCCCGGCTGCGCGGTGGACGTCGTCCCCGCGGCGAACTGGTATGGCATTCCTGGCACGGGCACGGGTGGCCCCACCGGCTTTGGCTTCGACCAGTACCGCGCGATCATCATCGGCGATCCAAGCTGCAATGTCGGCACCTCAAACTATCTGGCCGCGATGACCGCGCTCAACGCCACGAAAACGATCTGGACGCCGGCGGCAGCCGGCAATGTCATCCTCATGGGCATAGACAACGTCTTTCACGCCTACAACACGAACGGGGCGGCCACGACGATCAACCGCGGCGTCGCCTTCGCGGTGAACGATCCCACCAAGACCGGATTTTATTACGCGCTCAGCTGCTACTACGACTCCTCTTTTTCTTTGCTCACCAACGCCGTTCTCGTGCCGCAATTAACGGGCTTCGGCAGCTTCATGGTCCGTGGTTACGGCTATACCTGTTTCGACAGCGCCCATATTGTGGCCACGCATCCTGTTTTCACCGCGCCACCACCGCTGACCGATGCCCTGTTGAGCAACTGGGGTTGCTCGACGCATGAAGGCTTTGACGCCTGGCCGCCGAATTTTGTGGTGCTGACCATCGCGCTGACCAATGGCACCTTTACCGCGACCGACGGCAGCAACGGCGTGCCTTACATCCTGGTTCGCGGTGAAGGCGTGAAGGTGATCAGCACCATCGAACTCGGGCCGCCCGCGGCCACCAATAACATCGGCACCCCCCACACGGTCTGTGCGACCCTCGCCACGAACGTCGCGCCCCGGACCAACGTGCTGGTGACGTTCACCATCGTCAGCGGGCCGAATTCCGTGACCAACTATTCCACCGTCACCGATGCGAATGGCGTGGCCTGTTTCACGTACGTGGGCAACGGCGGGCTGGGCGTGGACTACATCACGGCTTCGTACATGGACAATCAGGATCATGTGATTAGTTCCGGCACGGTCACCAAGCTCTGGCAGGGCGCGTGCGTCGGCCTGGGCTGTGGCGAGCTGCAATGTCTGTCCGATGGCACGTGGACCTACCGCTTCTGTGTCACGAACCTGAACGGCGCCCCGCTCGCCGCCATCTCCCTGTTTAATGCCCCGACAAACGTCGCCTTCGCGCCCGCGCTCATCAACCTGGTTTCTCCCCTGGGCGTCGGACAGAGCACCAATCTTTCGGTGACCATCTTCGGCCCGGCGGCGATGAGCAATCTTTGTTTCAGCGTTGGCAGCTATCTCCAGCTAGGTTTGCCCCTGAACTGCAGCATCCCGAACTGCCTGAGCCTTCCAACCTGTTGCAACCACGTCATCACCAATACGCTCACCTTCGTCAGCACCGCGGGACTGGTCAGCACCTACAACTATTCCATCACCATTCAAAACGTGACCGCGACGCCGCTGAAATTCGTCGGTTTTGGCGCCGGCCAGTCTTGCGTCACGTTCCTCCCGGCCTTGCTCGACCTCACGTTGCCGGCGTACGGCGGGAGCCTGTTGTTGCCCAGCCAGACCCGCACCTTGAATCTGCAGGTGCAACGCACGGCGCCGTGTCCCGGGACGAACGAGTTTTATCTCACCACGCTCGACACGAACCTGGTTGGCTGCTGTTCGACCCGGCTGAAATTGCCGCCGGCACGCTGCGTGGGCATCAGCCTGCCTTACGACGGAACCGTGGTGCTGACCAATACGCCGGTGCTGGCGCGCGCCATTTCCATCGGCCCGTGCGGTCTCATCTGGGTGAAATTCTACGATGGCCCGATCTATCTGGGCGATGCCGTGCCGGGGCCCACCGGCGGATACGATCTGACCGTCAACGACCTCGCCGCCGGCACCCACCAACTTTCCGCGGTGGCGCAGTTGGAATCCACCGATGGCAGCGCCGGCGAGGTGGAAACCTCCGATCCAGTGACCTTGAACGTGCTGGCTCCCGGCCAGGAAGATCAACACGGTCCCTGACCTGCCATGGTTCTGAATCCTTGCAGGGGCTGATTAAAGCTCGCGGTTTCAACCCGTCCAGGCCAAAAGCCGAACCTCACCGTTCAGTTAATGGCACTACGGATGACGTCGAACATTTTTTTGCCGGCGGCAAGATCCACCGGCGTATTGCTTTCCTCGGTTTCGATCAGTTCGGCGGGCAATTCCTTGAGAAAACGCGAGGGATGACACGGCATGAGCTGGCCATATTTCATCCGGGCGGCGCAGTGGCAGAGCGCGAGCGATTGCATCGCGCGCGTCACCGCCACGTAAAACAACCGCCGTTCCTCGTCCAAGGTGCCTTCCGCTGCGGACCGTGAGTGCGGCAGCAGCCCATCTTCCAGCCCCACCACAAAGACGCGCGGAAATTCCAGCCCCTTGCAACTGTGCATGGTGATGAGCGTCACGGCGTCGCCGGCTTCCTGTTCCTCTTCGCGCTCGGTGTCCAGTGTGATGTCTTCCAGGAAGGCATGCAACCGGTCAAAAAGGCCCTCACCGCGTCCCTCTCCCATCAGATGGGAGAGGGTGGCCGCAGGCCGGGTGAGGGTATCCATCGTCGCCATCAATTCCTTCAAATTGCGGATCCGGCTTTCGGCATTTTCGGGATCCTTCTCCAACCGCCGAAGTTCGGCGAAATAACCGATCTCGTTCAAAAAATGGTCCGCCCAGGTTTGCAACTTAAGGGCAGGGCGCGTCGCTTCCGCCGTCGCCTGGCTATGGCGGGACAAGCCGTGCGCGCCGCCGGCGGGCAAGGGACTGCCCGCCCTACCGTTTAATTGCGCCCGCGTCCGCTCCACAAATTCCCCAAACGCCTCAATGCTCTGGCGCGTCTTGAGCGGAAAACCCGCCTGGACTGCCGGATTTTTCATCGCGGCGAAGACGGAACTGTTCCGCTCGTGGCTGGCGGCCAGCAGGCGTTCCATCGTCACGTCGCTCAAGCCGCGCGCCGGCACGTTCGCAATCCGCAGCAGGCTGACGTCATCATGCGGATTGAGAAACACCTTCAGGTAAGCGAGAAAATCGCGGACTTCCGCCCGGTCGAAAAAGCTCTGGCCGCCGATGAGGTGATATCGCACGCCGGCTGCGCGAAATGCGGTTTCGAGCGGACGCGATTGGATGTTCGTCCGGAACAGGACGGCGTTGTGCGCCCAGGGAACCCGATGCGCCCGGCGGGCGAATTCAATCTGCTCGACCACGTTGCGCGCCTCCTCCTCGTCGCTGGCGTAGGCGCGTAAAATAATCTTGTCGCCCTGGCCCTTGCTCGACCAGAGCTGTTTGGCGCGGCGGCGGGCGTTGTGTTTGATCAGGGCGTTGGCGGCGTTGAGAATCGTGTTCGTCGAACGGTAATTTTGTTCGAGCTTGATGATTTTCACCTCCGGAAAACTTTTTTCCAGGTCGAGCAGGTTGCTGATTTCCGCGCCGCGCCAGCCGTAGATGCTCTGGTCGTCGTCGCCCACCACGCAGAAATTGCGATGTTTGGCGGTGAGGGCATGAACAAGTTGAAACTGGGTGGCATTGGTGTCCTGGTATTCGTCCGCCATGACGTACTGATATTGGGCGCGGCAGGCGTCAAGTACTTCGGGGTGTTCCTTAAACAACCGCAGCGTGAGCAAAATGAGGTCGTCAAAATCCACGGCGTTGCAGGCGTGCAAGGCCGTTTCGTAACGCGACCGGATATGCTGGGCCAGCGCGCGCACGCTCTCGTCGGCGAACACGGCGGCACGTTCGCCGCCGTTCTTGAATTTGCTCAACAGGGCCAGGACGGCCGCCGGGTCGGCCTTTTCGCCTTTCGCCGAAATTTGCGCGAGGATTTTTTTGACCGCGCCAAGCTGCTCGGATTCGTTGTAGATGACAAAATTCCGCTTGTAGCCAAGCCGCTCGATGTGCCGGCGCAGAATCCGCACACACAGCGAATGAAACGTGCAAATGGTGGGGCGCTGCGGCAGTTCTGAGTTTTGAGTTTTGAGTTTTGAGTCGGGCAAAAGCTTGCGGACGCGCTCCTGCATTTCGCGGGCGGCCTTGTTGGTGAAGGTGACGGCGAGAATGTTTTGCGGCGGCACGCCTTGGGCAATGAGGTGCGCAATGCGGAACGTGATGACCCGGGTTTTGCCGGTGCCGGCGCCAGCCAGGATCAGCACCGGTCCGTTCAAGGTTTCAACGGCCTGGCGCTGCTGGGGATTGAGCGAATTCAGGTTCAACACGCGCGCGGAGTTTAATTTCCCGTTCGCGCAAAGCAATGGTGTTGATGAATTTTTTGTCGGCCCGGGATGCCGCTCAAAAAAATCCCCTCGCCGGAGAAACCGGCGAAGGGAAGCAGAGAATGGAACGACTCCTTACTTGCCGACCTTGCCAGTGAGGCCGGCTTTCTGCAAGGCGGCGAATACTTCCTGCTCGTTGAAGTCGCCGCTGACAGTGAAGGACTTGACGCCCTTGGCGGCGGTGTTGGTCGTCACGCCCGAAACCGAAGCGAGCGCTTCGTTCACCGCCTTGACGCATTTGCCGCAGCACAGATGCACGCCCTCAACCTGAAGCGATTGTACCTTTTGGTCTTTGGTGCCGGTGTCCGTACTGACCTTGATGGCGGGGTCACTGCTCTTGCCGAAATAACCGGCGCCGGTCAGCGCGTCCACCGCCTTTTGGACTGCGGCAGTGTCCGGCCCGGTCAGGCTGACGGTCCCTTCGTCCATGTCCGCCGTGGCGGTCACTCCCGGGACCTGGCCCACGGCCTTCTGCACGCCTTTGACACAGCTCTGGCAGCAGAGATGAACATCGGTGAGTTTGACGGAAACGTCGGCGGCTTGAACCGACCAGGCCAGCGCTGACGTCACGATTGCGAATGCAAAGAGTTTTTTCATAGTCCTGTTTTGATGTCTGATGGTTGCATTTGTTCCAAGGCGCGAATGCTGCCGCCCTCCTTAATTGCCGGTCCAGATTGCCAAAACGGCTTGTATTTTCAATACCTTAAAAAATCCCGAAAATAATAGTTGACTATTTAGTCTAGTTTGGTAGGTTGGCGCTGTGACCCGGGGGTGCCCGGGTGAAAGTTAAGCGAGAGAAAAAGACTATGGGCCGTGTCAGCGATGCCAAGAAAAGATTGATGGATGCCGTGTCGGAGTTAATTTGGACCGGTTCCTACGGTAGCACCACCATCGATCAGATTTGTGAGAAGGCCGGGGTCAAAAAGGGCAGTTTTTACTACTTTTTTGATTCCAAATGCGAGCTGGCGGCGGAGGCGTTCGATGCGAACTGGCAGCTCAAACGCGTGGAACTGGACGCGATTTTTTCGCCGATGGTTCCGCCGCTGGAGCGGCTGCGCAAATATTGCGAATTCAGCTATCGGGCGCAGCGCGATATTAAAGCCAAATACGGGCGGGTGCTGGGCTGCCCTCAGTTTGCCTTGGGAGCCGAAGTTTGCACCCAGGAAGACCGGCTGGGAAAGAAAATCCAGGAAATCCTGGATTACAAGCGCAAGTACCTCGAGTCGGCTATTCGTGATGCCCATGCCGCCGGAGTTATCAAGGCGCCGGACCCGGCGGCCAAGGCGCGCATGATCCTCGCCTATTATGAAGGTTTGTTGACTCAGGCGCGAATTCAAAACGACGTGGAAGTACTGCGCGATACCGTCGGCGGCATATTTGCGATCCTAGGCGTGAAAGAAAGCGAAGCAGTACCCGTTTAAGTTTTTTTTGAACATTTATTTGACTAAACAGACAACTACTGAAGAACAAGGAGAAAAAATGAAGAACAATCCAAGAGCAAAAAAAGCAAGCGCGGTTGAAACCGTGGCGAATGTTTGCCTGGCGTCATGCCAGAAGCTGGCGACCCAGATCGAACATACCAAGAAAAACCTGCTGGCGGAGTTGCGGGAGACTTTTGAGGTGCCCGAACAACTATTCCGCCTGGCCTTGGGCGAGGCCGAGGCGCTGGCCTGGCAGACGGATTATCCGCATCTCGTGTTTCCGGATCTGGCGACGGAAAAAATCCAATCGGTTGCGGCCTGGCACGCCCGACAGCAATCCCTCGTCCGTCGCGGGTTCGCTTCCCAGCTGGCTGCGTGAGCGGGACCATCCAGCCCCATATTCAAAATGAAAACGACCATTGAAATCAACGAAGCCAACTTTGACGCCGAAGTCCGCCAGCCCGGGCAACCGGTGCTGGTGGATTTCTGGGCCGAATGGTGCGGGCCCTGCAGGATGATGGCGCCCGTCCTGGAGGAAATTGCCGCGCAAAATCCCGGCCGGATAAAAATTGTGAAGGTCAACGTGGACGAAAACCCCGCGCTGGCGGCACGCTTCAACATCCGGGCAATCCCAACGTTGCTTCTTTTTGCCGGCGGCGAAGCGCGGGACCGGATCGTGGGCGCCGTCAGCAAAAAGACCATTTTAAATCGTCTCGGCGCGTTGCCGGTGGCGGCTTGAGCCGGATCGACTCTCAACCCCAAGGAATTTCCATGAAGGAATTGACCAACAAAGTGGCGCTGGTGACCGGCGGCACCAGCGGCATCGGCGCGGCGACGGCACTGGCCTTTGCCCGGGCCGGCGCGAAAGTCGTTGTCTCGGGCCGGCGTGAACAGGAAGGAAACGAAGTGGTTGCCCGGCTCCAGCGGAACGGCGGTGACGCCAGATTCATCAAGGCGGACGTGGCCCACGAACCCGAAGTGGCCGCGCTGGTGGAGAAAACGCTGGCCGCTTACGGCCGGCTCGATGCTGCGTTCAACAACGCCGGCTTCGAGGGCGAGGTTGGCAAATCGACGCACGAGCAATCGACGACGAACTATCACCGGGTGATGGACATCAATGTTCTCGGCGTTTTGCTGGCCATGAAGCACGAAGTGCCGGCCATGCTGAAAAACGGCGGCGGCGCCATCGTCAACACGTCGTCGGTCGGCGGCTTGATCGGATTTCCCGGCGTGGGTGTTTATGTGGCAAGCAAGCACGCGGTGCTGGGCTTGACCAAGACGGCGGCGCTGGAATACGCCACCCAGGGCATCCGGGTGAACGCCGTCTCGCCCGGCGGCATCGTGACGCCGATGCTGGATCGCTTTACCGGTGGCGCGGACACCGAATTTTTCAAACAACTAACCGCCCTGCACCCGATGGGCCGGACCGGCACGCCCGAGGAAATCGCCGAGGCGGTGGTCTGGCTGTGTTCCGACAAGGCTTCGTTCGTCACCGGCCAATCCCTGACCGTGGACGGCGGCTTTACCGCGAAATGACTGGAACCGGCGTCGCCGCCCTGTGCCGGACGACCGGGGAATTTAACCCAAAATTGAAAGAAAAAAAATGAGAACAGAATTAAAACCACAACGGCTGCTGAACAGCGCCAGGACGCAACCAGCCCGCCGGCCGCTGGTCCGGATGCATCCGCCCCGGCGCTTGCGATCGGCGGCGGCGGAAGCCGGCGAGGTGACGCCGGAGCCCGCGTCGTCGGAATCCCTCCGCGGCGACACGCTGCAATTGTACCTCCGCGAGATCGGGCGGGTGAAATTGATCACGCCCCGGGAGGAAATCGCCCTCGCCCGGCGGATCCGGCGCGGCGACAAGCGCGCCCGCGAGCAGATGATTACCGCCAACCTGCGGCTGGTGGTGAAGATTGCCCATGATTACGAAGGGCTCGGGCTGCCGCTGCTCGACCTCATCAACGAAGGCAACATCGGCCTGATGAAAGGCGTGGAACGGTTCAATCCGCGCAAGGGCGCGAAACTTTCCACGTATGCGTCCTGGTGGATCAAGCAATCCATCCTGCGGGCGCTGGCCAACCAATCCAAGACCATCCGGCTGCCCGTTCACGTGGTGGACAAGGTGGCGCACATCCGCAAGGCGGAGGTGAAACTGCGCGAGGCGTTTGACCGGGACCCGACCGACCAGGAGGTGGCGGACCATCTGGGACTTGACCCGCGCCGCATCCAGCAATATCGCACCGCCGCCAAGGCGCCGATTTCCCTCGACGCCCCGGTCGGGACCGACGAGCCGCAGCGGATTTCCGAGGTGGTGGCGGACCCGAATGCCGCCGCGCCGTTCGACCGGCTCATCCGGGAGAACGACTCGCAACTGGTCCAGGAAGTTCTCGCCACGCTCACGCCGCGGGAGAACACGATTCTTGCCATGCGGTTTGGCCTCGACGACGGGCGCCCCAAGACCTTGGAGGAAATCGGCGAAGAGTTGGGTGTCACGCGCGAGCGCATCCGGCAAATCCAGGAGGAGGCGTTGCAGAAAATGCGCGTGAAAATCGCCGAACGCGAAACGCCGGCGGTCGAGGCCGATGTCATGGCCGCCTGAATCCGTCCGGTTATTCCAGAGTCACCGACCGGCGGGCTTCCTTTTTGGCCGCCTGATGGGATTTGTCGGCCAGCATCCGCTGTTTGGACCGGCGGCTGCGGCGCCGCTTCTGCCGGCGGATTTTTTCGAACGCCTCGCGTTTGGCGTCCGCGTAGCCCTTTTGCCGCGCCTCGATTTTGTCGAGCAGCAGCCGGCGGGCGAGAAAGCGGTTGAGTCCCTGCTGCCGGGTCGTCTGGCATTTGACGCGCAACTGGGTCGGGACATGAAGCAGCATGACGCAGGTGGCGTTCTTGTTGACGTTCTGACCGCCGTGCCCGCCCGAGCGGACGAAGGTTTCCTGGAGGTCCGCTTCACGCACGCCCAGGGCGGCCATGCGCCGCGCGAGCTGGTCCTCTTTTTCCGGGCTGACGGGGAACTGGCTCATGGGTTCAACGTATCAGTTACTCGCGCCGCCCGACCAGCTTCAACTGGCGGCTGGCAATGGGAGGTTTTACGGGCCGGCCGGCCGAACTTCGGCGGCCACTTCCAGCTTCACCGGTCCGAGCAAACCCGATTCCAGCAGGGGCGAATCACGAGTGAAGAACTTGAAGGTCGTGAAGGCCTGGCGCCCTTTGGCCGGCCGCGGAGTGCCGTCCTGCAGCCACCGGGGAATGCGCAGCAAGGGCCGGCCGATGGCCGGGTTGCCCGGCACGTAGCGGAAGGACTCCACATTGCCCCACTCGCAATCATCGGGTTCCTGTTCATCGCCGATCATGCGGTTTGGCCAGAGGTTGGTCACCTTGACTTCGAGACGGTTCTGGCCCGGTTTCAGGGCCGGGGTGGCGTCCACCCGGAACGGGGGTTTCCACAACGTGCCCAGGTCCTTTCCATTCAAACGGACTGAGGCAACGTTTTTCACGTCACCCAAGTCCAGCCAGGCCCGGCTGTCCGGGGGAATGAATCCGCGCGTGACTTTGAAGCTCGCGCGGTAAACCGCGGTGCCCGAGAAATACTTCACGCCAGGATCAGGATTGTCAGTCCAGGAAATGAGCCGGTCCAGCGATATTTTGCCGGGAGCGCCCCGGCCGGCCTGGAATTCGACTTTCCACGGCCCGGCCACTTCCAGCACGTTCAACATGATCTTGGCCGGCGGCACCAGACCCGGCCCCGTATCCGTTGCGGCGCGGCGGAACACCACAAATACCGACCCCCCGGGGTCCAGTTGCAGCGTCGTCAAGGTTCGGCCGGCAACGCGTTGCCAGCCGGGCGCCGGTTCGATGCTGCCGGTGTCCGGATGCCACAGCTCGGGAACCTTGCCGTCCACGCGGAACGAGATGAGCGTTTCGACCGGCTGGTCCTGTGGATTGGAAATGAAATAAAAATCAGTGTCGCTCATTCGCCGGTGGATCCAGAGCAGCGGGTCTTGGGCCAGCCGCACATCTGGTTCAATCCCCATTTGCAGGAGCACCAGCGCCAGCGGTTTGCCCCAAATAACTTTGCCCTGGCCGTAGCCGTGTTCGCGCACGTTTACTCCGTCGCAATCGCCCCAGACTTCGTCGGCGATTTCGGCAACTTCCCGGTCACAGGCGGGATAGTTTTGCAGGCTGGGAGAACCGGCGGGTTTGGGCCCCAGCACGGTGGCGCCGGCCTTGACCAGCTCCCGAACGGTCCGGGCAACTTCGGGCGTCATCAGCTTCTGTTCCGGCAGGACAAGGACGCGATAACTCATGCCATCCGGCAGGACCAGGCGCTTGTCCTGGACGCTCAGGCGCATCACGAGCTCCCGTTCGCCGCAGGTGTCGCCGTCGTACCCCGCCGGCAGTTTCGGGGTCATCCGGCCGGCGGTGAGATAACACAGATCGCCAACGAACCGCCCTTGCTGCAGCAGGAACTGGCAACGCGACAGGTATTCAATCCATTCGGGCCCGCCGTGTTCCCACCACGTCTGGCCCCGGCCGAATTGCGTTCCCCACCAGCCCATGGTCATGCCCGGCGCGGCGTCCTTCCAGGGCTGATGCGGGCTGGCATGGAGCACGAGCTGGTTGACGCCCAGGCAAAACGCGCGGTCGCCGGTGGATTTCAGGGCGTAGGGGTCCTGCTGCCAGGCATATTGCGGCTGGCCGGTGAAGGCTTCGGCGAGGACCAGGGGCTTTCCCAGGGTATGCGCCGCTGAGGCGATCGGCTTGACCGAGTCCCATCCCCAATCCGCCGGCTTCTGCCAGAATTCGCACATCAGCAGATCGGCCGTGTCGCTAACCGCCAGCGTGTCAAAGGGCTCGTCCGGTCCGGTGGCGTACGGCTCCAGCAGGAACTGCATGCCGGCTTTCCGGGTCAGCTCGCCCAGGCCGTTAAAATAATTTTCCCGGAACAGATCCGACACCGTGCGGCTCCAGTCGTAAAGAAACCGGGCGGTCAATTCCGGGCTTTGCACCGTGCGTCGAGTCAGCGCCGGCAGCCAGGGCAGCAAATCGTAACCGCAGTGCTGGCGGAACAATTCGCGCAGGGCGGGAGTCCAGTCCTGCGGGCCCGCTTCGTAGCTGTCCAGCTCCAGCCGTTGAAACGTCCGGCCGGTGTTTGTTCCTGCGATGGCTGTGATTTGGGCCGGGTAACCCGCCCAGAATGCGTCCACCGCCGCCCGGCTCAACTTGTCACATTCCAAGCCCTGGCCGGAGGCGGGGGCGGTGCCGTTGGTCCGGCCGGTGGTGGTGTGTCCAAAGCGGATAATCGTCCAGGCGCCCGCCGGCGCGTCCCATTCGAGCGTGCCGTCCCTGGCCATGCGTCCCGTTAAATCAATCACGTTGGTCAGGGCGACCGGCTGGTTGGTGGTGACGGCCAGCACGGCAATGTCTGCGTAATAATTCCACTTGGGATCCACCGGCGGCCGGGGGAGCACGTCCGAAAACAGGCCCGGACCGTTGAAGTCCTCCGTGGTCCAGACCAGTTGCTGCATGGATGCTTCGACCTTTACCGCCGGCCCGCCGCTGGCCGACCAGCCGGGGCAATTATGCGTGCCGAAACTCAAACCCAGCCGGGCCGATTCCGAAATGGCAAAGCGCATCAGCTCGCGCCACTTCGGGTTGAGCACCTCCACGCTGGGGTCGGTGATGACGGCTTCGCTGCCGCCGACGAGAAAATTTTGCGTTCCGCCCAGGCCAACGCGCTTGAAGGATTCGAGATCGGCGGTGATGCCCTCCTTGGTCACGCAACCGTTCATCCATTGCCAGAATGTCAGGGGCCGGGCCGATCCCGGCGGATTCTTGAATCCGGCGACGAGCAAATCGCCTGAATCGTTGGTGGCCGCCGGACGGGTGACGGCGGCCGCGACCCTCAACGCGGCGACGGCACAGCAAGCGACGGCAAAAAAAAGGGCGCGTTCAATGTTCGTATTTTTCATGCCGGATTGGCCGCGTCGCTGAGGAGGGCAAACTGTCTTAGCCAAACGTGTCGCCGTTCCAGCCCCAATGGCTGGCGGCGACGTCGGTGAAATTCAGGTAAACCCGGTCCGGCGCCACGCCCAGCATTTCGTTCAAAGTCGCGCAGAGCTTCTGTGCCAGTTGCCGGTTCACGCTGTCGTTCAGGCCGCCGATGCTGCGGACGTCCACGAACGCGGCGTCGCCGGGCTTGCCCGACATGAGGCCGGCCGCCGGAGTGAGGGTGACCATGACATATTGCTCGGGCTTGCCGATGGTGCCGGCCACGATTTTGGACAATGACGCGAGCAACGCCTTCTTTTTGTCGTCGGCGAGCGCGACGGTGGTTTCAAGTTTCAGCAGGGGCATAATATTTCGTGTTGGTTTCGCAGGGGGTTCGCTTCGTCCGTCATTTCGTCATTTGCAGGCCATCACAAACCCGCCGCGCGGCGGCAGCGTGACGTCCACTTTTTTGTCCGCCGGCAGTTGAATCGCTTCCTGGCGGAAAGAGAGATTGCCGCCATTGCCGTCGGCGATCAGCGTGCCGGAATGAACCCGCAAACCGCTCAAATCCAACTGGAGCTTCCGTTCCGTCGGTTCGCCGTTGATGCCGGCCAGGTACCAGCGGCCGCCGCCCCGGCGCGCGAGCACGACAAATTTCCCCGGATAACCGTCGATGAATTTCGTGTCTTCCCACACGCCGGGAATGCCCTTGAGGAAGTTTCGCACATAATCCGGCGCCTTGGCCATGCCGTCGGGAATTTCCGCGTAATGCGTGACGCCGGACGTAAACAGCACCGGCAACGCCAGCTCGAACGCGCTGGTCGTGCGGCGCTGGATGCGGTCGCTGATGCGGTCGAGCACCATCGGCGTGAAATCCATCGGGTCGAACACATTACGCGTGAACGGCAGCAGGGTCGCATGGGTGGGTTCCTGGTCGGCGTTGGCTTGCTCGAACGTGCAGTATTCCAGTCCGCGGATGGCCTCCATCGTCATCAGGTTCGGATACGTCCGCTGCCAGCCGCGCGGCAGGGTCGCGCCGTGAAAATTCATCGCGAACCCGTATGGCTGCGCGTCCTGCAGAATGTCGAGGTAGTAATCGATCATGGATTGGCCGTCGCCGCCGAAGAAATCGATTTTCAATCCGGCCACGCCCATGGCCTTGAGCTTGTCGAATTCGGCGATGCGGCTTGCGTGCGTGAGCATCCGGTCGCGCGGCGTCAGCGGCGCGGTGTTCCAGTTGCCGGCGGAATTGTACCACAGCAGGATGCGCACGTTTTTTCCGTGGGCGTATTTCACCAGCTCGGCAATTTTGTCGTAGCCGATCTGCTTGTCCCACATCGAGTCAATCAGGCAATAGTGCCAGCCCATGTCGGCGGCGTAATCAATGAACCGCTTCTGCACGTCGTAGGTGGTCTGGCTGTCGCCCAGCAACGGCCAGCTCCAGGACGCCTTGCCCGGTTTGATGGACGAACTCATCGGGTATGCCGGCGGGTCAGCCAGATCGATGCCGAGCGTGGATTCGGCGATGGTTTTCAAGCTGCCGACTACGATGAAACGCCACGGCATGAGCCAGGGCAGCGAAGATTCGGGATTGACGGGGCCACCGGGGAAAATTTCGCGCGGATCGGGAAAGCCGACGGAATACTCGCCGTCCGGCGATTCCGAGCGCAGCCGGGTGCCGCAATAATTGCGCGGCAGCGAACTTTCGCTCACGAGCAGCCAGTTGGTGCCGGAGCGGAACAGGGCCGGATACACCCAGCCCGCGCCCAACTTGGACGGCGTGCCGACGGGAATGTCCTTCTCATAAAATTCCTCGTAGCAGGGATTCACCTGCGACCAGCCGCTCTTGGCCACGGACATCGGCTGAAGCCACGCGCGCGTGTCCGGCAGGAAATGGAACGATGTCACCTCCTCCGTGAGGCGGTGGATTGCCGCGTTGGTTTCGGGGAAGAAATAACGGGAAGCCACGCCGTCGTTGGAGACCTGGAAGATGATGTCCAGCTTCCGGCCAGCGGGGGTTTGCAGGTGAAACACCTTGCGGTTCGCCCGGTAATCGTTCAGCCGCCGCTTGGCGGTCAGAATCTCGTATTTGTCCCGGACGGATTCCGCGGGTGAGACCGACACGAGTTGAAGGCCCCGGGAAAAATCCGCGTCATCGCGCACCAGGCCGAGGCGCGAATCCTGGAGGACGGGCTGGTGATCCAGTTGAATCGCATACCGCGGCGCGCCATCGGCGTTGAGATGAAAATTCACCGTCAGGCGGCCATCCGGGCTGGCCAGGCTGTTGGTTTCAAGCGGCGCGGCTGAGTTCCCGGCCCCAAAACCGGAGATGGCCGGTACCAGAGCGAGAAAACCGGTGGCGAATCGGGCGAATGCGGGATTCATGGCCGCGAATTTGCGCGCGGCAAAATCCATTGTCCAGAGAATTGCCAAAGGAACTCCAGCCAAGAGATATCGGAATTACCTACAGATTCGATGGTCGCATCATTCAGAAAATCACCTTCAAAGTAGGCATCAATCTGCGCTGACACCCGTCGCAATGTCGTCAGCGACGAACATGTACTGCGGACGTTTACTGCGGTGATTGTCGCCACTCTTGTTGGAGTAAATTATGACGGCTCTGTGTCCCGTAAGCGGACTTCCCCACACGATTTCTGTTTCGTCTGCACTTACAAATATCATCAAGGATGGGTCGAGTTTTTGAATCGGCGTCGCCGCGCAGAGCCCTGACCAGAGGGCTCGATGCTCTGTCTCATTCCAGAGCGGTTTGTCCGGCCCGGGAAGCCGAGCTCCCGGTTGCATGTGCTCTTGTGCGAACTGAGAAATACTTCTCCATTCGTCAGCCGTGAGCACGCTCTTCGCGTAGGAGTGAAAACCGTAATGAAAAATTTTGGCAGGATAGATGATGAAACTGGAACCTAAAAGTAAAAGGGAGATGAAGAAAATCGCGGCAGTGAGTCTCGTATGGCGCTTAGTAATACGCGACTGCAGCCAATACCCAAGTAAGACAATACAACTGAGAAAGAGAAAAAGTCCCACCGGCAAATCAGCCGGAATGATGGGTGGAATCACCCACCAGGAATTGGAACGTCCTTCCAAATAAGGAAGCAGCATTCTCGCAACAAAAGAAATCAGTGCAATACAAGCCCAAATCAATGGACCTTTCACCTCTTCACCAAATCAGACTGGCAAGTTGCTTTCAAGGATTATTCGGTGTGGTATCGGAACTGGAGCGCCGATCTCCGGATCGGCACACGCCGGGTAAAATTTGTTGCCGGGCCGAACAGGAGTTCGGCGCTCCGGTGCGGCGAGGAATCCAGGTGCCAGAAGGTGAAATCGTTGAATCAAGGAATGGAGGTTGTAGACAAAAATACAAAATTTTGTCAATTTTGTCTCCAGGTCGAGTTCAAGTTTGCGCGCTGTGCGATTAAATGAAGTCTGCGTTAATCCGTGCAATCTGTGTCCAAGTTCTTTGTTTCCTTCGTTTGCTTCTGTGGAGTTGAATGCCGAATCGGAGTTCGGTGCTCCGGCGGCGAGAAGATTTTTTTGGCAAATCGCCGGAAACCGAGTAAGCATCCGGGGTGATACGGCGAATGTCAGTCTGGTTGGTCCTGCTCCTCCTGCTGGTCTGGGGCACGGCGGGTTGCGGCTCGTTCATGGCCCGCCGGATGGCGCAGGCGCCCAACACGTATCCCCAATGGTTCGCCCCCAAGGCGCCCGTGGCGGTGGCCTTCAGCCCGAAGATGCTCACCAATTTCCCGAAACAATTCGTGGACGTCGGCCCGCCGCCGGCGCGATTGTGTTACCGCGTCGTCGAGCCGGCGGATTATCACGTGACCGTCACCGCGACCAACTGGCTCGAACACGATCGGAAACAATTTGAATTCACCTTCCGCGCGAATGTGCCCGGTCAATCGAATGTCTGGACCGCGGTGCCGCGCGGGACGGTGGTGTTGCTGCACGGTTACGGGCTGGCCCAGTTCTCGATGGCGCCCTGGGCATTGCGGCTGGCACAGGACGGCTGGCGGTGCGTGCTGTTGGATCTGCGCGGTCACGGGAAGTCCACCGGCAAGCGGATTTATTATGGCCTCCAGGAAACGCACGACCTGAGCCAGTTGCTGGACCGGCTGGCGCAGGAGGGTCAACTGCGCGAGCCGGTGGCGGCGTTCGGCGAATCCTACGGCGCGGCGCTGGCGTTGCGCTGGAAGACCGTCGAGCCGCGCGTCCGCACCGTGGTGGCCATCACACCCTACGCCGGGTTGTCCAACGCCGTCCTGAACCTCTGCCGCGAATACGCCGGGTGGATGCCGAAAATGTTTGTCCGGGCCGGCTTGAAAAAATTGCCTTCCGTCCTGGAGGTTCCCGCCGCTGACCTGGACCTCACGACCGAACTGGTCCGGACGCCGGTGACTGCGCTGTTGGTGGCCGGGTCGGAAGATCGAATCACGCCGGTGGCCGACGTGGAACAAGTGCGGGCTTTGGCCGCGCCCGGCAGTGAACTGATCGTCGTGCCGGACGCGACGCATGAGGCGGTGACTTACTTTTTCCCCGAACTGGTTCCGCCGGTGTTGGCGTGGTTGTCGGCCACTGACGGCCAGCCTGTTGCTAAATAACCCCCGAAATGAGGGGATTTAGAACCTCACCTCACCCCGCCCTTCTCCCCTCCATCCGATGGAGCGGAGAGGGAGCATCATAATCCGGTTGTCTCGGGATTCGCCAGCACCGTGATTCCACGGTGGCCAGCGCTTGATCAATAGGAAAAGGAAGGCTTACAGCAAATGGCCCATCTTCTGCCGTTTGGTCTTCAAATACCGTTCGTTGTGCGGATTCGGCTTCACGCGGATGGGCACCTGCTCGGCAATCTTCAAACCGTATCCCTCGAGCCCGACGATTTTTTTCGGGTTGTTGGTCAGCAGCCGGATGGTTTTCAAGCCGAGGTCCACGAGGATTTGCGCGCCCAGGCCGTATTCGCGCAGGTCCATTTCATAGCCCAGCTTCCGGTTCGCTTCGACCGTGTCGTAACCCTGCTCCTGGAGCTTGTAAGCTTTAATTTTCGGTGCCAGCCCGATGCCGCGGCCTTCCTGCCGCATGTAAACAATCACGCCGCCGCCCGCCGCCGCCACCTGCCGCATGGCCTGGTGCAGTTGCGGCCCGCAATCGCAGCGACGCGAGCCGAATACATCGCCGGTCAGGCATTCGCTGTGGACGCGCACCAGAACCTTTTGCCGGCCCGCCACGTCGCCGTGCACGAGCGCGAGGTGGTGCTGGCCGTCAATCTTGGAGCGGTAGAGATGCAAATCAAAATCGCCGTAATCGGTCGGCAGTTTCACCACCTCGACATGCTCGACCAGTTTTTCCCGGGTGCGGCGGTATTCAATAAGATCGGCAATGGTGCAGATTTTCAGGTGATGCCGTTTGGCGAACTTGCGCAATTGCGGCAGGCGCGCCATCGAGCCGTCGTCGTTCATGATTTCGCACAGAATGCCGACCGGCCGGCAGCCGGCCAGCATGGCCAAGTCCACCGCCGCCTCGGTATGGCCGGCGCGCTGGAGCACGCCGCCCGGCCGCGCCCGCAGCGGGAAGACGTGGCCGGGCTGGACGAGGTCTTCCGGCACGGCGGTCGGCGACGCCAGGACGTGGATGGTCTTCGCCCGGTCGGCGGCGCTGATGCCGGTGGTGACGCCGCGCGCGGCGTCCACGCTCACCTGGAAATCGGTGCGGAAACTCTCCCGGTTCTGGCGCACCATGCGTTCGATGCCGAGCTGCTGCAGTCGCTCGGAGGTCGTCGGCACGCAAATCAGGCCGCGGCCGAACTTCGCCATGAAATTCACGGCGGCCGGCGTGACAAACTGGCCGGCCAGGATCAAATCGCCTTCGTTTTCGCGGTCGGCATCGTCCACCACAATGACCATTCTGCCCTTGCGGAGGTCGGCGATGACGGCTTCGATGCGGTCGAATCGGTCTTTCATCTGGCCCAGCAGCGTAGCGATTGGGCGAGCCAGCGTCAGGTGCAAAATCGGGTGCCTTTTTTGTTGTCGGCGCGAACCAAATCCGTCAGAGTGCGCACGGGTTGGCCAAATCAGGCCGGGGTTGTTTGCACAAACAAGCCGTTTTGATGTCAGCCAACACGTCACGCAAATCAGCAAACGGACACTCGGGCCAGAGCCCCGGGAGTCTGCTTCAGGAATGTCTTGCCTGCGGAGTGCTGGTCATCGGCGCCCGCCGGCGCATCGCCGCCTGCACCGCCGAGGCGGCCGAGCAGCTGCACCGCGACGCGGCCAAGCTGCTGAACGCGCCGCTGAGCGCGCTGCCGGCGCCGCTGGCCCGGCTGATTCAGGAAGCCGCCAAAAGCGGCAAGACGGTGCTGAACCGCGAAGTCCACCTCGGCAATTCCACGACCCTGCGCGCGAGCATTTTGCCGGTGAAAACCGGCGCGTTGGCGGAAACCGTGGTGGTGCTGAACCGTCTGACCTCGGCGCCGGTCTTCGAGCAGAACCTGCGGCGGCTCGACCGGCTGGCGGGGCTAGGCACGCTGTCAGCCAGCATGGCGCACGAGATCAAGAACGGCATGGTGGCCATCAAGACGTTCGTGGACGTGCTGGCGCAACAGGGCCAGGACCGCGAACTGACCGAGGTTGTCGGGCGCGAGCTGGCTCGCATCAACGCCCTGGTCTCCCAGATGTTGCGGTTTGCCGGGCCCAATCGCGCGGCCTTTGCCACCGTGCGCATCCATGAACTGCTCGACCATTCGCTCCGCCTGGTGCAGCACCAGATCAGCGGCAAGTTGATTTCGCTCCAACGCCAGTACCGGGCCGAGCCGGACACGGTGCGCGGCGATGACGCGCAATTGCAGCAGGCGTTCATGAATCTGCTGTTGAACGCGCTGGAGGCGATGGGCACCAACGGCGTGCTGACCGTCGGCACGGATCTGGCGAAGGATGAGCAGGGCGCGACGCGCCTGTGCGTGTGCATCCAGGACACCGGCGTGGGCATTGCGCCGGAACATCTGGACCGGCTGTTCGAGCCGTTCTTCACTACCAAACGACACGGGACCGGCCTGGGGCTGGCCATCAGCCAGCGGATTGTGCAGGAACATCACGGGCTGATCCGCGTGCAGAGCGATCCGGGCAAAGGTTCGACCTTCAGCCTGTCCCTGCCGGCGTTTGCGGCGGCGTGAAATGGTAAACCGCTCGCGCCGGATTTTTCGCTTCAAAGAGAGAAACTTCCAACCCGGCGATGACTTAATTTTATTCTCCAACTAGGTGATACGGGCTGATGGCTTCCTGGCCCAGGGGGGTCTTGGGCGCGGCCTTGAGCGAGAAGGTGAAGGCCACGGTGAAGTCCATGGGGCCGCTGCCATTGTCCATGTAGCGCAAGCTCAGCGCGCCGGTCCAGCTCCGCATGTCGCGGTAGAGGGTGTACATCTGCTCCTGCAACTGGCCGGTGTAAACGTTGATCTTGTGCGTGGCGCGGACACCCCAGTTGTCGCTCATCCGGAAGAACAGGGTGCTGGTGATCAAATCGGCGCCGTTGCCCAGAAAGCCGTTGCGCAGATAATAATGGCCAATGCCCCAGCTCCACCGCTCGCCGGGCGTGAGCGTGAGCTGGTTGAACGCCATGTTCAGCGCGTCGCCGTTGATGTCGTAACGCAACTGGGAATTGAGCAGCGCCCAGGTCCGGGGGCGGAACGAGATGCTGGAGAAAAGGTCGTTTAAGGTGTTCTGGCCGGGATTCGGGTTGAGTCGCCAGTCGAGCCGGACATTGCAGTCGAACAAGTTTTCCACCTGCCCGGCGCGTTTGGTTTGAAACGTGTTGCGCAGGCCGAAACTGAGCACGTTTTCGCTGTCGATCGCGTCAATGTCATTGTAATCGGGGAACTGGATGGGCAGCAGCTCGGGGCAGGGCAGCTGGGTGTCGAACTGCGGCACCTGGGAGGGCGTCTTGTTGGGCGTGGGCACGTAAGCGTAGGTGGCGGACGGCTCGATGACGTGGCGCAGGCCGTCCACGGCCAGGAGCGAATTGGTCGCTCCGGTCCACAGCCGGGAAAGCTTGAACGAGACTTCGCCGCCGGTGTTGAAGACCCAGCGGTTGGCCGCGGTGTTGGTGCCGCCCGGCCCGATTTCCGAGCCGTAGTAGGTGTAACGCCCGCCCACGCGGGGCGTGACGTTCAGCCAGCCGAAAAAGGTTTCCGGCAGGAGCAATTGCTGGAACGAATCCACGCGCATGGCGGAATAACCCAGCGGCGCGGGCCCGTTGGTGTCCGCGAAATACGCCCGGTAATAGCCCGCGGAGCTGGAGCTGTCATAATAGACCGGCGTATTGAGAAGTTGCTGGCGGTGGCCGGTGAGCTGCACCTCGGGCAGCCGCTCGATCTGGTCGAAAAAATTGTTCACCTGCGGCGTCGTGAGAGCGTCCACGCTCCAGTTGTTCCCGTACTTGTTGACCTCGGTGAAGGAGTAGGGCTGGGGATTGTTGGCGTAGGAGCTCAGGAAGAAGTCATGCAACACCAGCGGGTCGGACTGGTAATTCACCAGCGCTTTCACGTTGAGATTGGTGGCGGGGGTGGCCTGGTAGCCGAAGTACACGCGCTGCCGGTCGTTCGCAATGCCCTCCGTCCAGGGCGTGCCGTTGGTGCTGTTATCGGGCTTCTCGTCGTGCAGGTAATAATATTTGATATTCGCCTCGCCCCAGCGGCCGAGGTTCAAATTGACATCCGGCCCGGTGCCCAGCCCGCGACTTTCGCGATAATCCACGTGGATTTTGCCGTCCACCGCGTCGTTGAGATACCAGGTGTAGGTGCTGAGCAAAAACGGTCCGTAGGCATTGCGATAGCCGGGCAGAAAGTTGAAATTGTTCGCGCGCGGCCCCAGTTGCCGCCGATAATACGGAAAGTAAAAGGTCGGCACGCCGTCCAAGTACAGCACGGCATTCCACATCTCGACATATTTCCCGGGAACGATCTTGATGTGGGTGGAGCGGACGCGGACCGCCGGCTCGCTCACGTCGTCGGTGGTGACATAGGCATGCTGGGCCACATAGACCTGGTTGCTCGTGTCGCCGGTCAAATGCACGCCCTGCGCGAACACCGGTGGCTTGCCGGTGCGGAACTCCTCGCTCTGCATCTGGCGCGTCTTGAGATTGTAGCGGATATGTTCGCCCGCCCAGACCTGTTGGCCCTCTTCGATGCGGACGTGGCCATCGGCTTTCACCTCGCCCGTTTGCCAGTTCATGTCCGCGCTGTCGGCTGTCAGCGAGGCGTTGCCGTATTGCACGAAGACGTTGGTCCCGTGGGCCGTGCCGTTCGCAAAGTCGTAATCCACGTGGCCTTCGGGGGCGCTGGGAATGATTTGTTTCAGCGCCTGCATCACCAACTGCTGTTCCTGGGCCGGGAGCACCGATGGAATCATCGCGACGAAAATGGCGAGCAGGACGATGGCAAGCGGTTTTCTCATCGGGCGCGGCCAATTAAACAGAACGCCCGAGGCTTGTCGAGAGTCGAGGGACGAGCGACGCGGGCGGCGGGCAGTAATGCAATGTCGATGGGAGGAACCGCTTCGCGAGTTGGCGTACAAGCATGAGCGGGTGCCGGCTCACAGCCGCACGGGAATGTTCTGCTTGGCCAAAAATCGCTTCACGTCGCCCACGGTATATTCGCCAAAGTGGAAAATGCTCGCGGCCAGAACGGCGTCGGCCTTGCCGGCGAGCAGCACCTCGGCCATGTGTTCCAGGCTGCCCGCCCCGCCGCTGGCCACCACCGGCACGCCTACCGCCTCGCTGATGCGCCGGGTAATGACCAGATCGAACCCCGCCTTCGTGCCGTCGGCGTCAATCGAGTTCAAAACGATTTCGCCCGCCCCGAGCGCCACGGCTTTTTTCGCCCACTCCACGGCATCGCGGCCGGTATCCTTGCGTCCCCCGTGCGAAAACACCCCCCAGCGGTCCGGCGCGATTTTCTTGGCGTCAATGGAAACGACGATGCACTGGCTGCCGAATTTTTCCGCGCCTTCGCGGATGAGTTCCGGCCGCGCCAGCGCGCTGGAGTTGATGCTGATTTTGTCCGCCCCGGCGCGGAGCATCGTGAACATGTCGTCCACGGACTTGAGGCCGCCGCCGACGGTGAGCGGCATAAAGCACTGGTCGGCGGCGCGCTCGATCACGTCCACCATCGTGGCGCGGCCGTGCGCGCTGGCGGTGATGTCGAAAAACACCATTTCGTCGGCGCCCTGCTCGTTGTAGCGGAGCGCGAGTTCGACGGGATCGCCGACATTGCGCAGTTCGCCGGCCTCCGCCTTGCCGAACTGGACGCCGCGGGTGACCTGGCCGGCATGCACGTCCAGGCACGGGATGACTCGTTTGGCCACCATGGCAGACCATTGAAACGGCCACCGGCACGCAAGGCAAGCTTGATGACGCGGATGAGGGTCCGGGCGCAGGCATGTTGACCCAATCCTTATGCCGAGCCTTTCCGCCAGTTGGACTGTGGTATCTGGAAGATGCCTCAACCCGCAGGGGGGAAGCTTGCGCTATCGAGCGCAGCCATCTTGGCTGCGGGTTTTGGCGGCTGCCAGCCGCCCGTTCCACGAACAGCATCAAGCTGCGCCGGGGCGGGATTTCGCACCGATAATTTCCTTGACGGCGGATTTTCCGGCACTAGGTTTGCTTCAAGTGGGCGGAGTGGTTCAAAAGATCAAAATACTTATGAAAGCTTGCCGTTTTATCCTCGTCGGTTTGGGTTCGTTGTCATCGGTTTTGCTGCTTGCGGGTTGCAGCAGCACCGACTACGGCGGCACCAGTCCCTATCATCCCGGTCCGGTTGCCGGTAAAACGGTCGGCAACGCCGTCGGTGTCACCGCCGGCAACGTGGCCGGCTTCGGCGTGGGCGCCGCCGAGGGCGTCGTGCATGGCGTGGCTGCGCCGTTCCATCGCGACTATCACATGGTCCGGTACTGGCGCACGGAAACCACTGCGGACGGCCGGACGATCCAGGTGCCCTACGACGTTTTAGTGGATCAATATGGCCGCCCCGTGAAAATGCCGGCGCCGACGGGCAATCCCAAACCGCCGCCCGCACCCGCGACGCCTCCGGCGGCGGCGGCTGTGCCTGCCGCGGCCGCGCCGGCCGCGGTTGCTCCGGCTCCGGTAGGGGCGCCGGCGACCGCCGTGACTACGAACAACCTGCCCCAATAAAATCCTATCGACCCGGTTATCTGACCGCAAAATATTATGCGCTTGTCTTCCCTGTTTTTATTGGCCGCCGGTCTTTTGGCGGCCGGATCATCGTCGGCTGCCGATACGGCGACCGCCTCGCCGCGCAAGGTCGCCATTATCGTCGAAAATCGCGCGGGGGCCCAGCTCAACGACAAGGTGGCCGTGTTCGAAGATTTGTTGAGCAGCCGCATTGCCGGCAAAGGCTATTCGATCATCAGCCGGGACGTGACGCTCAACGCGTTGAAAACCTATCCATCGGTGGGCGTCGCCGTGTCAGGGCAAACCGCCGTGAATGCGAGTGCCGACGCCGCCTCCCACAGTCAATCCGGCGCGGCGGGCACCGCGCAGGCACAACTCGCCCAGGCCGCCGCCGTGCGCGGCAAGGCTGAAGACAACGCGGGCACCCAGACTGGCGCTCTGGATTTGGCCCGGACCGATTCAGCCCAGCTGACCGCCGGCCGGACTAATCTCAGCAGCGGCTTCGGCCAGGGTTCCGCGTCCCTGAATGTGTCCCAGTCGGATTCGGCGAAGTTCGCCGTCACGCCGGACACGACCAAATTGGACCAGGCGCTGAGTGACAGCACCTCCGCGCTTCGGCTCGCGCAAAACCTCGGAGCCGATTTCATTTTGATTCCATCCCTCACGACCTACGGTACGGAGAAGAAGACCTACAATGCCGACGGCATCAGCACGATCAATGTCACGTACACCCTGCGCGTGAGCTGCAAAATCGTCGAGGCTGGCGAGGGCGGCGCCATCAAGGGTGGCATGGCCACCGCAACGAAGACCCTCCGCCAGTCCGCCAATCTGCAGGTGGACAGCAGCGAGGTCATCAATGATTTGCTGGATGACGCCGCCAATCAGCTGGCCGACACGCTGGTGAGCGCCGCCGCGGCGCTCCCGGCCACGGTCGCCAAGGACAAGCAAGTCAGCTTTTCCATCGCCTGTACCATGACGGACATCAAGGATCAGCCGCTGACCGTGCCGAACGTGCAGGTGACGGCGGACAAGCGCGTGGTGAAGACCAACGCGCCGATCGAGGTGCAACCGCTGGACGTGACCGTCGAGCTCGACGGCATCGCCATCGGTTCGGCCCCCGGCACGTTCCAGGCCTTCCCTGGGCTGCACAAGCTGCGGCTGTCGCGCGAGGGTTTCAAGGATTGGGAACGAACGGTCAACCTCTACGCCGGGCAGAAACTGCACGTGGCGATGCAGCTGAGCGATGCGGGCTACAATCGTTGGAAGGACAACGTGGCCTTCCTGCAATTGTTGCAAGATGACCAGAAGCTGACCGACGCCGAGGTCAAGCGGATCGAAGGCATCGCGAAGTTTTTCAGTGAAAGCCATTACCGGGTCGACACGAAGGAAAACGTCAAAATTTACAAGAGCCTCTATTGATTGAATTGTCATCGCATCAAGGAACCGCCATGAAAAACTCCATTCGCAACATTGGTTTCGGGCTTTTGGGTCTGCTGCTGCTGGCCGGATCGGTTTCGGCGCAGGAAGGGAAGGCCACGCTGGCCGTCGGCGCCATCAAACCCACCCCGTCCCTGGCGGCATCCGTCAAGCCGGACAAGAAGGTGGAGATGGGCCGCATCATCGAGTCCCTCGACAGCCAGCTCATCGACCGCATCAATGCCACGCGCAAGTTCGACGTGGTGGGGCGCAGCGACCTGGCCGAAATCCTCAAGGAGCAGGACCTGGGCGCCTCCGGCAACGTGGATGCCAAAACGGCCGCCCAGGCCGGCAAGGTCACCGGCGCGAAATACCTGCTGGTGACGACGGTGGATGATTACCAGGATTTCGTGGAGAAGGCCACGTTTGAAGGCACGGGCCGCAGCGCCACCAAGCGCGTCTTCCGGCTGTCCGTCGTGGCCAAGGTTTATGATGCCAGCACCGGCAAACTCCTGGAGTCGGCAAATTTCCAGACCGGCAATGACGAGTTCAAACGCATCCAGGAGGAGCGCAGTTACACGGTCAAGGATGGCGAATTGAGCGACGAGATGATGGTGGCGGTTTCGCGGGAAATGGCCCAGAAGATCGCCAACCGCATCGCCGATGTCGTCTTCCCCGCCAAGGTGCTGGTCAAGCGGGATAAGGAAGTGACGATCAACCGTGGTGAGGGCGGCGGCGTGGCCGTGGGCGACGTCTTCAACGTGTATGCCTTGGGCGAGGAGTTGACCGATCCGGACACCAAGGAATCACTCGGCCGCGAAGAGGTGAAGGTGGGCAAAGTGAAGATCACCCAGGTCAACCCCAAGACCTCGACGGCGGAGGTTTTGGACGACACGGGCATTGACAAGGGCGCCATCCTGCGCAAACCGCAGTGAACCGCAGTCAACCGACATCCGCGGCCATCGAATCGGACCGGCGCACGAGCGCGGCAATCCGGCTTTGGGTTCCGCTGGGGTTGGTTGCCACCCTGCTCGGTCTTTTGACCACCGGTTGCCGGACCTACCAGGAGCAAAACCACGTCATTCAATACTGGCGCCAGGGTCGCCTGACCAATGCGGTGAGCGAAGCCAACTCGATGGCCAAAAAAAAGGCCAAGGGCAAGGACGCCGTCATCTGGCATCTGGAGCAGGGCGCCGTGCTGCGCGGCGCCGGCCGGTACGAGGAAAGCAACCAGGCGTTCGACCGCGCTCAGAATGAAATCGACGAGTACGCGCAGAAGGCCAAGGTCCGGGTCGGCCAGGAAACCGCTGCGATGCTGTCCAACCAGGCCAACCTCGACTACGAAGGCCGCACTTACGACGGCGTCATGTTGAACACCTACCGGGCGCTGAATTATCTCCAGCTGGGCGAGCCCGACAAGGCGCGCCCGGAACTGATCCGCGCTTATCAACGCCAGGGAGACGCCGTCGAGCTCAACAAGAAACGCATCGCCGAGGCCCAGGAAGCGGCCGCCAAGAACGAGCACGCGGCGGCGATCAAAAAGGCCGAACAGGACCCGAGATTGCAGGCGGAGATGATGGGATCCTACACGAATCTCGGCGTTCTCAGCTCCTACGCCAACTATGTCAACCCGTTCACCGTTTATCTGGACGGGCTGTTCTTTATGGTCCAGGCCGCGGATGGTTCGGACCTGGAACGGGCCCGCAAATCGTTCGAGCGCGTCGTGGCCTACGCACCGGACAATGAATATGTCAAACAGGACCTGGCCGCCGTGAATGACTTGATCAATGGCAAACCCCTCGCGCCCACGACCTATGTGATTTTCGAAACCGGCTGTGCGCCCGTCCGCGACCAGATTCGCATCGACATACCGGTCGTGTTCACGAAAGTGTCCTACGTCGGCGCAGCCTTCCCCACCCTCAAGCCCCAGGGCAATTACGCGCCCAGCCTCACGGTGACCGCTGACCGTTCCGGCGGGAACACCAACGGCGCACCCGGAAACGGCGTCCTCGCCACCACCAGTCTGTTGGCCAGCATGGACAGCATCATCGGCCTCGAATTCAAAAACGAGCTGCCGTTGATCATTACCAAAACCATCGCCTCGACGGTCATCAAGGCGGCCGGCTCCTACGCCGTTAATGAAGTCGGCTCGCACCAGCAAAACTGGCTGGCGGCCCTCCTGCAACTCGGGACGGCCGTTTACCAGATGTCGGTGAACATTGCCGATGAACGCACTTGGACGACCCTGCCCAAGGAATTCCAGGTCTGCCATTTTCCCACGCCGGCCGACCGGAAGATTGAACTGGAAGCGCCCGGCACCGGTCAAAAAATCCCGGTGACAATTGACGACGGTACGATTAACATCATTTACGTCAAGTCCATCACCGCCGGCAGTCCGCTGCTGGTGACACAGTTTAAATTGAAATGAAAATGCGCATTCTGCTTCCCCTGGCCGGGGCGGCCCTGCTGGCCGTGACCGGGTGCCGCACCTCGATGAACACGATCGAAAACGCCCAGAAGGAGGGCCAGCGCCAGATGATCTCCGATTCGCGGGTCATCACCGATTCCAGCCTCGCCCGGAAGGTTTCCTTCGTCGGCCTGAACCAATCCATGACCCCGGGCGGCCTGCTCAAAGTCCAGCTCGAACTGCTCAACAATAAACGTTCGCTCCAGAGCTTCAGCTATCGTTTCGAATGGTTCGATGCCAGCGGGATGCTGATCAACAACGTCGCCTCGCCGACCGTGTCTGACCAGATTGAAGGCGGGGAAAGCAAGTTCATCTCGGCCGTGGCGCCCAACCCGGCCTGCAAGGATTTTCGAGTCAAATTCATCGAAAACTGATCATCGCCAACCGAAATTAGCCATGAAAAAAACGTTACTCTGGTCCTGCCTCGCCGCGGCGCTGCCGTTTGTCGCCGGCGGCTGCGCCACCAAGGCCCATTACATCCAAACCGGCGGACGCGAAAGCGTCGTGTCCGTCAACAGCATCAACATCCAGGATTACATCCAGGCCGCCGACAAGATGACAGGTGAGTTGCTCGCGTCCGGGGCGCTCGACAAGGTGTCCAATCCGCCGGCGGTGCTGGCCATCAGCCGCATCGTGAACAATACCGGTGCGCAGATTGACACCGACCTGCTCACCAAGAAAATCCGCGTCGCCCTCTTGAACAGCGGCAAGGCGATGACCACGACCACCATGGGCCTGGGCGGCACCGCTGAGGACCCGATGGCCAAAGGGCTCCAGCAGGAGGCGGAATTCAAAGCCGACCAGAAGACCACCCGCACGCCGGACTTCACCCTGTCGGGCAAAATCATTCAAACCATCGCGCGCAGCGGCAGCACCAGCCAGTCCACGTACAGTTTTCAGCTCTCGCTGACCGATCCCAAGACCGGGCTGGCCGTCTGGGAAGGGGAGAAGGAAATTACCAAGCAGGGCGAAAAGGCGTCTGTCGGGTTCTGAGAACAGCCACAATTGACCCTGCGCCGGGAGAGGAATCCTCCCCGGCGTTTTTTGTCGTCGCCGGGGCATTGCCGCTGCCAAAGGCAAAGCAAAACTGCGGCGGGAACGTCGGTTGCGGAGCCACCCGGCGCGGATGCCGTTCTCAAAAATATTTTTCGGTAAAAGGCGATGGGATTCCCGGGCGCGGCACTGGATATGCTGAAGTACCAACCGGATTCGGGCAGCGGCCAACTCACTGCGGCTCCCCCAAAACAAATGGGCCGTCATTTGATGCCACTGCCTGAATCCGATATTTGACTTTGGCGGGAGCTTGATTGCGTCCTTTGGCCGGAAACCCGTCGATTTAAACCTCCTCCAGATCAATCGCTCGCGAAGAGTTTTCCACAGTGGCGAACGCTCGATTAAGGAAATTCCGACCCGCCAGGTTCAATGCCGCCAGGGATACCGGCGCCGCAGGGTGGGACCGAAGAGTTCGAGGGTTCTGTCGGATTCGTCATCGGTCCAGGCCGGTTCTTGTTCCGGTTTTGGCTCGGTAAACGGGTTCTCCGGGTTTGTCTCCGTTGTCCCATTCCCGTGCGCCAGCCGGTAAATGCCATAGCCCAGCGAGCCGGAGGCAATCAGCCATGTCAACGGCAGCACCAGGGAACCCAGCGAGCCGAGCATCCGGCGAACAGGAGGAACGGACAGGGTGGCGAGCAAAATTGCGCCGACCACCCGGGCGATTCGTCCCTTGAGGTCCGGGACCTTTTTTTGCTGGGTCATGGGCGGTGAAAAGTGCACATCCCATGCCAGTTCCGACCCGGATTCACATTAGTTCAAGCTCTTATTCCCTCCATGAACAGCGCCTTCCTTGATGGCGTCAGACGGAAACTTGTTTACTTCAGGGCCGGGTGAAATATATTGGCGCACGGTTGCCGACGTGGCGGAATTGGCAGACGCGCTAGACTCAAAATCTGGTACTCGTGAGAGTGTGTGGGTTCGACCCCCTCCGTCGGCACCAGCTTCTGGTACGAGTTCCCCCTTCTCCCCCCAGTGTTGTGTGTGTGCGTTCGGAATTAATTCCCGCTGCTCCCGATTGGCCCTTTACGGAGCGTTGGTTGGCTGTGGTTCGAAATATCTGCGGAACATCCGGTCCGACACCAGTTGGGTAATCGTATTGACGAGCATGTTCGAGCACGCGGGCACAACGAACATCTTCCTGTTCCACGTCAGATTTGTCGTCGTGTTCTGCCCGGTGTAGGTGTCGTGCCAGACCGTAAGGCCCGTCGCCGAATCCACCAAGTCAAACCGGGCCGTGAGCCAGAATTTGATCTCCCGGGGGAACATGAATCCCTCGATCACCCTGACCCCGGATGATTGGAGGTTCCCGCGCAGTTCATATGGCGCGGGTTGGGTGATCGGGAAGCCGTCCTGTTCCAGCGCGGACCGCAAACCATCGCGGAAGAGTTCGGCCACTGGTTTCTCCGTCACGAACGCGCCTTCAGTCGGGCCATAGGCATTTTCATCCTGCACCAGCACAAATCCGTCCGTGACCAGCCGCGTGTCTTTGAACTCGCCCAAAGCCAGCGATGCCTTGCTCCCCGCCGGCAAGGGCTGGCCCGCCGGCGGAGCGAGCGTCAGCGTGACGGGCTTTCGCATAAACACGCAGCCGGTCGCCAGCCCGGCCAGCCCGATGCAGATGATCGCGCGAATCCTTGGGTCCTTCATCAGGACATGGAACAATTTGGTTTTCATGGCTCGAAATAGCTCCGGAACGTCCGGTCCGTCACCAGTTGACGCATGACATCGTCGGATGCGGCGGCGAAGGCAATCGCCAGAAACTCGCCTCCGCTATGATTCGTCATCGTGGTCTGCCCGGTATAAGTATCGTGCCAGACCGTCAAGCGGTCCGCCTGGTTCACCAGGTCGAACCGGACCGTCAACCACGTTTTGATGATGGAATGGGCAAAGAGCCGCTGGATGTTGCGGCAGCCGGCTGACTTGATATCGCCGCACAGCAGGTAAGACGCAACCGGATCGGCTTTGAACTCGCTCCGTTCGATGGCCGCCGTCAGGCCGTTGTGGAATGTGTCCGACGGCCCGCCGATGGTTTTAAAGCCGTTCTGTCCCAGCGCCTCGGCTGCGCCATCGCGCAGCACGCCCGCCACCGAGTTGGTCTTGAGCCAGGCCAGTTCGGTGGGCTTGAGAAAATTGGGCGCGTTCGGCTTGTACAGCAACACGTACCAGGCCGCGTCCGTCCGTGAATCCCTGAAACGGCCCAAGGCCACGGAAGCCTTGGGGACCCCGCGCAAGGGATCTTGCACGCTCGGCTCCAGCGCCAGCGTCATCCGGTAACTTGACGCGACGCAACCCGTCAGCAGCGCCGCCAATGCCATCCAACTCACCCATCGCAGAGCCCGGACCGCCGTCCCGGATTTGTTTCCCGTTGAGGCCATCGGCCGACACTAGCAATCGATGTTCCGGCTGGCAAGTCGCAGCGGAACAGCCCGGTCCTTCCATCTGCCTCCGCGGCTGGAAACTTTGGTGCCGGATGAATTCGATGATTCGCTGAGCGTCCGGCCCAACCCGTCCAGCCGGAGGCTCGACCGTGCAACAACCTGATTAAGCCATCGCCATACCTTGGCGCTTTTGGCGTCTTGGCGGTTTAGGTCTTCCAAGTCGCGCACGCCGGAATGTGAATAACTTGGGATAGGCAAACCATGGCCGGCGGCGTAGGGTTGGAGTTGATTAGTCAGAAAAAACAGGAGCTGTGAAACCCTATGAAAACCAAATCCAATTCCATTATTCGTGTCGTGTGTCAATCCTTGGTCGGCGCGGTTGGCGCCGCCACCCTGCTCGCCGGCGTTCGTGCGCCCGCTCAGAATATTTTTGTGGCCAACTGGTATTACCCCGGCGCTATCTATGAATTTACGCCCGGTGGAGTACAAAGCACCTTTTACTCAGGCGGACTGGGTGAGCCGGAAGGATTGGCTTTTGACGGTGCCGGCAATTTGTTTGTGGGGGATTCCTTCGATGGCGCCATCTATAAAATCACGCCCGGCGGAACCCTGACCGTCTTTGCCTCCGGCATGGGCGACATCAATTCACTGGCATTCGACAAAGCCGGGAATCTCTTCGCGGCGGATTACTACGCCGGCAACCTTTATGAGTTCACTCCGGGCGGCTCGCGCACCACCTTCGCCTCGGGTTTGGATCACCCGGGAGCACTGGCCTTTAACACCGCCGGCATCTTATTTGCCTCGGACGCCAGCGGAAATATCTACGAATACACTAGCGGCGGCTCGCGCAGCACCTTTGCCTCCGGCGTGGTGGCGCCCTTTGCGCTGGCCTTTGGCAGTTCGGGCGACCTTTATGTGACGTACGGCGGAACCGGCCCCGGCAACGGCGGCGTTCTCAAAATCACCCCCGGCGGCGTCGAAAGCACTTTTGTGACGGGATTGTTTGATCCCAATTACCTGGCCTTTGACAGCGCGGGCAATTTGTTTGTGGCGGATGACGGGAGCGGTAACCTCATCGAGATCACGCCCGGCGGGTCGCCAAGCACGTTTGCCACCGGATTGGGCAATGCCACCGGCCTGGCCATTCAAGGTCAAAACTTGCCCGTGCCGGAACCTTCGGCCTTGGCGTTGCTGGCCGTTGGCGCCGGTCTGTTCTTCCGGCGCCGAAGCCGACATTGACCGCCTGTCGACCGTGCGTGTTTTTATCCGGTCCGGGCAAAAAACTTCAGTCCGCCCCGCGCTCCCTGATTTGAAATGGCCGAAAAGGGAGGGATTTGAGCGAATACGGCGTTTGGCACAGCGGTTGCATGGGGCATTGTAATGGTTCTTGAAACCAATGCAGCCTGCCAGTCATCCCACCTGCAGCTTCATTCCTCAAGTCCCAGCCAGCGGAGCATACTGTTTGGCTGGGATTTTTTCTCGGTGAAACGCAGCAGTCAGCGGTCCGCACTTAAAAATGCCCTGATCTGATCCGCTGATGAGATCAACCCGCCCGGAATTTATCGGATTTGACCCGGCGTGCGAAAAAAGCGCCAGCGAGCCCCAAATTCCTTTAATGATTCGAGGGGTCTTGGACTCCGCCCTCCAAAAATATCGCACCCCATCCCGACTTTTCTTCCGACACTTTTTCGTCCGCGTCTACCACGGCAATTGCTTCGAACTCCTCGGCGCCATCATCGCCGGGCGGCCCCATTTTCCACCTGCCGGGCCGTCGCTTCTGGGCGAAGGCCGGTGCAACGGCGGCATCATCTGTCACGCGCATCGTTTCGCTTAGTAGAGGCCGCCATTTTTCCCTTGACTCAGATTTGATAAAAAGCTACCTTTCTCTAAAAAGGTAGCTGGCGTGGTTACGGTCATGAGCGTGAACGAAAAATTTTCCGCCATCCGCAAGGGACTCCTCGAGTTCCTCGTGCTGCAGATTATTGCAGCGGAAAAGGTCTATGCGGCGGACATATTGAAACAGCTCAGTACGACCGAATTCGCCACGCAGGAAGGCACGCTGTATCCGCTGCTGAGCCGGCTGCGCCGCGAGGGGCTCTTGGATTACGAATGGAAGGAGTCCGAAGCCGGCCCGCCGCGCAAATATTACGAGCTGACCGCGAAGGGAAAGGAACAGCTGCGCGAAACCCTGGAGTATTGGAGCCAGATCAACGGCACGGTTAAAAAGTTGGGACAAAAATAAAACGGAGGCAATCCGGCCATGAACAAGGTCATCACCATCAATCTGGGCGGCAACGCCTATCAACTCGAGGAAGGCGGCTACGATGCCCTGCGCGCCTATCTGGAGACCGCGACCGCGCGGCTGCAGGGCAATCCGGACCGGGATGAAATTCTTTCGGACATTGAAGGGGCGATTGCGGAAAAATTTCGTACCCGGTTGGCCAGCCACAAAACGGTGGTGGAGACGAAAGAAGTAGTCGCGGTCCTCGCGGAGATGGGCCCGATTGAGGCGGAACCGGGAGAAGCCACACATGCGGGTGCAGCCCCTGCCGGCATCTCGGGCGGCACGACCGGACAAGAGGCGAAAGGGGAAGAACAATCCGCCGGAACCGGCAGGACGCCGAAACGGCTTTACCGGATTCAAGAGGGGGCGATGATCGCCGGCGTCTGCAACGGAATTGCCGCGTACGTAAACATTGACCCAACCCTGGTGCGACTGGCTTTCGTCCTTTTGACGTTGCTTTGGGGATCGGGACTGGTCGTCTATGTGGTGATGGCGATTGTGGTGCCCGAAGCGCGTTCGCCGGAGGAAAAAGCAGCGGCCTCGGGTTTCCCCGCGACGGCCCAGGAATACATCCGACGTGCGAAAGCGGGGTACTACGAAGCGATGAAGGGCTTCCCGGACCGTAAGGCGCGCCGCGAATGGCGACGCCGGTTCAAGCGGGACATGCGCGCGCACGCGGATCAATGGCGGTATAATTGGCATTGTTATTGGACGGAGCATGCTCCCGTTTATCCCGGGATGGGTTTCATGCTGCCGGTGCTGTCGATACTGCACGGCGCGGCCATGGTCTTCTGGATCTGCGCGTTGATCTCACTGCTGGCCACTGGCGCCCTGTTTGGCCTGATACTGCCGGCCAAGGTGCCGGTGTGGATTGCGGCGCTGCTGCTGCTCATCGCCTACGGCATTCTCGTGGGCCCACTGAAAGTGGCGCGCCGCTTGTGCTATCGGAGTCTGGGCCGGCCGAGGTGGACGTGGTCCTTCGTTTTTCTGCTGGACGCGATAGTCTGGCTGGCGGTGGTGGCCACCCTGCTATGGCTGGCCGTCCATTTTTTTCCGGAAATGCGCGCCGCGGTCCAAAGCATTCCTGCACTCGCGCACCAGGCGGCCGATGACATCCGGACGTGGTGGAATAGCCGGTGACGAAAAGCGCTTCCGGAATTGCGGCATCACGTCCACCCGCCTGCCCAGATTCGTGACAGGCGCCCGGTTTTGCTTTAATTGACAAAATACTCGGCAAATGCCTTCAGTCGGCGAATAATCGGATAATATGCAGGATATCCGGCGCCTTTTTCACACTTCGCTTGCGATGGTCTGGACCGGACTGGCCGCCGTGGTTGCGCCTGGTGTGTCGGCAGCGGTCATCGGCACCAATCAGCCGGCGCAGCCGCTCACCGCCGAACGCATTGCGGCTTTGCCGCCTGCCCAACAATTCGTCTGGAAGGAATATTTGCAGCGTTCCATCCGGCAACGGCAGGCGGATCAGGCGTTTTTCGAGACCGAAATGCGCCAGCACGGCGTCCGGCAACCGATCGTTCCACCCTCCGGTCGGTCCGCAAGAAGCCTGCCGCTGGATCGCTCCCCGGCCTGGTATGACGGAGCCGAGGCCAGACGGATCGCTGACATAGTCATTTCCTTTCAGACGCCCGCCGGTGGCTGGAGCAAGAATCTGGATTTGATGCAACACGCGCGCGCTCCGGGAGAATACTTCGCTCCCAACAATGACTCGCGATACGCGGGGTCGGGTGACTTTGACCTGCAGCGCGATGCCCATTGGGACTATATCGGGACCTTCGACAACAATGCGACGATCGCCGAATTGCGCTTTCTGGCGAAGGTCATCGCCGCGGCCGGAACCAACGCCCCGCCGTCGTATCGCGCGGCCTTCTTGCGAGGCTTGGATTACATCTTTGCCGCCCAATATCCGAACGGCGGCTGGCCCCAGGTCTGGCCACTACAGGGTGGCTATCACGACGCGATTACCTACAACGACAATGCCATGGTCAACGTACTTTCTCTGTTGCGCGAGGTTGCCGGAACGAACAGCGCCTACGCCTTCGTGCCGGAGAAATACCGAATGCACGCAGCTGCCAGCCTCCAGCGGGGAATCGCCTGCGTGCTGGCCACCCAAATTGTCGTGGGTGGCCGGCGCACGGTCTGGTGCCAGCAGCATGACGCTTTGACGCTGCAACCCACGTCGGCTCGCAACTACGAGATGCCTTCCCAGGCCAGCAGCGAAAGCGCGGAACTTATGATGTTTCTCATGGGACAACCCAATCCCAGTCCTGAAATTGTGACGGCGGTCGAGGCCGCCGCGGCGTGGTTTGCCCAGACCCGTATCAACGACAGGGCGTATCGCTTTGACCCGGAAGCGGGACGGCGACTCGTGCCCGCGCCGGGCAGCGGACCCCTATGGGCGCGCGACTATGAAATCGGCACGGACCGGCCAATTTTCGGCGACCGGGACAAAAGCATTCACGCCGACGTGAATGAAATCTCGGAGGAACGGCGGAACGGTTATTCCTGGTACACCGAAGCGCCCCGGAGAGCGCTCGAACGGTACACCGATTGGAAAAAACGCCCCGGCCAGTAGAATTTTGTTTGCCCCCCGGCTCGAGGCGCGCACAATCCAGCCAGACACGCATGGCTTTTCAGGATTTTGCAAATGAAACGCAGGGCATCGAGTTGCTCCAGCGTTCCTTGGCGCGGGGGCGGCTCGGACACGCCTACCTGCTCGCCGGCGATCATCTTGAGGAACTGGAATCGCTTGCCCGGACCCTGGCCAAAACCCTGAACTGCCGGAAACCCGTCAAAACCGGCGGCGCCGCCACCGATTGCTGCGATGAATGTCTGAGCTGCCGCAAAATTGACCACGACACCCATGCCGACGTCCACTGGGCGCGGCCCGAGTCCAAATCGCGCGTCATCACCGTCGAGCAGATGCGGGAGCTGATGCGCGAAATCCAGCTCAAGCCCACCGAGGCCGGATTCAAAATTGCCATTATCGCCGCCGCGGACCGGCTTAATCCCCAGGCCGCCAACGCTTTTTTGAAGACGCTCGAGGAGCCGCCGGCCCGTTCCGTCTTGATTTTACTTTCCACCGAGCCCCAGCGCTTGCTGGAAACCATTGTGTCGCGCTGCCTGCGCCTGAACTTCTTTGGCAATCACGCCCGCCCCCTGGAGCCGGAACAGCGCGCTTGGCTGAACCGGTTTGATGCCCTGGCAGCCGACAGCCGGAAGAGCCTGCTCAGCCGCTACCGGCTGCTCGACGTTCTGCTGCAGCGGCTCGGCGAAATCCGGGCCCACGTCGAGGAAACCCTGAGCGCGCGTTCGCCGTTGCAGCAGTACGAGGAAGTGGAAAGGGATCTGCGCGAAAAATGGGAGGACGAGCTGGCGGCGGCCATCGAGGCGGAGTATCGGCGCCGGCGCGCGGAGACGCTGCTGCTGGTGCAATGGTGGTTGCGCGATGTGTGGCTGCGCACGCTGGCGGCGGGCGGGGAGTTGAAATTCCCGGAGATTTCGGGTCCAACTGCGATTGCCCAACGGATCACTTCGCGGCAGGCATTGGAGAATTTGCAGACCCTGGAACAGACCCAGCGAATGCTGCACACCAACGTGCAGGAAGCCTTGGCCCTCGAAGTCGGCCTGCTCAAACTTCATTTTTAAGTGGTGGCGATTGTGATTCTCACATGAAGTCCGAAACCCCACCAACCCGGATTGGACTTTATGCGCTGGCGTTTGGACTGTTCCTTGGCCTGGCCATTCTCAAATTCGGTAATCCGGTCATCCTAGACTACAAGATCACGCCACCAGCCACGCCGGGTGAATACTGGGTGGACGCCTGGCCGACCCGCTGGGCCAACTGGATCCTGTGGCCGCTGGCCCTGGCCGGCGCCGGGATTTTTTTCGCGCGCCCGTTGCGCTGGCCCGGGGTTTCGTGGCTCTGGCTGCTGCCATGTCTTTGGTTTGGATGGCAGCTGCTTTCCGCCACGCAGACCGTGGACGGCAATCTGACCGCGATCACCCTCTGCCAATTTGCAGGATGTCTTTGCTGTTACTTCATCGGGGCTTTGAACTTGGGGCGCGGCCGGAACCTGCGCTGGCTTCTCGTCGCACTGCTGCTGGCGTTTGCCTTCTGTCTGGTTCGCGGCATCAACCAGCGTTTGTTTGAATTTCCCCAGAGCCGGCAAATGCTGGTGGAGGGCGAGCGCGCCGGCTGGACGAACATCCCGCCGGAACTGATGGTGGAAATGAAACGCGATCAGGCCATCATCACCACCAACGGAGTGGACGTAGCCAATCCGGTCATGCTGGCCAAGTTTGCCAACGGCCGGGTCATGGGCACCCTGGTGTATCCGAACGCGCTGGCGGGCGTGATCTTGTTGCTGCTGCCCGTGTCGCTGGTATTGGCCTTTACCAGTGCCAGCCGCCTGCGTCCGCCGCTGCCCGCCGCCGTCACCGGGCTGACGGTCTTTCTGGGCGGCCTGGCCTTCTTCTGGACCGGCTCAAAACTGGGCTGGCTGATTGCGATGGCCATGGCGGTTACCTGCCTGTTGCGCCTGCCTTGGCCGGTTCCGGTGAAGGGGGCGGCTTTGGCGGGAGTTGCCGTGATTGGGTTTGGAATTTTTGCCGTGCGTTTTCATAGCTATTTTGCCGGTGGCGCCACCAGCGCCGGCGCCCGACTTGATTACTGGCGGGCGGCTGTGACCACGGTATGGGAAAAACCGTTGCTGGGAACCGGTCCCGGTACGTTTCAGCGGCCCTATGCGCGGCTCAAGGTGCCCGAGGCCGAGATGGCCCGGCTGACGCACAATGATTATTTGGAACAATTTTCCGATTCCGGCGTGGTCGGGGGGATGCTTTATGCGGCTTGGATAACGCTGGGTTTGGTCACTGTCGGTCGTCGCGTATGGCATTCAGCTGACCCAATAGCATTTGCGATTTTTTTGGGAGTCTTGGGCTGGTTCATTCAAGGGCTAGGCGAGTTCAGCCTTTACGTGCCGGCGCTGGCTTGGACAGCTTTTACCCTTTTAGGTTTTCTCCTGGCGGCGACTGCAAATGAAATCGACAAGCCCTCCGGGGCCGACTATGCTACCCGTCGCCCATGAACATTCTTTTCCTGAACGGCCCAAACCTGAATCTGCTGGGAAAGCGCGAACCGAAAGTCTATGGCCGTGCTACGCTGGCGGACATCGAGTCCCGGGTGCGCAAGCGTGCGGCCGAGTTGAAGGTGGGAATTGATTTCCGGCAATCCAACTTGGAAGGGGAACTGGTTGACTGGATCCAGCAAGCCAAAGGGAAGTTCGATGTCATCGTTATTAACGCCGCTGCCTATACCCATACCAGCATTGCGTTGCGCGATGCGATTGCGGCTGTGGGAATACCAACCATTGAAATCCACCTTTCCAATATTCACGCGCGCGAGGAGTTCAGGCAAAAATCGCTGATTGCCCCCGTTTGCTGTGGTCAGATTAGTGGGTTTGGTGAAAAATCATATATTTTGGCTTTAGATGCTTCAGTGAACGTTAAAGTATCCAGAAAAAGACCATGAAAGCCATGATTTTACTGTGAATTTAATGTGTTTAACTTTCTTTTTTTGCGGCTTGACGGTTCTTCTCTAAGCCAGTATTATCGCGAACAACTGAACAATGAACTAATCGTATAGCTGTCATCAACGGTTATTTTAGGGCAATTTAAGGGTAAAACAAAGAGAACTAGGCATACTTTAACGAAAACGCACTGTGGATATAAAAGACATCAAAGCCATCATTGACCTGATGAAAAAGAATTCCATCACGGAATTCGAATTGGAACGTCAGGACTCAAAAATTAGGCTTAAGCGCGGGTTGAACGGGGGTGCGCCCGTCATTCAATACGACGATCCGGCAATTCCGAGCATCGCACCGGCATTGATGCCGGTTGCCACTCCGCCACCACCGATCACGGTTCCGCCAATGACACCCCCCGCCACTGGCGAAGTGGAAGTCAAATCTCCGATGATTGGCACGTTTTATCGCGCTCCATCTCCCGAGGCGGCCAGTTATGTCGAGATTGGCACCGAAATAGGCCCGGAATCCGTCGTGTGCATCATCGAAGCGATGAAAGTGATGAATGAAATCAAAGCCGAAGTCAAAGGCGTGATCACGCAGGTTCTAGTGGAAAATGCCAAGCCGGTGGAATTCGGTCAGCCACTATTCAAAGTGCGACCGGCTTGATTTTGCCGGCGGAAACAGTCATTGGTCAACCGGTTTTGCTTTTTCACTAAAAGCCCATGTTTGAGAAAATCCTGGTCGCCAACCGCGGCGAAATCGCCGTCCGGATCATTCGCGCTTGCAAGGAATTAAATATCCGTACCGTGGCGGTCTATTCGGAGGCGGATGTCAATTCCATGCACGTGCAACTGGCCGACGAAGCGATTTGCATCGGCAAAGCGGCGGCGGCCGACAGTTACCTGCGGATTGACCGGATCATTAGCGCGGCCGAGGTTGCCGATGTGGATGCCATCCATCCCGGCTACGGATTTCTTTCCGAGAACGCCCATTTTGTCGAGGTCTGTGATAGTTGCAACATTCGCTTCATCGGACCCAGCCCCCGGGCGATGCAGGCGCTGGGCGACAAGGCGGTCAGCCGGGCACTTGCCAAAAAGGCCGGGGTGCCCACACCGCCGGGTTCGGAAGGGGCCGTGGAAAAGGAACAGGAGGCCCTGGCCGTTGCCAAGCAAATCGGTTACCCAGTCATGATCAAGGCCGTGGCCGGCGGGGGTGGGCGGGGGATGCGAGTGGCGCACAATGACATATCGCTGGTGAAAGGCTACCACACGGCCCGCTCCGAGGCGGAAAAGGCGTTTGGCAACTCGGGGGTTTACATTGAAAAATTCATCGAGAACCCGCATCACATCGAAATCCAGATCCTCGGCGATCATAAGGGGCGGATCATTCATCTGGGCGAACGTGATTGTTCCGTCCAGCGGCGCAATCAAAAACTGGTGGAGGAAGCCCCGTCGCCACTGCTCGAAAACCGCTTTCGCAAACTGCGGGACAAGATCGGCAAGGCGGCCGTCAAAATCGCCGAGGCGGCCCGCTACACCAACGCCGGCACCGTCGAGTTTATCGTGGATAATCAGGGTAATTTTTACTTCCTGGAAGTCAACAAACGCGTACAGGTCGAGCACCCCGTCACCGAGGAGGTCACCGGCATCGATCTGGTGCGTTATCAAATCCTGCTGGCCATGGGCGAGCCGCTGCAGCATTCGCAGAGTGACATTCAAATCAAAGGCCACGCCATCGAATGTCGCATCAACGCGGAGGATCCGTTTGACGAGTTTCGCCCCAGCCCGGGTCGGATTGAAATGTACTTTCAACCCGGCGGGCGGGGGGTGCGGGTGGATACCAATGCTTACGCGGGTTACACCATCCCGCCGACTTATGATTCGATGATCGGCAAATTGATCACGTCAGGCAAAGACCGCCGCGAAGCCATGGATCGTATGAACCGTGCCCTGTCCGAATACCTGATCACGGGCATCAAAACCACGGTTTCATTCCAGCAGGCCATCATGCAGGACCCCAATTTCCGGCGCGGGGTTTATTCGACCGGTTTTATCGAGCAACTGCTCGGGGGGGCGCGGCGGGGATTGATCGAGGAATAATACCTGAGACCATTCTCCTGCTTATTGTTGACTTCAACGGCGCCTGTGTTACAAAGCCTGTGGCCAGTTCAAAGAACAAATCGTGTTGGTGTCAATCAGACAGATTGTCCGTAAACAGAAAGTGACATTCGGTGATCCTGCCGGTGCAGAACTCCCCACGTGTTCCCTTGAGCGGGCGTAGTGTATTATGAATCCAACCAGACTGTTCGTAGGAAATCTCTCCTACCAAACCGGAGAAAACGACTTGCAGGACTACTTCGCTCAGGCGGGGGCCGTCACCTCCGTCAACCTGATGCTGGATAAAGCCACCGGCAAATCCCGCGGGTTTGCTTTCGTGGAGTTTGCCACGCCCGAAGAAGCTCAGAAGGCCATCGAACAATTTCACAACAAGGATTTTCAAGGCCGCGCCATCACCGTGAATGTCGCCCGGCCGCGCGAGGAACGCCCGCCGCGCTGGAGCGGCGGGCGCAGTGAACGGTCGGAGCGCCGTTAACCGCCGCCATCCATCCGGCACCGGGGGCGGTCAAGGAGCTGGCCGGCTTTTTAAATTTGACACGCCGCTGCCGCCGTCTATCTTGATCCACCAATATTATGGCTGATATCCCGCAAAACATCCCAGGCTCCCCGGCGGGCGCGGTCCCGCCGGCGAAAAAGGAAACCGGCAAGGTCCAGCCCAAAAAAGAGACTGTCCGTATCAACTTGCCGCCCAAACCATCCACGGCGCCTACGATCAAGCTGCCTACGCTGCCGCCTGGGGGTCCAACCGGAGCTCCCAGTGCGACACCCCCGCCTGCTCCTGCAGCCAAACCGGCCGCGGCCGCGGCTGCGCCCGCCACCCGCAGTACGGTCTCGACGGCGGCCGCTCCGGCCGCTCAACCCCGACCGACCGCACCCGCGCCAAAGGCAGCGGCGGGAGCTCCCAGCCTCGGCACCTTGGACCAAGTCCTGATCATGGCGGCCGCGGTCGTGGGCCTCATCGCCATCGGAACCACGGTTTGGATGTTGCTGATGTTGAACAGTGCTATTGCCGGCTGAGACCAAGGCCCGCGACCGGGCAGTCTGTAAACTCAACTTTTTTTGACGTATGGCTTCGCCTCTGATTATCGCGCTGACCGGAGAGAACTTTGCGCAGCAGGTTCTGCAGTCGCCGGTGCCGGTGCTGGTGGATTTCTGGGCCGAATGGTGCGGCCCGTGCAAGATGATCGCGCCGCTTCTGGATGAACTCGCCGACGAGTATGAAGGCAAGGTGAAGATCGGCAAGGTCAACATTGACGAGCAACAGGCGCTGGCGGCCGAGTACGGCATTCGCGCCATCCCGACGCTCCTGCTCTTCAACAAAGGTCAGGTGGCCGACCAGATTGTCGGCGCGCGCAGCAAACGCGATTTCAAAACCAGCCTCGACCGGGTTACGGTCTGACCCCGCGTCGGCGTCATGCCGCTCATCCTCTCGCCCCGCCAATTCACCCAGCGGGCCGAGTTGTACCAGCAGTTGGGGCAGCTCACCTCCGCGGGAATTCCCCTCCTTCGCGCGCTGGAGCAAATCCAGCGCACACCGCCCGCCGCGGCCTATCGGCGGCCGTTGCAGCAACTGCTGGGCGAGCTGGCGAAAGGCGAAACCGTGGCCGAATCCTTGCGCCGGCTCGACTGGCTGCCGGCGTTCGACGTGGCCTTGATTGGCGCCGGCGAACAAAGCGGGCGGTTGGATGCCAGCTTCCGCGCGCTCAGCGAATACTATAATGAACGCGCCCGCCTCATTCAGCAGGTGATCAGCCAGCTCATCTATCCGGTCGTGCTGATCCATCTGGCCGCCTTCATTTTCTTAATCGTGCTGCCTTTTGCCGCCTCCCAGTTCGGGGCCAGCCTGTCGTTCCTGTTTGCCCGCGCGGCCCTGGTCCTGGCCCCGCTTTACGGCGCGGTCGCGATCCTGATTTACGCCACCCAGAGCAAACATGGCGAAAACTGGCGAGCGGTGATCGAATCGATTCTGCATGCGGTTCCCATCCTGGGAACGGCGCGGCGTTATTTGGCCCTGGCCCGGCTGGCCGCGGCACTGGAAGCGCTCATCAGCGCGGGGATCAATATCTTCGAAGCCTGGGACATGGCGGCCACGGCCAGCGGGTCGCCGGCCTTGCGCCGGGCTGTGGCCGCCTGGAAACCGCGCGTGACCGCCGGCCAGATGCCTTCGGAAGCCGTCCGCCGTTGTCCGCTGTTTCCCGAATCGTTTGCCAATCTTTATGCCAGCGGCGAAATCAGCGGCAAGCTCGATGAATCGCTCCGGAATCTGAACCGGCTCTACCACGAAGACGGGACGCGGAAGCTGCAGGCCTTTGCCCAGTGGACGCCCCGGCTGGCTTATTTGCTGGTGGCGCTGATCATCGCGTACAAAATCGTCCAATTTTACGCAGGTTATTTTGGCCAGGTTACCAATGTGCTCAACGGATTCTGATTCCGCTTGGCGCACCGGCCCCGGGCGAATTAACTTCGCGGCATGACTTTGGCTGAATGGTTCGCCAGCGAGGAGCAGCGCCGAAACGATTTTCCGGTCACCCGCGGGAAAATTTTTCTCGCACACGCCGGGGTCTGCCCTTTACCGCGCCGGGTGGCCGACGCCATGGCCGAATGCGCCCGCGGCGGCACTCTCGGCGATCAGGAAGCTCTGGTCATTCATCGGCTCAAAGACGCCCGCCGGCTGGGCGCCCGATTGCTGAATTGCCAGCCCGAGGAAGTCGCCCTCGTCGGGCCGACGTCCCTCGGATTAAGTTTTGTCGCCGCGGGCTTGAATTTCCGCAAGTGCGATAACATTCTGATTTACCACGACGATTATCCCTCGAATGTTTATCCGTGGCTGGCGCTGGCCGAGCGCGGTATCGAGGTCCGCCTCCTCAACACCCGCGGCTTGGGCGTCATCCGGCCGCAGGACGTGATGGGGCAGGTGGACGAGAACACGCGGTTGGTCGCCCTGGCGTCCTGTCACTTTATCAGCGGTTACCGGCTGGAACACCAAATCATCGGCAAATATCTGCGTGAACGCGGCATCTGGTTCTGCCTGGATGCGATCCAGACGCTGGGGGCGTTCCCGACCCCCGTGGAATATGTGGATTTTCTTGCGGCGGATGCGCACAAGTGGCTGCTCGGGCCGTGCGGCGCCGGCCTGCTGTACGTCCGCCGCGAGCTTCAGGATCAGTTGAAACCACCGGTTTACGGCTGGCACAACGTGCGGAATCCGAACTTTGTCGCGCAGGAACAAATCGTCTTCCGCTCCGGCGCGGTCAAATACGAAGCCGGGACGCACAACCTGATCGGCCTGGTGGGATTGATTGCCGCGCTGGAACTGGTGCAGGAAATCGGCGTGGAGAACATTGCGGTGGAGCTGCTTCGCAAACGCGCGCAACTCGTGCCTGCCTTGCAGACGAAAGGCTTTACCGTGTTGAACGCGGATGCGACGCCGGCCAACGCCAGCAGCATCGTCTCCGCCTACCGCCCGGGTTCGGATCTGGTGGCCTTGCATAAAAAACTGGCGGAGGCGGGCGTCATCACGTCGTTGCGCACTGACCGGCAGGGGCAAAATTATCTGCGTTTTGCGCCGCACTTTTACAACACGGACACCGAATTGCAGCGCGCTTTGGGACTGTTATAGCGGACGGGAGGGGGTGCAGTCAGGACTGGTCGCGCTGGCTGAACACGCGGATGGAGGCCCGCCACCAAGGGGCGAGCGATTCGCCCGGGCGCAGCCACGCCTCGTGGTGCAGCCAAACCATGGTTTGGGCATCGGATGTGATCAGCTGCCGCTCGGCGAGTGTCAGTTTATGCGGTCCGTTTACCAGCAGTTTTTCGCCCAGATCCCGGACTTTGGGCGTGCCCGCTCCCAGTCCCACCAGTTGTTCGACATAGACCGGATTCAGTTGTTTCTCACGCAACAGGGTGACATGAATGGCATTGACGTACGGGTCCAGCACCATCTCTGCGAGCCCGGCGTAGGGATGGCGCGGTGACGTGTCCTCGGTCAGTTCATGGACCTTCATGTTGGCGCGGAGGGCGACCAGTTCGGGCGGCGGCGCAATTTCCTCAGGCGTAAGGAACAAACTGAATTTCCGGGCCCGGGCGCCCAGGCTGCGCCGGCTGGTGAACACACTCAAGGGAATGGAGCACACCATGCCCGCCAGCACCGGTGTGAACCACCAAAACAAGGACGGTCCCAGCTGCCACATGAACCAACCCCACACCAGCCCGATCAACGTATGTCCCCAGTGCCGCCGAACGGCATAACTCCACGCGGTGCCGTCCGCGTCGCGGACTTGCGGGCTCCAGCCCACGCTGACACCGAGCAAGTTGGTAATGACGAAACGCGTGTGCCAGAGCATCAGCAGTGGCGCGTGGAGTGTGGAAAAAATCGTTTCGGCCACCACGCTCACGGTGGCGCACCGCAGGCCGCCAAACGCCCGGCGGCGCCGGGGATCGTAACCCAGTTCAATCAAGGCGAGCACCTTGGGCAGCATGATGACAACCATGCAGATGACGAAGATCAGGAGGGCATGCGCGGTACCGCTTAGATTGAGATAACGCGTGTAGGCATGAACGGGGGGGATGTCCGACAGCCCGGTGTACGTTTGGAACCAGCGGATCCAATTATAGGTGAGCAAAAACGCCAGCCAGAGCGGGCCGGCCAGGTACCCGCTGATGCCCAGCAACAGGTGCAGGCGGCTTGCCCCCCGCAATCCGCGGGCAAACAGCACCAGGCCGTGCTGCAGATTGCCCTGGCACCAGCGGCGTTCGCGCTGGGCATTTTCAATCATGCCTTGAGGCACTTCCTCGTAACTGCCTTCGAGATCGTAGGCGAACCAGACTTCGCGGTTTTCGCGCAGCATCAGGGCGGCTTCCACGAAATCATGGCTCAGAATCTGGCCGCCAAAGGGCTTCCGGCCGGGGAGTTGCGGCAGATCGCAAAACTGCATGAACGGTTCGGTGCGGATGAGGGCGTTGTGGCCCCAGTAATTGCCATGGTCGAGCGCCCAGTAATTCAAGCCGGCGATGAACACCGGCGCGTACAGGCGGTTGGCAAACTGCTGCATGCGACCGAACCACGATTCGGCATTCACCACCGCGGGCACCGTTTGAATCATGCCGGCGGTCGGATGGACCTCCATCAGCTTCACCAGGTCCACGAGCGTTTCCCCGCGCATGACGCTGTCGGCGTCACAGACCATGAAATACCGGTAGCGGCGCCCCCAGGCGTTGAGAAAATCGCGGACGTTGCCGCTCTTGCGACCCTCGTTGGCCAGGCGGCGGCGGTAATAAATGCGGCCCAGCGCATCCAGTTCGCGGGCCAGATCGCACCAGCGACGTTCCTCCTCGGCCTGCTTGTCCGGGTTGGTGGAATCGCTGAGGATGAAAAAGTCGAAGCGTTCCAACTGCCCGGTTTTCTCGAGCGATTCATAGGTGGCGCGCAATCCCTCATAAACCCGGACCGCGTCCTCGTTATAGATCGGAAAGACAACCGCCGTGCTCGTGGCCGCGATGTCCCGATTGCGAAACTCTTTCAGGATCGTGATGCGCCACGGGGTGCCGAACCGGCGCAGGAAAAAACCGTACACCCCGTGCATGCAGCCCAGCGCGATGAACAGGAACAGGATGGTGAACAACGCCAGCAACATCGTGCGGGAAGCCGACCAGCCGGTGCGCCAGAGCAGGTCGGCGAACAGCCACGATACCGCTCCCGTCAGCAGCACAGCCGAGGTGTAAAACAAAAATAACCGCCAGCCGCGGCGGAAGCGCGGGGCCGGGGCGGCGATCATATTCGGGGCATCCGCCATTTCAGCGATAGAACCGCGTGAACCAGTTCATGACCTGTGCGAAACCACCGTGGGTGAGCCAAAACACCCCGATCAGCAGCAAGGCAAAGCTGGCCCAGGCCAGGATCATCCGGAGGTAAGGAATCCGGCCCAGGTGCGTTAGCGTGGCAATCGGACCGAGATCAAACGGACGAGGCGTCATCTTGGAAAGCTGAAAATCCGGCCCGGCGCGCAAAAAGCTATCGCGCATGGCGCTGACGAATTCCTCCGGCCAGGGTCCTGGCCGCAGAAATTGTCCCTGCCACCGCCCGGGCATGTCGGCGAGCAGCAGCGCCAGCCGGCCGCGCGTGGAAAGCGTCTGGTCGCTGCCCAAGGGGGAGGTCTGCAGCACTTCACTGAACCAATCGGTCACCAGCCGGTCCATTTCCTCGGCCGCGAGCTGGGTGGCAGAACGTGTGGGTTCGGCCGACGCGCGTGCCGCAGCGCGTTCGAGCACACGGAGCACGAGTTGTCCCAGCAGGACCTTGTTGCGGACGCGCAGGGCGTGGAAGTAGTTTTCCACTTTTTCATAAGCCGCATTCCATTCTTCCAACGGCCGGCCCGCCAGATGGCCGGAAGCATCGGTCAGCGCGCCGAGGCCATTCATGGCGGACTCCATTGGTAGGTCCAGGTTTCGCTCAAGACGTTGGTTCCCTTCTGCAGCGTGCAGCGCAGATCTACCGGGTCGTTGTTGCCCGGCTTGGGCTGCATTTTCAAAATCGCCCGCCAGGTCCCGGCATAACTGTTGCGAAGGACCCGGTTGAAGTAGATGGCGGCGTTGGTGCTGCAGTTGGCGATGGCCTCGGGCGGATCAGTTTCGGGCAGGGCGTCGAGCGCCGGTCCGTCAAAGTCGATCACAAATTGCCGGTGGTCCGAGCCGACCGCATCCAACCCCACGCGCGTGGCGACAACCTTGTTCTCGGACAATTTGGTTGTGTCGCCCATCCAGCGGAGGGTGTAACTGAAGCGACAGGGTCGCAGGGGCTCCGGCTTCTGGTCCGGGTCCCAAAACGCCACGATGTTGTCGAAACCTTCGAAATTTGCCGTCAATTCCACCAGATGCAAATTGCCGGCGCCCCAGTTGCCGCGCGTTTCGACCCACACGCTGGGTTCCAGTTGAAACAGATTGAAGGGATCCTGGTACGCGGCAAAGGAACGCTCGCGTTGCAACAGGCCGTAACCGCGGATGTTCGGCGCGGCGAAAACCTGGTGGCGCATGACGGGGGGATTGTCCAGGGGACGCCAGAACACCTCGCCGTTTTCCATGCGCACCAGCAGACCATCGCTATCGTGAACTTCCGGACGATAATCATCGAACTTGCGCTCGGAGTTTTTGCCGAACCAAAACATGCTCGTCAGGGGCGCCCAACCGATGGTCTTCAGTGCCAACCGGTTGGTGTTCACGGTATGGACCAGGTTCGTTTCACGGAAAAACAACACCGCCTCGATGTCCACCACCGTGCTGTCCCCGGGGCGAATGATCAGTTGATAGGCACCCGCGCAACTGACGCTGTCCAGCAGAGCGTACAGCGTGAGCTGACCGTCGTCTTTTTGCGGCTTGCCCAGCCACCAGTCGGTGAAAATGGGAAATTCCTCCGGGCGGTCCGGCTCGCCGCAGTCCAGCGCCAGCCCGCGCGCAGACTGGCCGTAACGTTGCCCCTTGCCCAGCAACCGGAAATAGCTCGCGCCGAGAAAAGCGCCGACTTCATCCCACTTGTTCGACTCGTTCAAGGGATGCAGCAGGCGAAACCCGGCATAACCCGTGTCGGCGGGAATCTGGTTTTGAAAGCGCAAGGCGCGGTAATTAAAGAAGTCCTGAACAAAGCGAATGGGCTGCACGTGGGTTGCCGAGAATTCATAGATGTGCACCGGTTCCTGGTAGAGATATCCCGGATGAAAAAACTCCACACGGAAAGGGCGATCCTCCGCCGCCCACAAAGCCCGGTCATGTCGGAATTCGATCTCGCGGTACTTGTCGTAATCGAGATTTTCCTGCCGCAATACTTTCGGCAGGTCGGCGCGCGGCGAACGGAATGGCAGGCGCGCCCGCTCCAAGGCGCGTTGCGCCACATAATCCAAATTAACCTCGGCTGATTCCGCTCCAGCCGAAATAAGCCGGGCCAGCATCAGTCCGCCGGTTAAAATCAGGCAACACCATCGCCACATCGGGTAAATGAGAACCGAAGCGGGCGCAATTTGCAAGTACGGCCGGGAACTTGAACTTGTTGAACACCAACAAATTATGTCTTTGAACTGCCCGGTTCAGTCCAGGGTCTGCCGGTAGCGTTTGATGCCGATGGCCAGCATCCCAATCAAAAACAGCGCAATCGGCCAAAGATCCGGCGCAATTTCCGCCATCCCGTTGCCTTTCAGCAGGATTCCTCGCACCACCCGCAGATAATGGGTGAGCGGCAGAATCTCGCCAACGGCCTGTGCCCAGCCTGGCATGCCGCGGAACGGGAACATGTAACCGGACAATAGCAGCGACGGCAGGAAAAAGAAGAAGGCCATTTGCACGGCTTGCAGCTGGTTTTTGGCGATCGTCGAAAACATGATGCCGACGGCGAGGTTGGCGGCGATAAAAAAGAAGGTCAGCGCCAGCAACAGCGGCACACTGCCGACGATCGGCACATCGAACAGAAATTTCGCCGCCAGCAAAATCAGGAAGACCTGAATATAGCCAACGGTGATGTAAGGGATGATCTTGCCGATCATCACCTCGCCGGGCCGGGCCGGGGTCGAAAGCAGGTTTTCCATGGTGCCGCGTTCGCGCTCGCGCGTGATGGCCAGCGCGGTGATGATGATCATGGTCATCGTCAGCATCACGCCCATGAGTCCCGGCACGATATTGTATTGGGTGATATTTTCCGGATTATAGTGCTGGTGCACCACCAGGTTGAACGGCGGAGGGCGGCCCGACAACTCCTTGAGCGGGCCGGTCAGATCGCGATCCAAAATGGTGGTGGTCAGGAGATTGATGGCCCCAATTGCATAGCCGACCGCCGAGGGATCGGTCGCGTCGGCCTCGAGCAGCAGTTCGGGCCGTTCGCCGCGCAGCAGTTGGCGCGAGAAATCCACCGGGATGTGCACCGCGAATTGGACCGTGCCTTGCGCGAGCATCTTTTGGATTTCCGCTTCGCTCCTGGCTTCGTGGGTGATGTCGAAATAACTGCTGTTACGCAAGCCCCAAACAAGTGTTCGGGAAAACACGCTGTGGTCCGCCGCGTAAACCGCCGTGGGCAGATGCTTCGGGTCGGAATTGATGGCGTAGCCGAACAGGATGAGCTGCAGCATCGGGATGCCAATCATCATGGCGAACGTGACGCGGTCGCGGCGCATCTGGATGAATTCCTTGCCGACAATCGCCCAGAACCGTCGCCAGTTGAATTCGTGCAGTTTCACGAGTAATTGTCCCTTGCGGCTTCCATTAGACTGATGAACACGTCTTCCAGGCCCGATTCGATTTGGTCCCACCGATACGCGCCGGACATCCAGGGCGTGATGCTGGCGCGCAGCTTTTCCGCGTCCCGGCCGCTCACGTGCAGGGTCGTGCCAAAAGCCACCACCTGTTCCACGCCGGGCCGGCCGCGGATTTTTTCCGCCAGCGCCGCCAGGTCCGGGCCGGCGACCTCCCAGGTGGTAAGTCCGGCGGCTGTCACCACCTCTGCCGCACTGCCGCGGGTGAGCAGGTTGCCGTAGGCGATGTAAGCCAGCCGGTGACAGCGCTCGGCTTCGTCCATGTAATGCGTCGTGATGAGCACGGTCAGGCCGCCGGCGGCGAGTTTATGAATCTCCTCCCAGAAATCGCGGCGCGCTTTCGGATCCACGCCGGCCGTCGGCTCGTCGAGCAACAGCAATTGCGGCTCGTGAATGAGGCACGCGGACAACGCCAGTCGCTGTTTCCAGCCGCCGGAAAGCGTGCCGGCGAGCTGCCGGCGGCGGGCGGTCATGCCCAGCCGTTCCAGGCTTCTCTCCACGGCGGCGCGGCGCTCCGGCACACCGTAGATGCGCGCGATGAAGTCCAGGTTTTCTTCAATGGTCAGATCCTCATAAAAACTGAACCGCTGGGTCATGTACCCGACGTTTTTCTTGATCTCGCCGGACTCGCGGCGGATATCGAAGCCGAGGCAACGCCCGTTGCCGCCATCGGGACGGAGCAGGCCGCAGAGCATCCGGAGAAAAGTCGTCTTACCGCTGCCGTTCGGGCCGAGAAAGCCGTAAATCTCGCCCCGCCGCACCTGCATCGGGATGTTATTAACGACCGTGCGGTCGCCAAACCGCTTCGTGATGCCCTGAACGTCAATCACGAGGTCGTTCGCACTCATGGCATCACGGGCTGATTCGCACATCCACCGGCTGGCCGGGACGCAGGTCGGCCGCATCGGCGGGGGTACATTTCGCCTCGATCATGAACACAATCTTGGCGCGGTTTTCGCGGTTGTACAGAACCGGCGGCGTGAACTCGGCCTGGGTGGAGATATAGTTGACGATGGCGGGATACGCGTGGGGTCCACCGTCAAAGGTCACCTGGACGGTCTGGCCGGGCTTGATTTTCGGCAGGGCGGCTTGGGGCACGAAAAACCGCACCTTGAGGTTGGCCGGGGGCAGGAGGACGACAACCGGCTTGCCGGCCGCCACCCATTCGCCGGGGCGGTACAGCGTGTCATGCACCAAGGCGTTGGTCGGCGCGAATTGCTGCTTTTGGTCAAATGACCAGCGGGCCTTGTCCAGTGCGGCCGTTTGAGCGTCCACTTGCGATCGGTCGGCGTCCCGCAGCGCCCGGGCTTGGTCCAGTTCCTCGGCGGACACCACCTCGAGATGGCCATCGCGCAGTTGCTGGCGGCGAGCATAGGTGGCTTCGGAAAGGGCGAGATTGGCTTTGGCCTGCGCGAGATTTTGCTCGGCCTGCTGGACGGCAGCTGCCTCGGAGCCGCGCTCCAGCTCAAATAACAATTGTCCGGCCTGCACTTCTGCGCCCCGGGCCACGGCCAGATTAGTCAGCGCACCGCCCAGGGGGGCCGCCGTATAGACGTACTCTCCCTCGACGTAGCCTTGAAAAACGTTAGCCGGGCGGGGCGAGCAACCTGCCGCGAACCCGATGGCGAGCGCCAGCCCCAAAGTCAACGTGTTGCGATGCATGATCATTCCTTGTTCCAGCCGCCGGCACCTTAACAAAAAAAGGATTGACATGTCAAACAAATGTTTTAATTATCTGTTTGAAACATGGATTTGAAACCGCAGCCTCCCCCGGAGGTCGGGTCGCCGGATGAAACGCGCCGCCAGTTGCTTGAGGCGGCGGGCGCGGTCTTCGCCGCCGCCGGCTTCCGGCAGGCCACCGTCCGCGAAATCTGCCGGCGCGCCGGGGCCAACATCGCCGCTGTCAATTATCACTTTGGCGACAAAGAGACGCTCTATGCCGAGGTCCTGCGATATTCCCAGCAACAGGCCTTTGAGAAGTATCCGCTCCTACCGGGAATCGACGCCGCCACGCCGGCGCCGGTCAAATTGCACGCCTTCGTCCGCTCCTTCTTGTTGCGGATTTCCGATCCAGAACCGACCGCGTGGTTTGGAAAAATGATGTTGCGCGAGATGATCGAGCCGACCGGAGCGCTGGAGGCGCTGCTGGAAGAGCGGATCCGGCCGATGGCGGCTCAACTCGGCGGCATCGTAGCCGAAATTCTCGGCCGTTCCCCCGATGACGAGCGCGTCCGCCTGTGCAGCCTGAGCATTGTCAGCCAGTGCGTGTTTTACCATCACTGCCGGCGGGTGGTGGCCCAACTATTTCCCGAACAGACACTGAACGCATCCACCGTCGAACCGCTGGCGGACCATATCACCCGATTCTCACTTGCGGCCATGCGGCATTTGCCCGAACCTGAAAAGGCCAAACGGCGGTCGCGCAGATTGTCGGCACACCGCCGGTAGCGGATATTTATCCATGAAAAAATTTGTGTTCACTCTTCTCATCGCCGGCTGCCTGAGCAACCGGACGGCGCTGGCCCAAAACACCAACACCAACGCCAGCGTGCCCGACTGGATTACGCGTCCGTTGTCGCTGGCCGATTGTCTCAATCTCGCGCTGCAGCAGAATGGGACCATTCTCAAGGCCAAGAACGACCTGGAAGCCCAGCAGGGTGTCGTCGTGCAGACCCGGGCGGTCGCCTTGCCGCAACTGTCGGCCAGGGGGCAATACAAGGATACCGAACGGAGTTCAATTGAGAATTTTCCAAACGCGCCGAGTTCGCCGGACCAAAACTGGAATGCGAATATCCAGCTCGTTCAATCCATTTACGAAGGTGGAAAACTGGTGGCCGCTTTCAAAGCCGCCACCGCCACCAAGAAGCAGGCCATTGCCCAATTTCAGACGGTGCGGGATGACACCTTGCTGGCGGTGCGGCTGGCTTATTACGATGTTCTGCTGGCGGCGCAACAAATCATCGTCAACCAGGCCTCGGTCGAATTGCTCCAACAGGAACTGGACGACCAGAAACGCCGTTACGCCGCCGGGACGGTGCCCAAGCTCAACGTGCTGCGGGCGGAAGTCGCCCTGGCCAACCAGCGCCCGGCGCTGATCCAGGCCCAGAACAGCTACCGCAACGCCAAGAACAATCTCTGCAACCTGCTCGGTTACAACCTGCCCCGCGCGGTCTGGGAGGACATTCCATTGGACCTGACCGACAAGCTCGATGCGTCCCCCTATCCGGTGGATTTGCCGGCGGCAATCCAGCAGGCGCTGGACCGGCGCACGGAACTCATCGCGTTGCGCCAGACGGAGGAGTTGCAGCGCTTAAGCGTTGTCACGGCCAAGGCCGGCTACAAGCCCAATCTTTCAGTATTCGCCGGCTATACCTGGATCAACGCGCAATTCACACCCCCTGTTGAGTTGGACCATTCAATCGACGGCTATAACGTCGGCGCCCAATTAAGTTGGGACCTTTTTGACGGGATGCTGACGCGCGGCAAAGTCATCCAGGCCAAGGCGAATTATGCCAAATCCAAAACCGACTTGGAGGACAAAGGACGGCAAATCGAACTGGAGGTGCGCACGACGTATTCCGATTTCCTCACCGCCCGGGAGACCTTGGAATCGCAGACCAAGGTGCAGGAGGAGGCCGAGGAAGCGCTGCGTGAAGCCAAAGCCCGTGCCGATGCCGGCACCGGCACCCAGCTCGACGTGCTCGACGCGCAGACGTCGCTCACGCAGGCCCGGACGACGGAAGTCCAAGCCCTGCACGATTACGACGCCGCGCGCGCCCGGCTCGAACGGGCCATCGGCGCGGAGATGTTGCAGCCCGGCTCCTTCGCCAGCCCGTGATTTGCCGTTGACGAAATCGCCGGCTTTGGGATGTTGTCGGGCATGGCGAAAATTCAGCGGGCGTTGGTTTCCGTTTCCGACAAAACCGGGTTGGTGCCGTTCGCCCAAATCCTGGTCCGGGCCGGCATTGAGCTCATTTCCACGGGCGGCACGGCCAAAATTTTGCGCGAGGCCGGCCTGACGGTAAAAGACATCAGCGACCACACCGGCTTTCCCGAGATGCTTGATGGCCGCGTGAAGACCTTGCACCCGAAAGTCCACGGCGGGCTGCTGTTTATTCGTGGCAACCAGGCCCACGAGGCGGCGGTTCAAACCCACGGCATCGCCCCGATTGATCTAGTCGTGGTGAACCTTTATCCGTTCGAGCAAACTGTGTCCAAACCGGATGTCGCGCTGCATGACGCAATTGAGAACATTGATATCGGCGGCCCTTCCATGCTCCGCAGCGCCGCCAAAAACCACGATAGCGTTACGGTGGTGGTGGACCCATCGGATTACTCCACCGTTGCCGGCCAAATTGCCGCAAACGGCGATACCACGCTGGAACTCCGGCGCCGACTGGCAGCCAAGGTTTTTGCCCGTACTGCCGCCTACGACGGCGCGATTGCTGCGCATCTGCAAAGGGAATTCCGGAGCAAGCCAGCCGCGGGTCTACCGGCGGTGCTCGACCTTTGTGCGCCGCTGGCGCAGCCACTGCGCTATGGCGAAAATCCGCATCAGGCAGCGGCGCTCTACGGTCGGTTCAACGATTATTTCCGGCAGTTGCACGGCAGGGAATTATCCTACAACAACATCCTGGACCTGACGGCGGCGGCGGCTTTGATTGATGAGTTTTCCGGCGCCCCACCCACGCTCGCGATTTTGAAGCATACGAATCCTTGCGGTGTCGGGCAGGGCCCCAGCCTGATTGAGGCATGGGAGAAGGCCTTTGCCACTGACAAACAGGCGCCGTTTGGTGGCATCATCGCCGTCAATCAACCGCTGGAGGGTGCCTGCGCCAAAGCGATTGCAGAAATTTTCAGCGAGGTCATTGTCGCGCCGGACTTTGCCGGGGAAGCGCTGAGCCTCCTGCAAAAGAAGAAGAACCTGCGACTGCTGAAATTGTTGAAATCGCCGCGGCAACCCGGAGTGCTGGATTTGCGCAGCGTCGGAGCCGATTCTTTTCTATTGCAGGAGCGGGATTTGCGGGCGGCGGTGCGTGCAGATTTCCGAGTCGTCACCCGGCGGCAGCCGACGGAGGCTGAATGGCAGGCAATGATGTTTGGCTGGAGGGTGGTAAAGCACGTGAAGTCGAATGCCATCGTTTATGCAGCCGCAGACCGAACCCTGGGCATCGGCGCGGGGCAAATGAGTCGTGTGGATGCCAGCCGGATTGCAGTTTGGAAGGCGGGCGAGGCCGGGTTGTCGCTAAAAGGCAGCGTGGTTTGCAGCGACGCGTTCTTCCCGTTTGCCGATGGTTTGATTGCTGCAGCCGAGGCGGGGGCGACGGCGGCCATCCAGCCGGGCGGATCGATGCGTGACGCCGAAGTGATCGCGGCGGCAGATGAACGAAACCTGGCCATGGTATTCACCGGAGTGCGCCATTTCCGGCATTAGCGGAGCAGCCAGTAAATCAGAGCGAATTGACCGGCCGTGACGGCAGCGAGCAGTGACCAGACCACGGCTTCACGCAGCCCGAGGCTCTGCTGCTGGGCGGCGGCGATCCAGAACTGGAGCTTGGCCGAGCCGAGGGTGATGATGTCGCCGTTGTGCAAGGTGACGGTTTCGACCGGTTTGCCGTTGACCGCAGCCAGAGCCAGCGGAGCGGTTGCCAGCCGTAATCCTTGCTGCCGGTCAAATTCCACGATGAGGTGTTGATCCCAGATGCCGGCATCGTCCAATTGCAGCTCGTTGCCCGGAGCGCGTCCGATTCGAAAAGGAAAATGGCGGGCGGCCAGTTGGGCGCCCGCCTTTTTGCCGGCCAGGATGTTGAACTGAATCATCACCAAATCCGGCGGGGAACCTGAACCTGATCGTTGGGATAGACGATCGGGTCCTGGGATGGATCCTGGAAAGCCTTGTCGCAGTTGACTTTCACCCGTTGGCCGCCGGACCGAATGAGCCAGACCTTTTTATGGTTGGCAAAGTCGGTGAATCCACCGGCAGTGGTGATGGCCTTGGTGACGGTCATTTGGCCGCCGTAAAGCTGGCGACCGGGTTGCCGGACCTCACCGGTAACGTAGTAAACCCGATCTCCGGTGTTCACGGTGACCGTCAGATGGCGGTAATACTTCGGCACGTAAAGATCGTGGATTTCGTTCTGGAGTTCCCCGGTGGTCTTGCCGGCGGCCGGGACGTGACCGATGCTGGGCAGGGTGATGGTGCCATCTTCCTTGATGGCCTCGGTATGCGGCTCGATTGGTTCGGGGGGCCCGGTCAAAGTGACGGTGACCATATCACCGACGTGAAGACGGGCTGCTTCCGAGTTCGTATAGCTGGAGGCGGAGTAACCGGATCCGTCCGGCGACATGGGATTCTCCGAAAAAATGGGATCTATCGATGAGGACGAACATCCGGTCAACAAGAGGCCCCCGAGCAGGAGGCCGCCGGCCAAAAAAACCAGACTCCACACTCTCCAAAGTGATTTCATCATCCCCCTATCCTCGCGAAACGGCGCGCACAATCAATACTTTTGTTTTATATCAACGATGTCAACGTCTTCGCCAGCTTTCGGCTTGTCGACAGGTTCGGCGTCTTCGGTGCGGGTATAGTAATAACCACCATGGTAGTAACCGGTGTAGTAGTAGTAACTTTCATCCTGCGACATGTTGATGTTGTTGAGGAGGATGCCAATCAGATTGCCGCCGACCTTTTCGATCAGTTGCTTGGCGCGGATGCTCATGGGCTGAGGATAGCGGCGGTATTGAATCACTTGGATGACCATGTCCACCTCGCTGGCGAGGACCGACGCGTCGCTGACACCCAAAACCGGCGGCGAGTCAAAGAAAATGAAGTCGTAGCGCTGTTTCAATTCGGCGACCATTTCCTTCATCTGGGCCGAGCCGAGGATGCTCATCGAGGTGCTGGGCAGCTTCCCGCTGGCCATGAAATCAAGCATCGCCACCGCCGTGGGTTGGATGACTTCCTCGAGTTTGTTTTGCTTCAGTAGATAGTTGGTCAGCCCAAGGTTGTTACTGACCCGCAGCACCTTATGCAAGGTGGGCCGACGCAGGTCTGAATCCACTACCAGAACCCGCTGGCCGGCTTGGGCAAACACAGTGGCCAGATTGACGGTCGTAATGGATTTGCCCTCACCCGCGCCGGCGCTGACGACCACAATGGTATTGAGCTTTTCGTCCTTGCGGGAAAAGAGGATATTGGTGCGCAATACGCGGTAAGCCTCGGCGTGCGGGCTTTCGGGCCCTTCATCTACCAGGTAGCCGACGTTTTGCGGGATGACCCCGAGCACGGGGGCCTGAAACGCGCGTTCGACTTCGTCAATTGTCTTGACGCTGGTATCCAAGTACTCGATGAAGAAGGCCAGCCCAACTCCCATAATCAAACCGATGATCACCCCCAGGATGATGTTTAACGTCTTGTTGGGTTTGACCGGAGTCTCACCCGGTTCGGCCTGACCAGTGATCTCAACAATCGAGCTTTGGGGAATCCTCAGATCGAGCTTGGTCGCCTCGATCTTGGCGGCCAGCAATTTGTTAAAATCAATCATGTTGGCCAGCCGGCGTTTGGCCTCCCAGTAGGGCTGGCCGCGAATTGATTCAGCCTGGTCATTGGTCTTGGCTTGCTCGAGCGAGGCGGTGAGCGCATCCAAAGCCGCCTTTTCGGATTGCACCTGGTTCTCCAAAGCGGCCATGATGCCGGCGACCCGATCGTCCACCTGTCGGTTCAATTCATCGATCATGGATTGAACGCGGGTGATGTGCAGATCGGCTGGGGCATAATCGTTGGTCAAGGTGACGTAAGTCTGCTGCGACTCGTGCAGCTTGTTCAGCAAATCAGACAGCGCTGTATCGGGAATTACCGTGGGCAGAACATCCCGCAACTTTTGGCGGTCAAGCACCTTAAGCTGGGTCAATTGTTTCTCCAGCTTCATGTACCGCGTCTCGCCTTCCAGCCGCATGGCGTTGTAATTGCGCAATTGCTCCTGTGTGAGAGTCGGGCTGGGATTGATCGAATTGGGGTCGGTATCGTTTATGCCCAGTTCCTTGCGCAGGTTGTCCACATTCGTCTGAGCTGACTGGATGCGCTCTTCTTCAGATTTGAATTGGTCCTCCAAAGCCTTGATGCCATTCAGCGTGAGTTGCTCGCGCTGTTTGAGGCGGTACGTCTTATAGGTTTCGGCTATGGCGTTGGCAATCCGGGCGGCGTCATTACGATCTTCGCTGTAAACCGTGATTTCAATGAGCTTGGTATTGCGCACGGGTATCAGGCTCATTCGCCGTTTGAGGAATTCCATGGTTTCGGGAGTTTTGAGCGTTTCGCCCCCGTAGTATTTTTTGCCCCACTCGACGTTCAAATTGAGGTTTTCAATGACCTTCCCCAGAACCACGCGATCCTGGATGATTTCAAATTCTGTCTGGATAAAGTAGGGGTCGTAAGGCGACATGGTCATCGTGCCGGTCACTCCGGGGATATCGGTCACGATGTTGGGCTCGATTTTGATCCGGGCAGTGCTGGCGTAGGATTCGGGTAACAAGAAGGTCACCGCCGTAGCAACAATGGCTGTAATCAGGAAGACCGTGATGATGATGGCCTTGCGAATCCGGATGATGCGCCAATAGTCCAGAAAATGCAGCCGGTTCTCCGGTTGCGGCTGAGTTTGCGATGAATCCATATATCGAAAAAATAATGGAAGCCAGAATAGTGACCCGGCTTCCTCCTAAACGTTCAAAAAATGTGAATTGACACAGCTGGCTAATAAGCGGCCGAAACCCCCAAATACACCCGGTTACGATTGTATTCGTTTCCCGGAACAGGGGACTGCAGATCGTCGAAGTTGTAGCCGGCTTCCGCGGACCAATGCGGGGTGAGGGTATATGAGAGGTTGACGCCCAGGCTGTAGTATTCGTTCGCGTCGCTATTATAGGCGCCCTGGTTGTACACGGCATGTTGCCAGCGCCCGATGAGGGTGCCCAACAACTTGGGGGTCAGTTTATGATTGAGCGAGGCATAAACCGTGGAGCTCTCCGTGCTTAACGTGAGATTGCCATTGCCGCCTTGAGTTGTCGTGTCAGTGGCGTTCTGCGTCTGGGTGAAGCCGAACTGGGCGTAACAGCCCGGCAGATAGGTATAGGTCAGGGAAATATCAGCATAGGGAGTGGTCGAGGTAGTGCCTGCCGGATCGTTGTAGAAGTCAGTGTACTGAACGCCGACCCTTCCGTTAAAGCTCAAGTTCGCCATCAAGCTGTGCTGGGCGCCGACATAGCCAAAATAGGAACGGCTGTTGCGAGCGTCGCTGTAGTAATAAGTGGTGGGAGTCTTGTAGCCGATCGGTTCGTCGCCATTGTAGTCCACCCACCCAAACATCCCTCCGATAAACACCATGGTTTGGGGCGCCACTTCCCACTGCAAATCCAAATTCACATACTGTTCCATCCGGTTCAGCATGCCGGCCAAACTGGGATCGGCCGCCGTCCCGTCCTTGTTATCATAAAGGAAAATTGAGTTGGCGTAACCCGCCTGGGTGCTGAACAGCCTGGTCCAGACCGTGCTCACAGACAAATTACCGGTGTTGCGAAGATTGTTACCGTTCACCCGGGTGGGAACCGAAGTGCTGGGATCGATCAATTCCGGCTCCTGCCCCACTACGAACGAATCCGAGGCGCGCGTCTGCCAGCGCTCGCTGAACGCGTGGTCCAGCCAGATATCGCTTTCATAAGTTTCATCCCAAGGATCCTGATTCAAATGCTCGCGCTCCTGATAATAATACGCTCCGAAGGTGAAACGCGCGCCCAACTCGGTTTGCTGCAGCGCGACGTTCAAGTTTACCTGGGGCGATAGTTCAAAGCCCCAGCTCCCTTTGGCTGACTGGGAGGTCTGGTAATTGCTGTCGTAGAATCCCCGCAGCGTTCCCGCAACGCTCCACACCTTGGCAGCCGTCATTGTATTTGCATCAGGGGCATACGCAGCCTGAAGGCCTGCTGTTCCAGCGGCTATTAGTCCCACAGAGACAAAAAGGTTCTTCATATCGCGATTGCACCGGTTCATGGTTTCGACCGCTCTAGCCTGTTATCATTCAATTTTTTAGCGCCAATTGGTTGATGATTCAAGCTGCTCGCATGACGTTAACCATGAATGGCAAAAACAGTCAAAGCATTTTTTCGCTTATCTGCGCGGCTTAAACCGTTTGGTAAACAGGTTCGGCTTAACGGTTCAGGCGCTTGCGGGCCAACGCCTTATGCAGCGATTTCATATTGAGAGTATTTACCAGGTCGGTTGGTTCCAACCAACCTTTGCGCGCAATGCCCGCCCCCAACCTGAGAAAACCGGCTTGTTCGTTCGAATGCGCGTCCGGATTGATCGCACATTTGACCCCCCTGCTTTTGGCGTAAGGCCATGACCGCCAGTCCATATCCATGCGGCAGGGATTGCAGTTCAGCTCGATCCAGGTTCCGGTTTCAGCACAGGCGTCGATGACCGCTGGCAGGTCCACCGGATAAGGTTCGCGCTCCAACAATAACCGGCCGGTGGGATGGCCGAGGAAGTGAACTAATTTGTTTTCCGCCGCCCGGATCAGCCGCTTCGTGTTTTCGGCTTCACTATTGGAGGGAACATGCAAGCTGGCCACCACCACTTCCAACTCGGCCAGCAACTCGTCGTCAAAGTCCAGCCGGTCGCGCAAAATGTCCACCTCTGTCCCGGTCAGCAACCGGAAGTCACGGCCCGCCTCGGCCAGGCGATGGTTGATCCGGCTGATTTCCTTGATCTGTTCGCGGACGCGCCGGGCGTCGAGTCCGTTGGCCTGAAAGGACGACTTCGAATGGTCGGTAATGGCCCAGTATTCCAGGCCGAGTTCGTCCATGTACGCCGCAATGTCTTCCAGCCGTTGGTGGCCATCGCTCCACGTCGAGTGATTGTGCAATGACCCTTTCAGATCCGTCCATTCCACCAATCGAGGCAACTCGTTTTTTTCGCCGGCCGCAAATTCACCGCAATCCTCCCGCAGTTCGGGAGGAATAAATGGCAAATCCAGCTTCGCAAAAATCTCCGCCTCGTCGCGGCAGGGAATGCGTAATTTCGGATCGCGCGTTTCGGTCTTTGACCGGAAGAGTCCGTACTCGTTAAGGCGCAGGCCGCGCTGGATGGCCCGCTGGCGCATGACGATGTTGTGCTCCTTGCTGCCGGTGAAATACGCCAGCGCAAAAGGATATTCCGTGTCGCTCACCACGCGCAGATCGCTCTGGACGCCTCCCTCCAAAACCACGCTCGCCTTGGTTTCCCCGCGGGCAATGATGTTGGCCACGCCGGGTTGCGCCACGAAACCGGCGATCACCGCCGCCGGATTTTTCGAGGAGGCGAGCAAATCCAGGTCGCCGACCACCTCCTTGCTTCGCCGCAAGCTGCCGGCAGCGCTACAGCGAATGACGTCGGGGTGGCCCCGCAAACGCTCCAGCAACGGTTCGGCGGCGCCCCAGGCATCGCTTAACAGATGCTTTGAGGCATACGTTCGCCGGCGCTCGATTCCCGCCAATAAATTGGACTGCGTTTTTTCGCCAAAACCAGCCAAGGCAGCGACCTTGCCGCTGTGGCAGGCGGCCTCCAGTTTCTCCACCGAGTCCACCCCCAGTTCCTGGTGGAGCGTGCGGATCTTCTTCGGCCCCAGCCCGGGAATGTCGAGCATGGCGACCAAGCCGGGCGGGATCGAGGCCTTCAATTCGTCGTAGTAGGCGAGTTTGCCGGTTTCCACCAATTCGGTGATTTTCCGTTCCAAGGCTTCCCCAATCCCTTGGATCTCCCCGAGCCGCTTTTCGGCCACTAGTTGTTCCAATGGCCTGTCCAGGTTTTCCAAAGTCCGGGCGGCGTTCACATAAGCCCGGGTCTTGAACGGATTCTCCCCCTGTAATTCCAGCAGAGTACCGATCTCCACTAGAATTGCTGAAACCTGCTTTTTGTCCATGCGCCTGACTATAAACGGGTTCAAAAAAGGGCGAAAGCGAAAGTGGTCAAAAATCCGGCCTTAAGTCGGCCCGAAAATTGCTTTATCCAGCCCGAGTACGTCGAAACACATGACGAAACCTGTCTTTGAACTGCGCGTGATGAAACGCAGCAGATTTGCCAAAGCGGGCGACTGCCAGGGGGCAGTGGGGGGTGGCCGGAGGTTCGAATGAATTGAAGTGCAACCGGAGACGAGGCGATGAACATTTTAGGCGTGGAGATGGATTTCTCGAAGCAATACCTGCAAGCAGCGCTGATGGTATCGTTGTTGAGCGTGTGGTTGCTGGTGGGTCTTTTCTATTACCTGAACCATTACACCAAGCGGGAGTATTTCACCGTCTGGACCACGGCGTGGCTCTTTTATGCCTTGTGGCTGACCTTGGGCCTTAAATTCCCGGATGCGTCATTGGACGGGTTGATGTTCAAGCTCAAACAGTGCTGTGTGGCGGTTTCAGCGGTGTTCCTGCTCTGGGGCAGCCTGCGCTTTCTCAGCATCCCCGTGCGGCAACGGCTGTTCGGCCTCTTCATGTTGTTTCTGCTGGTCTGGACCTTCGTCAGCCCCTTGGTTTTGACGGATGCTTTGGATCCCAAAATCCGGAAACTGGAAATGCAAATTCCGGTTTTCTTTCTGCTCGGTTTGAGCAGCGTGTTTGCCGGCGTCAGCTTTTACCGGCTGCGCAAGAAAATGCCATTTGTCGGCGCCGGCATGCTGTCCCTGGGATTCCTGCTCTGGGGCCTCTATCTCGGAAGCTATCCCTTGTCCCAGCAGGATCAACACCTGTACAGTGCCGGATTCTTCGTGGCCGCCGTGCTGCAGCTTTTCATTGCGGTCAGCATGATTGTGCTGGTTCTGGAAGAAGTCCGTTATAAAAACGAACAGGTGCTGGCGGAAATAGCCGCCGTCCGTTCGGAGAAGGAAGCCCTGCAGGTCAAAGTCATTACCACTGAGGAACAATGCCGCAGCCTTTACGACCAGGTGCGCCTGACCGAGGGGCTGCAAAAGGCCTATGAAGAACTGCGCCGCACCCAACAGGTGGTGGTGCAGCAAGAACGGCTCCGGGCGCTGGGGCAGATGGCTAGCGGAGTGGCCCACGACATCAACAATGCCTTGTCCCCCATCGTTGCCTACTCGGAGCTGTTGCTCAACACTTTGCCGAACCTGCCCGACGTCTCCCGGCATTATCTGCAAACCATCAACCAGGCAGGTGGAGATATTGCGCAAATTGTCGCCCGCATGCGGGAATTTTATCGCCGCCGTTCTGAAACGGAACCCTTGACCGAGGTGGATGTCAACCGGACCATTGCCGAAGTGATCGAACTCACCCGGCCGCGCTGGCGCGACCTGCCGCAACGCGACGGGGTTTCCGTTCAGATCCAGCAGGAACTCGAACCTAACCTGCCGGCGCTGCAGAGCGATCCCTCGGAACTCCGGGAAGCTTTGATCAATCTGGTGTTTAATGCCGTGGACGCCCTCCCGCAGGGCGGCACTATCACCTTTATCACCCGCTCGCTCACCCGCCCGGCGGCAGACCAGAACGGGGAGGGCGAACGGCTGATCCAGGTCGAAGTCCGGGACAACGGCGTGGGGATGGACGAAAAAACCCGGCAACGCTGCCTCGAGCCTTTCTTTTCCACCAAAGCGCAGCGCGGCGGCACGGGCCTCGGATTGGCGATGGTCTATGGCATGACGCAACGTCACGACGGCAACATCGAAATCGACAGCGCCCCCGGTTGCGGCACATGCGTCCGGCTCATTTTCCCCATCCGGGAAAAAACCACCGCGGCCGCGCGGGATTCTCAGCTCCGCGATAAACAGAATCGTTCGCTGAACATCCTCTGCATTGACGATGACGCGCAAGTCCGGCAACTCTTGAACGATTGTCTGACCCACTTCAATCACCGGGTTATGGTGGCTTCCGGCGGCAAGGACGGCATGGAAATGTTCCGCACAGCGATCCGGAAAAAGCAGCCCTACGAAGTGGTCATCACTGATCTGGGCATGCCGGACATTGATGGACATCATGTGGCCCGGACCATCAAAACCGAATCGCCCGGCACTCCCGTCATCATGATGACCGGATGGGGCACAACCATGCGGGATGATGGAGAAACCGCCCCGGAGGTGGACGCCGTGATCGGCAAGCCGCCGCGGATGCAGGAGTTGAACAACCTGCTGCTCCGCGTCACCACCTCGGGCAAGGCCCACGCCTGAACCTCGGAAGCGGCTGCGGCGCGGGAGCTGGTTTTTCCGTGCGGTTCCCCACCGGCACCGTTAAGTTCCGGTCATGTTACGAAGCGCAAAGCGCCCGGTGGCGCTGACCATTGCCGGTTCCGATAGTGGTGGCGGCGCGGGGGTCCAGGCCGATTTGAAAACTTTCGCGGCGCTCGGCGTTCACGGCACCAGTGCCATCACCTGCCTGACGGCGCAAAATCCCCGGCGCGTTCTTGCGGTGGAACCGTGCCCGCCGGACATGCTGCGGCGGCAGATCGAGGCGGTCTTTGAGGAATTGCCGCCGCGCGCGGCAAAAACCGGCATGCTGTTCTCGGCCGATCTCATTCAGGTCGTCGCCGAATATTTCAAGAAACAGAAGGTTAACCGGTCGGTCCCGCTGGTGGTGGACCCGGTCATGGTTTCCACCAGTGGCGCGCGGTTGCTCAAACCGGCGGCGGAAAAGCAGTTGACGGAAAAATTGCTGCCTCTGGCGGCGCTCATCACCCCCAACCTGGACGAGGTCGGGGCGTTGTTGGGGTGGAAGCCGTCGTCCATTGAGGAAATGCGCGCCGCGGGGCGGGAAATGCAGCGGCGCTATGGAACAGCGGTGCTCATCAAAGGCGGTCACCTCCGCGCCGCGCGCGAAGCGGTGGATATCCTTTTTGACGGGCGGGCCGAATGGCTGTTGAGCGCGCCATTTGTCCGGGGCGTGTCAACGCACGGCACCGGCTGTACTTATTCGGCGGCGATTACGGCGGCGCTGGCGTTGGGCTACGCCTTGCCCCGCGCCGTCGGCCTTGGCAAACGCTACGTCACTGCCGCCATCCGGCAAAGCTATCGCCTCGGGAAATTTACCGCGCTGGATCATTTTGCAGCGACGCGCAGAATTCCCCGGGAGACGCCGTTACGGCCAAAGCATCACTGTTCTCATTGAATCTTAAGCAATGACACTGACTGCCGTGGCAGGTGCAATCGCAAGCTGGTCTGACTGTTCGTGATGTGCAGTTGTTCCGATGGCTCCAGCCGGGTGAGCTGCCCGGCCATCGCCAGCGCGGCAAGCTCATTCGCCGTGGGACGGGCGGGTGAACCCAGGGATTGCCAGGCGGCAAACGCGTTGCTGTGTCGGGCATCAACTCGAAACTGCTCGACCCGCGCCGTGTGAATTTCGGGCGGCAGCCCCGCCAGCGTCAGTTCCACGTCCGCTTCCGGCCCGGGGAGGTCGTCGTCATGATAGTGCCATAGAAGAATGCACAGACGGTTCTGTTCCCGGGTTGCCACGGCTGAAACATCCGCCGGGCCGCGCACGCCGTCTTTCAGGATGGAGTCCAGCGGCACCGCTGCGTCGCTTTCAACCGCCAGCCGTTGACCGCTCAATTGACTCAACATCCGGAAAACATTGAAGACCGGCAGATCGACGCCGCCGCTGGCCAACACGCGGAACCCCGCAAACAGCGGCTGGCCTTCAAATTCAAACGCCCAAGTCAGTGCACCTTCCAGGTTCACCCCGTGGCGCTCGGCGAGTTGCAGGGCCCGCGTGATCGTCGCGGCGGTGTAGCTGGCATAGATGGCGCCATTGCGATAACCTAGCTGGTCCCCCTGACAAGCGGCACAGCCGTCCGGGTCGGATTCGCCGATAATCACCGGCTTGTTTGTCAACTGGGGAAACGACGCAATAATTTTGAACGCCGATTCCATGTTGCGCAACTGGTTCGCACTGCCCATCCGTACGTGGTCATTGGTGAAGACCGGCGCCCCTTTCGCGTGAAACGCGATAAAGTCCAGCGGCGTGCCGACCCGGCCGGTGGCAAAATTGGTGCCCTGCAGGCAGTGTTCCAAAAACTCGCGCAGGAACTTCGTGCCGCCGCCCGCCGAATCCGGGCCGCCGACCCGGGCTTCCGGCAGCGCCCGCCGCACCGCGGCCACCGCGTTGTCATGCAGCCGGAAAAACTCCTCCGGCGTGCCCTGCCAGTAACCGATGTTCGGCTCGTTCCAGGTTTCCCAATACCATTTCGCCACGTCATCCCGGCCGTACCGTTCCACGTCGTGCTTCGCCCATTGAAAAACCAGTTCTGCCCACTTCGCATAATCCTTCGGGGGATAAGCCCATCCCGTGAAGATCTCGTTGTACCGGGCCTGCGGCGTCCAATGATGTTGGTAAGGCTGCGGCTTGACCGACAGCGCCTCCGGCATGAACCCAATTTCGACATACGGCCGCACCCCGGCGGCGCGGTAGCTGTCGAATATCCGGTCGAGTATCGCCCAATGGTAAACCGGCCTGCCCGCGGCGTCCTCGGAATAGACGCCGGTTGAGCCCCATTTCAAGGCCGGTGTGCCGTCGCCACTGGTCAGTAAATTGTGGGTTCGAAAATAGACATCATTCGTCCGCAATTGGCCGAGTTCGCCCATCAGTTTCCGCCCATCCGGCAGGGTGGCGTAATTCGGCTCGTCGGCGCCGAAAAATCGCCAGATCGGCTTCCATCCGCCCAATGGCTGGTCCGCGCGGACCCGGATAGTGACTGGGAATGCTGCGTCCTTTATCGGCGCCGGTTCGGCCCCGGCGGCCAAGACCGCTGTCACGAACAGCAAGGATGGAAGCCGAAACATGATCCTAAGATTGTTTTCCGGATGGTTGACGCTTTCCGTAATTTAGGCAATCGCGATTTCTTTTTAGCCGCGGGGCGCTACACTGCCGGGGTGTCCGACACATTGGTCCTCAATGAAATCTACTTGAGTTTGCAGGGCGAAAGCACGTTCGCTGGTCTGCCCTGCATTTTTATCCGCCTCACCGCCTGCGACCTGCGCTGCTCCTACTGCGACACCGCCTACGCCTTTACCGAAGGCAAAAAAATGTCGCTGGGAGAGATTCGTGCCCGAGTATTGCGACTCGCCAATCCGTTTTCGGACTCTCAACCCTCAACCCTCAACCCTCAACTTCCGCTAATCGAGCTGACCGGCGGCGAACCCCTGCTCCAAAAAAATTCGCTGCCGCTGATGAAACAGCTTTGCGACGACGGCTTCACCGTGTTGCTCGAAACCAGCGGAGCGCATGACATCGCAGCTGTGGACCCGCGGGTCCATCGGATCATGGATTTGAAGTGCCCCAGCAGCGGCGAAGTTGCCCGCAATCGCTGGGAAAACCTCAAACATCTCCAGGCGACCGACGAAATCAAATTCGTCATCGGCACGATTGAAGACTATGAATGGGCCCGGCGGCAGATCGCCGGGCACCGGCTGAATCTGGTATGTCCCCTGCTGATTTCCTGGGTGCATCCACTGGCGCCCGGACAGCAGGACAAATCGTTAAAGCAGGTTCCGGCTGGGCAGACGCCGATTTCGCGGCGGGAATTGGCGGAACGAATCATCGCCGACGCGTTGCCGGTGCGGTTTCAGGTTCAGATGCACAAAATCATCTGGCCGGCGGAACAACGGGGAGTTTAGTGAACAAAAATCGTCAATGGCTTGCCGTGCTGCGGGATTATGAATCGCGCAACATCGTGTTCATCGAGCGGAACGGCTCGTGGCCCATCGTCTGGGAACGCGCCCGCGACGTCTCGGTCTGGGACGCCAACGGCAAACAGTATCTGGATTTGACTGCGGCTTTCGGGGTCGCCGCCGCCGGCCACGCGAACTCCCGAGTGGTCCAGGCCGGCCGGAAGCAAATGGGCCGGTTGCTGCACGCCATGGGTGATGTGCATCCGTCCGCCCGCAAAGCGGAACTCGCCCGCGCCTTGAGCCGGATCACCTTCGAGCGCTGGGGCAACACCGCGGACAACGGCGCCGGCAAGGTCATTTTTGGCACTTCCGGTTTCGAGGCCGTCGAAGCCGCGCTCAAGACCGCCCTGCTCGCCACCGGTCGGCACGGCGTCATCGCCTTTGCCGGCGCCTATCACGGGCTGGGCTATGGCGCGCTCAACGCCACCCACCGCGAATTCTTCCGCGGCCCGTTCCATTCCCAACTCCGCGAGTTCGGTCATTTTGTGCCGTTTCCGGTCCAGGCCGGCGATGTCCCCGCCGTCGAATGGACCATCCGCCGGCTCTTTCGCCGCGAATGGATCGGCGCGATCCTGGTTGAGCCGGTGCAGGGCCGCGGCGGCATCCGGATTCCGCCGAAGGAATTCCTGCCGATGTTGCGGAAAGTCTGCGACGAATTCGGCGCGTTGCTGGTGGCCGATGAAATTTACACCGGCTTCGGGCGCACCGGAAAATGGTTTGCCTGCGAACACAGCGGTGTGGCGCCCGATTTGATCTGCCTGGGCAAGGCGCTCACCGGTGGGTTCCCGCTATCGGCCTGTGTCGGACGTGCCGGCCTCATGGACGCCGCCTGGCCCTCTTCGCGCGGCGAAGCCATTCATACCAACACGTTCCTCGGTCATCCCGTCGGCTGCGCCATGGCCCTGGCCCAGATCAAAGAGATCGAAAAGCGGAAGTTGCCGGAACGCAGCGCCGAGCTGGGCAAATATTTGATGGCGTTGCTCTCCAAACTTCAGTTGCCAACCTCACTGCTCGCTTCCTGCCGTGGTTCAGGCCTGATGGCCGGAATCGAATTGCGTCTGGCCAATGGCCGGCCCGCGACGGAGGCTGCCTGGCGGGCCATCAAAGCCATGTTGCGCCGCGGCTTTATCCTGCTGCCCGAAGGCGAGCACGGCAATGTCATCAGCTTCACCCCGCCGCTGACCATCAGCAAGGCGCAACTGGCCCGGGCCGTTAAAGCGATAGGCGAAGCCCTGAACCATGAGTGAATGCGGCTGGCCCGGATGATTGGATGGATGGGTTTTTGGATTAATGGCAGGAGTCCTTGCGCGTCACCCCATCAATCCAACAATCCATTAATCCATT